>JBIOJL010000001.1:0-65304 GCA_044450885.1 Tepidisphaerales bacterium
CCATCAACCATCAACTCCCCGAGCCGCCTCCGGCCGCACGTACGGGAATTGTCCGGCGGCGCATGAGTCTTTCCGTACACATTCGTGACATCACCGTCATTGGACATGGTTTCTTACGTGAACTGTCATGATTGCATATGAAGATGTTAGGTGGAAGTATTTGAACTGTAATGGGACTTGGCGCATAGTTCGGATAGGCAGCCAATGGCGGCAGTGTTGCCGCCATGGCGCCGGAAACCCCCGGCGACGTTCGCCGGGGAACCAGGTCTGTCGCGGAGAAGCAGAAGCCTGATCGACGCACGGCGGACAGCCAACGGGTTGACGCCAAACCGCAATCATCAATACCGTCTTTGATTGACGTCGATCACGCCGACCGCATCACGCCGCGACGCATTACGAAAGGAGCGTCCCTATGACGCACCGTACTGTCCGCCGCTCCCGGGGTTTCACCCTGGTCGAGTTGCTCGTCGTGATCGGGATCATCGCCCTGCTCATCTCCATCCTCCTGCCGGCGCTCAACGCCGCCAAGGAACGCGCCAACCGCGTGAAATGCGCCTCGAACCTGCGCCAGATCGGCCAGGCCCTCCAGCTCTACGCCAATGACAACAAGATGTTCCCGAGGACCTACTACAACCCCGCCCAGTCGACCAACAGCGGCAGCGCCACCACCGACAACTCGTTCTTCCTGGGCGGCGCCAAGAACGCCCCGAACTCCAACCCCTTCACCGTGGGCGGCCAGGGCAACGTCGGCGTCAACAACGTGTTGGCCGCGATGTTCCTCCTGGTGCGCACGACCGACCTGAACCAGGAAGTGTTCGTCTGCCCGAGCTCCAATCAGGAGAAGGACACGTTCACCAATGCCAGCGGCACCACGCTGACCAACAAGGACGTGTCCAACTTCTCCGGCGCCACGAACGTCTCCTACTCGTTCGCAAACCCGTATCCCACGAGCCAGACCGTTGCCGCGGGCGCCATCAGCCCGATCCAGGCCGGCTACAAGTGGTCGCCCAACGTGACGGCCGACTTCGCCACGGCCGGCGACCGCAATGACGGCTTTACCGGCAAGACCCCGTCCAACAACCCCAACTCTGCCAGCGCCCAGAGCGACAACCGCCAACTCAACAGCCGCAACCATGAGCAGGACGGCCAGAACGTTCTGTTCAACGACGGCCACGTGGACTGGTCCCAGAGCGCCTGGGTCGGCGCCAGCATGGACAACATCTACACGGCCGCCGGCACCATGCAGGGTCAGACGACGGGCGTCTACCAGCAGAACAGCCCCGCGACCAGCAAGGACTACACCAGCGTTGAGCCGCAGATCGACCTGGACACGATTCTCCTCCCGCACTACTAACGTAGAAGCCGGTCTGGACAACGTGCCTTGCCCGACATTCGGCCCGCCCCGTTACCACCGGGGCGGGCCTGCTGCTGCGCCGTGATTCCGTGGGGTTTGGTCGCCCGCGATGATCTACCGTGGCCCCGCGATGACCCGTCGCGATGAGCCGTGGGTGTGCCGAAAGATCCGGTCAAGTGCTGCCGGTGCCCTCACCGGCAGAGTCGACCATCGATCAAGACCGCCAGCGAGGGCACTGGCGGCACTGTTGCGACCATTGTCGCCCGGATTCTTGGGCACACCCATGAGCTGTCGCGGTCACAGCCGCTTTGCCGCGAGCGGCTCGGTGGAGTAGGCTATTCCACCCTATGGGTGACTCGACTCCTGCCGACGATTCGGTCCGCCGCTCCGGCTGGCCCCGGCCGCTCAAGGCGCGGCACCGCACGGGCGTCGTTGGTCTGGCCTCTTCGGGCAAGAGCACGTTCCTGGTCAGCGTCATCGACCGCATCTGGCGGCTGGACGACACCGACGAACGAAAGCTCGGCTTCTTCCACTTCACCCGCCACGTGCAGCAGCTCCCGCCATTCGCCGATGAGGGCGGGTTTCCATACCGGCAATACCGCGACTACTACCGCACGCAGCAGTGGCCGGACAAGACGGTGGCCACCAGCGAGTATCGCTGCAAGTTCTACCGCACCGGCCGGCATGCGCTGGGCCGGCTGGCGGCCGGGCTGTATGGGGAGGAACACACGCTGGCCGACATCCCCGGCGAGCGGCTGGCCGATTTCTCCATGGCGGGCAAGAGCTACGCCGAGTGGTCGGACTGGTTGCTGGACCGGCTGCAGGGCAACAAACAGTACCGGGTGCTGGCCGAGGAGTTCCTGCACCTGCTCGAGCAGCCGGCCCTGAACGAGCCGGCGCTGCTGAATGCCTACAAGATGGCGCTGGCGAACTTCACGCGGAAGATGCTGCCGCTGGTCTGCCCGTCGACGTTCCTGGTCCACGAGAAACAGCTCTATCCCAGGGGCGGCGACGAGCCGGCGCATGCGCTGCCGGTCGAGAGGCTGGTCGGCCGGGGCGTGTGCGGGCTGGATGAGACCACGCAGTTTGTCCCGCTGGGCGCGGCCGCCCGGTCGGCCAACCCGCAACTCGCGGCGACGATGGCGCAGCGCTACGACGACTACTACCAGGCGATCACCCGGCCGCTGGCCCGCGGGTTTGAGAACTGCGACGAGCTGCTGGTGCTGGTGGATGTCTGTGCCATCCTCGCCGGCGGGCCGGATGCGTACTATGGGGCGCGCTGGTCGCTGCAGATGATGCTGGAGGCGCTGGACCCCGGCTGCACCAAGACCGATCTGCTCACGGGGTTTGCCAAGGCGCTGTTCACGGGCCTGCGGCTCGGCCCGTCGCGCGTGCGGAAGATCGGGTTCGTTGCCACCAAGGCCGACGTCGTCCACAGCCGCGACCGGGCCAACCTGCGGGCGCTGCTGAAGGCCATGACCCAGGACCTGCTGGCCGCGGCCACGCTGCGGCGGCATTTGGATGTGGACTTCTTCTACTGCGCCGCCATCGAAGCCGGCGCCGACGGCGGCGAATACCCGCGCATCCGCGGCTGGGCCCGGCGCTCGGCCGAGTTGGAGTACCTCGAGTTCCCCAACTCCGCCGTCCCCCGCCAGTGGCCGGCCGAAACGCAGTGGGAAGGCCAGCGTTACCGCTTCGCCGCCCCCGAGCCCCCGAAACTCGATCTGCTGGGCCAGAAGCCGTTTCCCAGCATCGGGATGGACGAGATCATGAAGTTCATCGGGTGGGATGGGGCGGAGGGAGAATGACTGCATATGTGGCCAATGGCCGCCAAAGTGGGGCCAGCGTCCTCGCTGGCCATCTGTCCGCCCCCGCGGGAATTGCCCTGGGATTGGTCGCAGTTGAAGAGGTTGGCTGCCTGCTTACTTACCACACACATAGGCGTGGCGACGAACAGCCGATATAATGGTCGTGAAGATGCGGCGGTGCCCATGATTGAACGGATTGACTTCGAGAACTTCCGGATACTTAAGAAGGCGACACTGCCACTGTCGCCGCTGACGCTGCTGATTGGGCCGAATGGAAGCGGCAAGACAACCGTCCTTCAGGCGCTAAACGCACTGAAGGGTTCTGCCAATACGGATGTTGCCTCATTCACGCCCATTGGGTTAAGCCCGCAGGATGCGCCGCCGTCAGTCAGCGTTTACATGCGTTTTGGCAAGGAGGAAGCGGTCTGGCGCGAGCAGTGGAAGCCTCAACCTAGGCCGGCGCCCCAGGCTGCAGACGAGCGTGTGAAGAGGGTCGTTTCGCGAATCCGAGTGTTCAATCTCGATCATATCGCGATCGCGGCCGAATCGCCGGTGCAGGCCGGACTTGAACTGGCCGAGTCGGGCAGGAATCTGACGGCGGTTCTGGATCAACTCCGCGACGCCGCACCGGAGCGATTCGAGGCCATCAATTCTGACCTCTGCCGCTGGCTTCCTGAATACGACCACGTTCTGTTCACAACGCCCAGATCCGGCCAGAAGGCATTCTCGCTGCGGCTTCGAGGTGTCCGTGGTGTCGTGCCATCCAAGGCGTTGTCTCAAGGAACGCTGCTTGCCATGGCCATGCTCACGCTGGCGTACTTGCCGGATCCGCCGTCCGTTGTTTGTATCGAGGAGCCCGACCGCGGGCTGCATCCTCGCCTGTTGCGGGATGTCTGCGACGTGCTGCGGCGCCTGGCATATCCCAAGGATGCGGGGGACGACCGCGAGCCTGTCCAGGTTATCGCAACCTCCCATTCGCCGTCGATGCTCGACCTGTTCCGCGACCGGCCCGAGGAAGTGGTCATTGCGGAGCGGAACAACGATAACGTCTCCTTCCATCGTCTTTCCGACCGCACTGATCTCTCGGAAATCCTGCACGACACGAACCTGGGCGATCTCTGGTACGCCGGCGTCCTGGGGGGAGTCCCGGTTACGCCATGAAGATCGCGGTTTTCAGCGAATCGTCGGCCGACGAAGCTGCCGTCCGGATTCTGGCGGAGGCGGTGCTGGGACAGCCAATCGAACCGGTCGCAGGCAAGGCGCTGCGCCGGCCGCGAAACGGCTGGACCCATGTGGTGAAACTGCTTCGGGCCGTGATACTCGACCTGTATTTCCAGACGGATGCGGACGGGTTGATTGTCGTCGTTGATTCGAACGATTCGCCGTACCACGCACGGAACCATGACCCGGCAGCCGAGTCCGACTGCCGCTGGTGCCAGTTGATGCGCGAGGCCAACCGGGCGTGCCAGGCGCTGGCCGCCCGTCCGTGCAACAAGCGTTTCCGCGTGGCCATTGGACTCACGCCGCCTGCGATTGAAACCTGGCTCCTCTTCCGTCGCAGTCCCCACTACACGGAAGCTGCCTGGATACGTGGCCAGGGCGAGGGCCGGCCCGCGTTGAATCGCCGCCAGCTCAAGCAGGAACTCTACGGGACGATTTCGCCACCCCTGGCGCTGGAGACAGAGAAGATGGTGGAATCAGCGCGCAGGCTGGCAGGGGAGGTTGAGGCGTTTGAACGGGCGTTTCCGATCGGGTTTGGCGCGATGGCCGACGAACTTCGCCGTTGGCGCTGACATGTCCGGCTCGCCAACGCAGCCTTCGGCGATACAACCGCTTGAGAAACAACATTGCCCCATCACCCGCCCGACGTACAATGTGACGGGGTGTCGATACTGGAGCAACCATGACTCAGAGCATCCCATCATCGTTCAGCCGCCCCCGGCCGGGACAGTCGCCGGCCGCCGTTGAACTGTTGCGCGAGGCGGTGCCGGTCGGAGCGCCGCAGGCGCAGCGGACCGGGCCGGCGCAGGGGATTCCGCCGTATGCGCTGGACCTGCTGGATGACGCGGTGTCGGTGTCGCCGCCGGCGGAGGATGCTGATGATGAGTCGCCCTGGGCCGAACAACTCGGCAAACCACACAGCCTGACGACCACGCTGCTCAACGCGCTCTTCGTGCTGGCGGTGGTGCTGGCGCTCTTCGTGGCGTCGCAGGCGGCGCTGCTCTTCAACCAAGTGGCGCTTTTGCCCGCGGTGGCCCGTCCGTTCGGCTACACGCTGCTGGCGATCCTGGCGGGCGTGCTCGCCTGGTGCGGGATGCGGTTCACCTGGAGATATCTGCGCCTGCGGGTCAGTCCGACGCTCGACCTCAACCTGCAAAAGGACCTGCGGCGGCTCGACCAGGCCCGTCGCGAGATGCGCGAGCACCACGCCGCCCGGGCACGCGAGGTCCTGGCCAGCCTGCTGGAGGATTACCCGGTGGACCGCCCGCGCGAGATGCGGGAACTGCGGCAGGCCGGCTTCACGCGCGTGGAGATCGAGACGCTCAGCGGAACGCGATTTCACCTGAGCGGCCGGACCGCACCGGCCGACGACCCCGAGTGGCTGGCGATGTACGAGTCGGGTTTCCTGGCCACGCTGGACGCGGTGGCCGACCGGCAGGTGAAGCAGTATTACACGCGGGTGCTGACGTTCACGGCCGCCTCGCCGCGCGGCGGGCTGGACACGCTGATCGTGCTGTGGAGTTCGTACCAGATGGTGTCGGACCTCTGCCGCATCTACAACGTGCGGGCCGGGCGCTGGGGCACGGCGGTGATCCTGGGGCACCTGGTGGCCAACGTGCTGGCCGCCCGCGGCGTTCACACGGCCGCCGATTCGGCGGCGGGTTCACTCAGCAATGTGGCGCATCAGCATCTGTCGCAGACGGCGGCGGCGGCGGCGGGAATCGCCGCGAAGTTCCTCGGGCGCGTGGCCGAAGGCGGGGTGAACTGCCTGCTGATGTACCGGCTGAGCGTGCTGGCGCGGGATTATCTGCGGCCGATCCGCCGGCGGGTCGTGGCGGAGGAAAACGTGACGCGGGAGGAGACGCCCGTCGCTGGATGAAGAGTTCAAGGTTCAAGAGTTCAAGGGTTCAAAGGTCCAAGGGTTCCAGGATTGGGGCGCGTGGCGAGGATGCGTCCGTCAAAGGACATGACACAGCCGGCCGAACATCCTCTTCCACCATTGCACGTCTGGGGCCGACGTCTGTGGCGCGGGCTGGCGGCTACGATCCTTCTGCTGGTCGTCCTGCGCATCGGGTGGGGGATGCTCTGGAAACATCGGCTGCACGCGGCCGAAACGCAGATGAGGGCGGCGGGGACGTGGGTTGACGGGCCATGGGTGATCACGGCGGAGAACGCGGACGAGCACTGGTCGCTGCTGCTGCGGGCGGCGAGGCTGGCCTCGACGCGACCGGGTTGGCCGGACGCCGGCGACTACATCCAGCCCGAAAGCATGTCGCAATCCAAATGGATTGAAGCCCACCACAAGGTCGAAGCGTCGGATGCGGCCGTCCTGTCGCTGGCCCGGCGGGCACGGGTGGTGTGGGAACAGTCGTCGCACAAGCCGTCGCCGGAGACGGGCACAGCAGTACCAGTTAATGTCACGGATTGCTGGAGACTGCGCGAGGCGATTGCCGAAGGAGCGATTTACAGTCAAAGCCGGGGCGATCAGGCCGAGGCGATCCGCCGACTCCGCGATCTCGTGCATACGGCAGCATCGCTCTACCGTAATGGCGGCCTTGGCGATGTGATGATGGGCGTTTACTTCGATAGAAGCACGACCTTGTCGATTCACTATTCCGTGGCCGGACTTGCCGGGGTGTCCGATCCCGAGGTCCGGCGCGAGTTGGAATCGCTGCTGGCGGAGCTTTGCGATGAGACGCCTCTCCAGCGTGCCGTGGATGCGGTCCCATGCTGGCGCCAGCCGGTCTTCGATTGCACAGACGTCAACGCGGCGGGCAATGGGTTCAACCGACTTCTGGCTCCGCTGGCAAATCGAACCAAGGCTCGCTGGGCGATCTACGTTTCGAGGATGTCGGAGGCTGCACAGGCCGAAAGCCTGCCGGCCGCGCGGCGCGCAATGCCGCTGTCGACTTGGGTGCCCATGGTTGAAGGCTGGCACTACATGTGGGAGGGTTTTCCCAGAATGCCGTCCGGTCACCCGCCGACACTAATTCGCTGGCTTTACCTCGATTGGGTTTCCAACGACGACAACAGAGGACCCGAGGACCTCTCGCCCATCATCACCCTGCTTTTCGAGTCTCGTATGGCGCGCCGGTCTGCGGCAGCCGCAATTGCCGTCCACCTGTTTCGTGCGGACGCCGGACGCTGGCCGGTGAATCTGGAGCAACTCGTGCCGGCATATCTCCCGTCGGTTCCGATTGACATCTGCGCCGGAGACAGCGCCACCATGCAGTATCTGGTGTTGCAGGATTCACGATTTCCCGCCGGGCAGCGCCCGGTCCTTTATTACGCCGACCAGACGCCCATCCGGATGGGAATAGACGGGCTGCCCGCCGACATCCATCGCCATCTACCGTCACAGCCAGACTGGCCGCTTTACCGTCCATTGGGGTATGCGCAACAATACCGACAATACCGCGATCTCGCACGCCTTTCCTCACCGCAGAGTGTCAACAACAATCCAAACAAACCCAACGCAGCAGGGCAGAACCCCAAGCAGGGCGACGGCGGCCAATAGGCGCCTGAGCAGCATCCCTGCAATGGCCCACCGGGCAGCCCTCTTTCCGCCGATTGCGACCAGTCCGCCATACACTCGCACTGGAAATGCGATCAGACCACTCACAACCAGGAGTGCGAGCGCCACAGAAACTCGCAGAGGCGAGCGAAGCCAGTTACTGTCGACAGGCTCGGACATGGCCCAGACGATGAATGTGGTCGCCACGACCGGCAGCATGAGCAGCGGAGCCACGGCATAGCATCCGGCCGCCTCGGCCTGGGTGGGATCCTGCTTGCCCACCCGCCGAAAACAAGATCGCAGCCCGGCGCCCGCTTCGACCACAAGCAGCCCCACATAGACAAACATTGCTGGCCAGCGTGTCATTCCCACCGACCAGAGCATCCGCGGTTCGAACATCCACGGGATCCCCGCGTCACGCGTATCCAGAAAAAACGATCCCAGCCCCACCGCCCACAGGAAGAACGCCACTCCGAACATCGCAAACAACAACAGGATGGCCACACTGACCCAGAAGAACCGCGCGGCCTCGCGCAGTTCCAGCGGCAGGCGCATCTGTTGCTGCCAGGCGCGCCCGTTAAGCGTGGCCAGGAGAACGGTCTTGACGAAGGCTCGTACGCGCCCGATGTTCCGCCGCCTCAGCCACGGCAACGTCTGGGCCAGTAGCAACTCCCGCGTGAACGGCCGGCCGCACTCGCTGCAAACGTCCGACGGCGTGCCACGCAGGTCATACCCGCAACGCGGGCAGAGAATGGGATTCTGAGTGGTGGGTTCCGACGCCACGCAGCCAGTGGACCAGCCGTGGGCCTGTGTGTCAATCGGGTCAATGGGATTGATCCGGCGGGGACTGTTGGCGGAGGCGGCGAATCGCTTCGAGATGCACCACGGCATAGCGGTCCTTGTCACGCCCGGCCGCCTGCTTCGCGAGAATGAGCGTGTCCAGATCAATGACCTTCAGGTCGATGTCATCGAGCTTCATCGATACCGACATGGCTTCAACTTCCTCGTAGGTGCCAACGCCGGTGAGTTCGCCAAGGATGTCCAGACGACCCAGATCCGTATCGAAGTTCAGATTGCGGAATCCGTGGAGGCGCGCGGGATCCTCGAATAGCGGCAGCTTGTCCGGACGCATACGGAAACGGGCGTTAATCCCCTGCATGGCTCGATGAATCCGCTCAAGATTCTCGTCGGTCATGGGTGCAAAGACATCAACATCGAAGGTGGCCACCGGTGAGCCCCAGATCGATCCCGCCAGGCCGCCGACGACGATGAACCGCACATCATGGTCCTTCAGCCGCCTCAGCAACGCGGTAAACGAAATTGGGGTCGCCATAGAGCCTCTCGTGCAAGTTGCGCATGGTGTTGACGAAATCCTCGACACGAGCGAGACGCTGCTCGGGCGAAAGGGCAAGATGCTCGGCAACAAGGTCAAGATCCACGCCATGCGCATCCTCACCCAGGCACGGGGACAATTGCTCTGCGATGGCGTGCGTCGAAACAGGCATCCAGGATGATTCTACCATGCCGTCCGCTGCAAATCCTCCTTCTTCGTGTGTTTCGTGTTTCGTGACTCCGCTCGGCCCCGGGGCCGGGACCTGTGGCGGCGGCCCTACCGCTTCCGCAGGTTGCGCGCCGTGTGGATCGCCAAATCCAAACGTCGATCCGCATTCGGGGCAGCGATCGGGGGTGGCGCGAAGGTCGTAGCCGCATTTGGGGCAACACCACGGCGGAAACCCGCGGGCGGGGCGGCAGGCGCGCCAGACGGCGCGCATCGCCCAGTACGCCAGCAGCGCGACGCACGCGGCCAGCGTCCCGTCCACGACGGCGATCACAGCCCAATCGACGGTGCCGTTCACATGCGGGATGGTGTCCAGGTTGTCGATGCGCTCGGCATGAAGCCCATAATACGGGCGGTCGGTTGGGTCGTCGACCTGTAGCCTACCGTAGACGCGTACCATCTCCCTGCTGGGCGGCGTTGTCATGTTGGCGGGAACGGCAACAGCGAGCGACCCGCCTCCGTGCGGATGGTCTCCGAAGAAGGGCTGCACCAGGTTGAACTCGCCGCTGCTGAACGAGGTCAACGACATCCCGGTTACGATCACATGCTGGTTCTCAAGGTGCAGCGGATCACGCCCGGTCTCGCGGGTGAAAGACTGGAGGTTGACCTTGACGTAGCGGTAGGAGACTTTGCGGGGCGAGGCCGTCGGGACCCAATGGCGCAGCCACAACATCGCCACCACGCTGCACGCGACCAGCAGCGACCCGACGCCGAGGATGATGCCGAGGCGGCGTCTCACGACGATGATTGTACCATCTACGGAGCCCGCACCACCTCGAACGAGTCCTGCGGCTTGACCGAGCCGCGGCCGCCCCAGGCGAAGCCGTGGGCAACGTGGCCCCGCGGACGGGCACCGATGACCTGCCGACCTCGACACCGACCGTCGGCCGCCTGTCCATGACCGCCGACGCCGTATCAGATTCTTGCGATGCACTTGACCACCTATTGACCCAGACTATTGCCCGGCCATGCCCGGCCATGCCGGGCGCGACCATTTTTCCGGGCAACGGAGATGTGTCGGAGTACCGACACCACGGGCTGGAAGCCCGTGCCACGAAATTCAGCCGGCCAGATGCGGTTCCCGGAAGAACAGTCACGCCCGCCATGCCCGGCCATGCACGGAGGTGCTTGCCAGAATCCGGAAACCGCGTTATTGTGCTGGAATCGCGGCCGAGTACCCAAGTGGACTAAGGGGACGGATTGCAAATCCGTTATTCGCCGGTTCGAATCCGGCCTCGGCCTTTGCCTATTGTCCCGCGGCGATCACTCTGGTCCGATACGTCACGAGATTCGCAAGCGGGAACGGGTTTCTCATCCCCAGACACATGGATGGAGCCGGAGTTGAACCGGCAACACACGGATTTTTCAGTCCCAAGAAAACCGCGTTTCTCGCTTGTGATCCTTCGACATTGCGTTATGATTACAGCGAGATAGGGGCTCTATGTATCTTCTGTCCGGCCATTTACCATGCATCATGCGATGAAGGAGGGGATCGTGCGCCGCAACGTAAACTCGTCTGCACGTTCAATCTGTCGCCGTGGCCACCGATTAGCCAGTCTTGGAAAGGCCGCGGCTCATGCGGTCGAGCAACTCGAATCGCGTACGCTCCTGAACTCAGGCGGCGATCCCGGAATGCCGGTGTTGCCGCCAGGATGCGTCGGCGTGCAGACGGCGGCCGGGCTGGAGGTTTCGCACCAGTCGATTGCCGGGCTGTACGCCCCGAAGTACGTCATTCTCGACCGCACGCCGGCGTTTGCCGCGGACGGAACGCTGGCGCCGTTCGCCACATCCGGCCCGACGGGGCTGACTCCGGCAAAGGTCCGCCGCGCCTACGGCATCGACCAGATCATGTTCGGCTCGGTGACGGGCGACGGCACCGGGCAGACCATCGCCATCGTCGATGCCTACGACTACCCGACCGCCTGGGCCGACCTGCAGGCCTTCGATCTGGCCTTCGGGCTGCCGAACCCGCCGAGTTTCACCCGGGTCAACCAGACCGGGGGGTCGACGATGCCCGGGACCGACCCGGCCGGAAAGGGCAACAGTTGGGCACTGGAAGCGGCGCTGGACATCGAATGGTCGCATGCGATGGCGCCGGGCGCCGGCATCGTGCTGGTGGAAGCCACCACGCCATCGGATGCCGACCTGATTCAAGCCGCGGCCGGTTATGCGCGCACCATTCCCGGCGTGGTGGCCGTCACCATGAGCTTCGGCCGCGACGAAGACTCGGCCGTGACCGGCCTGGACACCTGTTTCACCACGCCCGCCGGACACCCGGGGGTCACGTTCCTCGCCTCAACCGGCGACAACGGCGCGCCGGGCGGGTATCCCGCGACATCGCCGAACGTGGTGGCCGTCGGCGGAACCACATTGACAGTAGACGCCTCGGGCAACTACGTCAGCGAAAGCGGCTGGTCCGGCAGCGGCGGGGGCATCAGCAGCTACGAGAACCAGCCGACGTATCAGAAAGGAGTTGTCACCCAGAGTTCGACGCGCCGCACGATCCCGGACGTCGCGTTCGACGCCAACCCCAGCAGCGGTGTTTCCGTATGCGACAGTTATGATTTTGGCACAAGCACACCCTGGACCGTGCTCGGCGGCACGAGCCTGTCATCGCCCTGCTGGGCAGGCATCATCGCCGTCGCCGACCAGGCCAGGTCGCTGTCGGGGCTCGGGCCGCTCGACGGCATCGCCAAGACGTTGCCAAGACTGTACAGCATGTCGTCGAGCGCATATCACGACATCGTCACAGGCAGCAATGGATACTCCGCGGGCGCTGGATACGACCTGGTGACGGGCCGGGGTTCGCCGATCGCCAATGTGCTGGTCCCCTTGCTCGTCGGCGCCGGGCCCCTGGTTACGGGCTCGACTCCGAACGGCGTGGTCGGCAGCACGCCAACCACGCTCGATTTCACCTTCAACACCGCGATGGATCCGGCCAGTTTCTCGATCGGCACCGACGTGGCCGGCTTCACCGGGCCGGGCGGCATCGATCTGAAGCCGACGATCGGGGGGTTCGCCTGGCTGAGCGCGCAGTCTCTCCGCATCAACTTCGCGTCCAGCAGCGCGGAGGGGCTCTACACCATGGTCATCGGTCCGCAGATTCTCTCGACCGACGGGCGGCCCATGGACCAGGACGGCGACGGCATTGCAGGCGAGGCGGTTGACGATCGGTACACCGCTACGTTCCGATACAGCAGTTCCACCATGGGAATTGTCTCCACAAGCCCCGCGGCCGGAAGCAACGTACTGCTGCCGATGACCACGCTCGAAGTGAACTTCACGAAGCCGTACGATCCGGCGTCGATCGGCACCAACGATCTGACCTTAAGCCAGGGAAGCGTGGCGGGCTTCACGCCGGTGGACAATGACACCGTTCGATACACGCTCGCGGGCCTGACGGCCGAGGGGACTCTCAATGTCAGCGTGGCGGCCGGCGCCGTCACCGATCTGGCCGGGAATCCCGGCAGTGCCTGGCTGGCCACCTACTACCTCGACAATCCGACGCTGGCATTTCCGGCTCCGTTGCAGGCGATCACCAGCGCCAGCGGGTTCATCTACAGCCGCTCGACGACCACCTATCTGACCCCTGGAGACACCGACAGTTTCACGATCAGCCTCGACGCCGGGCAGGCGCTCACCATCGTCGCCGATCCGGGGACCGGGCTGCTGCCGTCGGTGGCTGCCCTGGATCCGTCGGGCCTCACGCTTGGGTCGGCGTCGGCTCCCGGCGCGGGCAAGGATGCCGTCTTGCAGACGGCACCGGTACTTGCGGCGGGAACGTATACCGTGGGCGTATCGGCCCTTTCGGGGACTTCAGGCTCGTGCACGGTGCAACTGCTGTTGAATGCGGCCGTGGAAGCGGAGGGGCACGACGGTGCGACGAATGACACCCGGGCGACCGCACAGAGCATTGACGGCGCGTTCGTGGCGCTGATCCCCGGGTCGTACCGGGCGGCCGTTGTCGGGTGGGGCGGGATCGCCGGGGGCACCGCTCTGAGCGCCGATTTCACATCCGGCGCCAACGGGTTCACCGTCGACAACTCGGGCGGCGGCCTGTGGCATCTGTCCTCGGGACACGGGGCCGACACCGGACACTCCAGCCCACAGAGTTTCTATTACGGAACCGGCGAGAGCGCCACCGGCGGCGGAACCTACAACACGGGAAGCCGCAATTACGGGAGCCTTGTTTCACCCTCGTTCGTCGTGCCATCGGCCGGCACGCCCACCGTGGCCTTCAACTACATCCTCAGGACCGAAGGTTCCAGTTCCTACGACGTGGCGCGGCTCCAGATCAACTCCGGCAGCGGGTGGGTGACGCTGGCGAGCTACAACGCCGTTGCTGAGAGCGCCACCTGGAAGGCGGCCACGCCGGTCAGCATCGCCTCATATTCGGGCAAGACCGTGCAGATCCGATTCTATTTCGACACGGTCGACAGCGCAGCCAACACCTACGAAGGGTGGTACGTCGACGACGTGGTCGTCAAGGCCGACGTGGCCGGAACGGACTGCTATTCCGCGACGCTGGCGGCCGGCGAGCCCGTGAACGTGGGGCTGAGCCAACTCGCGGGCAGCGGCGCCCACGTGGCGCTGCAGGATGCCGCCGGTAACACGCTGGCGTCCGGGACAACGGGGGCCGGCAACTTCGCCGAGGTCATCCGCAACTACACGCCGGCGACCTCCGGCGTGTACTATCTCGTGGTGACCGCCGGCACGGGCGCGGATTATGCCGTCGTCGTGACGCGCAACGCCGCGCTGGATATCGAGGCCAACGACAGCATCGCACTGGCCCAGGACATGGCCGGCGCACCGGCCGCCATCGGCACCATCGCGGTCGCCGGCGGTTCGCCGACGACGGTGTTTTCCGACGGCTTCGAGTCGGGCACGCTTGGCTCGGCCTGGAGCGCTTACGCCTCCGACGCAGTTTATGGCCGGACGCGGGTCAGCAGTTCTTACGGCGCGGCCGGCGGCGCCTATGCGATGCTGATGGACACGGCCGCGACCGCCGGTTCGTACAATTTGAACGAGGCCGTGCTCACGGTGAATCTCGCGGGCGCGATCAGCGCTTCGCTCTCATTTTCAACGATCCAGTTCGCGGACGAGACCGATCCGATGACCGCCGACTTCACCGGCCACTTCAACGGCGACGGCGTGGCGATCAGCGCCGACGGCAACCGCTGGCACCCCGTGCTCAGCGCGCCGCTCGATTCGACGTGGAAGACATACACGATCGATCTGGTTGCCGAAGCAGCCAAGGCGGGCATGTCGCTCGGCGGCAACTTCAAGATCAAGTTCCAGCAATACGACAATTTTCCGCTGACGACGGACGGCCGAGGGTGGGACAACGTCGCCGTCACCGCGGCGATGCCGAATGCAGGCGACGACTACTATCTGCTGTCGCTGACCGCCGGAACGGTGGCCCGTCTCTCGACGCTGACGCCCGGCGGCGGCCCCGGCGAATTCGTCAACACCCTTGACCCGGCCATCGATCTGTACGATCCGGCCGGCAACAAGGTGGCCTCGGACGACAACAGCGCTGGCGACGGACGCAATGCGGCGATCGCATATGCCATTGGCACCAGCGGCACCTGGAAGGTGCGCATCCGTAGCGTCGACGGCACCAGCGGCGAATATGTCCTGCGGCGTTCGGCCGACATACCCGTGGACCCGACGCCCGCGCGGCCGGATCTGGCCGACCAGTCCGACACCGGACTGTCTTCGACCGACAACCTCACGCGGTTGAACAACAGTTCGCCGGCCACCGCCCTGCAGTTCCGCATCGGCAATACGATCGCCGGCGCCGCCGTCGTGCTCTTCTGCGACGGCCAGGTCATCGGCAGCGCCGCCGCCGATGGGAAAGAAACGGTGATCGCCACGAACGGCTCGACCATCCTGCCGGACGGCGCCCATGTCTTCACGGCAGTCCAGACGCCGGCAGGCTCGACGACGTCGCCGGCATCCGCGCCGCTTAATGTCACCATCGTCGCCACCGCGCCGGGCATTCCGCCGGCGCCGGTGCTGCAGGCGGCCAGCGACACGGGTATCAGCCCGAACGACGGCATCACCGCCGACACCACGCCGACTCTGGATATCAATGCCGGGCCGTACTACCGCTTGTACCGCAACGGGTCGAAAGTCAGCGGCGATTATGAGACGGCCTCATCCTTCACTTCCGCGGTCCTGCCCGACGGCGCCTGGGAGTTCACCGTCACGGCGGTGGACGCGGCCGGCAACGAGTCGGCCCCGGGCGATCCCGCGCGGGTGACGATCGACACCGTCGCGCCGGCCACCCCCGCCGCGCCGGACCTGCAGGCCGCAAGCGACTCCGGGATCAGCTCAACCGACAACCTCACGCGGGTGCAGATGCCCGTAATCGACGTTGCGGGTTCGCCCTACTACCGACTCTATCGCGATGGCATCCGCGTCAGCGGCCTGTACGACTCCACGCCGGCGTACGTTTCGGCCAGCCTGACTGACGGCGCTTACGCGTTCACGCTCGTCTCCGTCGACGCGGCCGGGAATGCTTCCCCCGCCAGCCAGCCGCTGAACATCATCGTCGACACGATCGCGCCCCGGACTCCCGCAACACCGGATTTGCTGGCTTCCAGCGACGGGGGCGGCTCGGACACGGACAACATCACCAACATCAACACGCCGACCTTTGCGGTGACGGCCGGTCCTTATTTCCGCTTCTACCGCGACGGGGTTCAGATCAGCGGCGATTACATTTCCGGAACGACATATGCCGCGGCGCCGCAGGCGGATGGCACCTACGGCTATGCCGCCTGCGCGGTCGACGCCGCCGGCAATGTCTCGCGGATGTCGGCGCGGCTGGCGGTGACGATCGACACAACCATCCTGTTCGCGCCGGACCTGGTGGCCGCGACGGACAGCGGCGTCAGCGACAGCGACAACATCACCCAGTTCAACAACAGTTCTCCGCAGAAGGCGCTGCAGTTCCGGCTGGCGAACACTCAGGCGGGCGTGGCGGTGCAGTTGTACGCCAATGACATCTGTCTCGCCCAGTTCGTCGCGGCCGGACCCGACAGCCTGGTGACGTGCGATGAGTCGGCGATCCTCCCGGACGGGACCTACCGCGTGGTTGCCCGCCAGCGGGATCCCATCCGGAAGCTGTTCGTCGAATCCACGCCGATGACCCTCACCATCGACACGGTGGCGCCGCAGCCGGCGACGCTGCGGCTCGATCCCGCCTGCGACACGGGCATCAGCAGCACCGACAACCTCACGAGTATTGCCTGCCCGCAGATCGACGTGAACGCCGAGTTCTACACACTGTTTGTGGACGGAGTTCAGAATGGGGCAGCCTACGGTTGCGGACAAGCCGGCCCCGACCTCGGCCAGGATGGCGCGCATGCGCTGGCGGCCATCGCCATGGACGTCGCGGGGAATGCGGCGCCGCTGTCCGAGGTCCTGACGGTCACGCTCGACACGGAGGCGCCGGATACGCCGCCCGCCCCCGACCTGGATGCGGGCAGCGACAGCGGCATCAGCAACACCGACAACATCACCAACGACAACACGCCCACGTTCAACATCACGGCCGGGCCGTACTATCGGCTCTACCGCGACGGCGTGCTCATCAGCGGGCTGTATGAGACATCGCCGACCTTTACCGCGACGGTGCAAGCCGATGGTTCGGCGGATTACTGCCTGTATGCCGTCGACGCCGCCGGGAATGTCTCGGCTGCCAGTTCCCTTAACGTGACCATCGACACGGTCGCCCCGTCGGCCCCGGCGGCGCCGGACCTGGACGCATCAACCGATTCGGGTCTCAGCAGCACCGACAACATCACCAATGCCGCCAGCCTCAAGTTCTACGTCTCCACGGGCGCGGACTCGATGCGGTTGTTCATCAACGGCGCCCAGGTGACGCCCGACGGCCAGCCGTCGGGCGAGGTCACGGTGGCGTCGCCGGGCGACGGAGTGTGGAGTTTCACGACGATGGCCGTGGATGTCGCCGGCAATGTATCCCCGGCGAGCGCCGCGCTCAGTGTTACCGTGGATACGGTGGCCCCGGCGGTGCCGGCGGCCCCGGACCTTCAGGACGGCAGCGACAGCGGCAGTTCCAACACCGACAATATCACCAGGATCAAGACGCCGGCATTCAACGTGGCGGCCGGCCCTTATTTCCAGTTCTACCGCAATGGCGCCCGAATCAGCGGGACGTACCAGACAGGCACTTCCTACACCGCGCCCACCCAGGCGGACGGCACCTGGGCGTACACGGTGACGGCGATCGACGCCGCCGGCAACGAATCGGCCGGCAGTAGCGCGTTGAGCGTCACGATCGACACCGTCGCCCCCGCCGCTCCGGCCATTCCCGATCTGCAGGCGGCGAGCGACAGCGGCGTAAGTTCGACGGACAACGTCACCAACAACACGGCGCCGCTTGTCGACCTCGAGGCCCCGGAAGCGGGCATCCTCCATTATGTCGTTGACGGACTCGACACGGCCATACCGGTTGACGGGCCCGGTACGGTGACGCGCGCGGCCGGCGGTGGCGTTGCGCTCGGTCCGAAGATCGCGGTGGCGACCGGAACCGGCACATTTGACGTGGCCGTGGCCGACGTCAACAACGACGGCATACCGGACATCATCGCCACCAATGCCGTAGCACATACCGTGAGCGTCAATCTTGGCAACGGTGACGGGACATTCCAGGCCGCCATTTCCACCTCGTTCGCGCACAATGGCCCCCTGGGAATCGCCGCGGCCGACTTCAACCACGACGGCAAATGCGATGTCGTTGTCGCCGACAGCACCGACAAAGCCTACGTCCTGTTCGGAAACGGCGCTGGTAGGTTCACGACTGGTCCCGTGCTGCAACTGAGGGCCGGCTGCTCGGTGATGAGGCTTGCCGCCGTGGACCTGAATGCCGACGGCAATGTCGACGTTGTTGCTGCCGAACGCTTGTACCCCGGCGTCGGCGTAGTCTACGGAAACGGCGACGGGACCTTTCAACCTTGTGCCTCGTACGACGCGGGCGGCGGGGAAATGTACGAGGTGGCCTTCGCCGACTTCAACAAGGACGGCCGCCTCGACATTGCATACCGCGTAGGAATCGCCGCGGACTGGTCGATCGTGACCATGCTCCAGGACGCCAGCGGCAAGTTCGGACCGCCCCTCTTCACCACCACCGGCAACAGCATCGGAGGCTTCGCTGTCGGAGATTACGACAAGGATGGCTCTGTTGACCTTGTGGCGTCTCCGGGAGGCACCGCCGGCGAATTATACTTCCTCAAGGGGAACGGCAACGGGACTTTCACCCTGAGTGGACAGTCCGCTGTCGCCGCTGCCGGCCAGTGTGTTTCCGCGGATTTTAACGCTGATGGCAACCTGGATTGCGCCAGTCTCAGTTCCACGGCTGACGCGATCGCTCTCCTGCTCGGCAATGGCGATGGCACGTTCCAGGCGTGCAAGGTCTACCCGACCAGCGGCAGCACGTTTGACCTCGTCAGCATCGACTTCAACGCTGATGGCCGACCCGACCTCGCCATGCCCGACTACGAAGGAAACGCGGTGAATGTCCTCATGACCAGCCCGGCCGTGCTTGCCGATGGCATGCATACGGCGTACGCCCGCATGGAAGACATCGCCGGCAACCTATCAGCCTCCAGCCCGTCGCTTACGATCACGGTCGACACGATCGCGCCCGCCGCGCCGGCGGCCCCGGACCTGCAGGCGGCCAGCGACAGCGGCATCTCCAACACCGACAACATCACCAACATCACGAACCCGGCCTTCAGCGTCTCGGCCGGCCCCTACTTCCGCTTCTACCAGAACGGCTTGCAACTGGGCGGGGACTACCAGACGGGAACAAACTACACGCTGGCCACACAGAGCGACGGCACATCGAGCTACAGTGTGGTGGCGGTGGATGCCGCGGGCAACGCGTCCGCTCCCAGCCCGGCGCTGAGCGTCACCATCGACACGGTGGCGCCAGACACCATCGCGCCCACGGTTCCCGACCTCGAAGATGCCAGCGACAGCGGCATCTCCAACACCGACGACCTCACCAACAACGCCACACCGGGTTTTGCCGTCACCGCTCCCGAGGCCGGCGTCGTGCGGCTGATGGTGGATGGCGCAGCCGGGCCGGCGGTGCAGGTCGCGGGCCCCGGCATGGTCCGCCTGACCATCGCCTCTGCTCTCAGCGATGGCGCGCACCAGGTGAGCGCTGCGATGGAGGACCTTGCAGGCAACCAGGGGCCCCGGAGCACAACTCTATCCGTGACCATCGACACGGTGGCGCCGGCCGCACCGGCCGCACCCGACCTCGAGGCCGCCAGCGATTCGGGCATCTCCAGCACGGACAACATCACCAACGTCAAGGCACCGATCTTCGACGTGGGCGCCACCCCGTACTTCCGCTTCTACCGCAACGGAACCCTGATCAGCGGCGGCTACGAGACCGGAACCAGTTACACGTTGGCCGCCCAGAGCGATGGCAGCTACAGCTTCACGGTGGCAGCCGTCGACGCCGCGGGCAACGTTTCGGCCTTGAGCCCGGCGCTGGCAGCAACCATCGATACGGTGGCCCCGACGGTTTCCGTCACGCCGCTGAGCACCACCGACGCCACGCCTCCCTTGAGCGGGTCCGCCAGTGAGAATCTGGGGATGGCATCGGTCACGGTCGACGGCAGCACCTACTCCGCCATCGTCAACGGCACGGCCTGGAGCCTCGCCGACAACACGATCAGCCCGCCGCTGGCCTACGGTGTGTACGACGTGGCCGTCACCGCGACGGACCTCGCCGGCAATGTCGCCAGCGACACAACCAGCAACGAATTGACGGTGGCCGTGGCGGCGCCCGCGACCCCCGACTTGATTGCTGCCTCCGATACCGGGGTCTCCTCCACCGACGACGTGACAGCGTTGAACAACGCCTCGCCCGCCGCCGCCCTGACGTTCCTGATCGGCAATACCATCCCGGGTGCCATTGTCTCGCTCTATGCCAACGGTATGCTGATCGGCAGCGCACTGGCGAGTGGCGACAGCACCGCCGTCACCAGCGACGGCGCCACCGTTCTGGCCGATGGCAAGGTGTCGCTGATCGCCCGCCAGAACCTGAACGGGCATCCCTCGGCCGACTCCCCTGCCCTGACGGTCACGGTCGACACGATCGCCCCCGCGTCCCCCGTCGCACCCGACCTGCAGGCGGCCAGCGACTCGGGCATCAGCAACACCGACAACATCACCAACATCACAACGCCGACGTTCGCCGTCTCGGCCGGCCCGTACTTCCGCTTCTATCGCGACGGCATCCAACTCAGCGGGGACTATCAGGCAGCGAGCACGTACACCCTAGCGTCGCAGGCCGATGGTACGTACAGCTACACCATTGCCAGCGTCGATGCGGCCGGCAACGTCTCGGCGCCGAGCGCACCACTCTCCGTGACCATCGACACCGTGGCCCCGCCCGCGCCGGTCCAGCCCGATCTCCAGGCCGGCAGCGACAGCGGCATCAGCAACAGCGACAATATTACCAAGGTCACGATGCCGGCGGTCGATCTGATTGCCTCCGAGGCGGGCACGTTGACGGTCACCCTGGACGGCATCGCTTTGGGCACGGTCGCGGCCTCGGGAGCCGGCACCTATCCGATCATCGCGGGCCAGTCAGGATACGGGTTCGCCACGCCCGTTCCCTATGCCGTGGCCGGTAACCCGGCGCGCCTCGCGGTGGCGGACCTCAATGGCGATGGAAGACCGGACATTGTCACCGTCAACGGTGATTCCATATCCGTGTTGCTCAATCGCGGCGCGGGTTCGTTCCAGCCGGCCGTTACCACGGCCGTGACAGGCGCGGCCGATGTCGCGGTGGCTGACGTGAACCAGGACGGCCGGGCCGACTTGCTGGTGGCAGCGGGCAGCACGAATACGGTCGTGCTCCTGTTGGGCAACGGCGACGGCACGTTCCAGACCGCGCGCCTGGCGCTGAATTTCGGTGCTCCGGTCACTTCGGTGGCCGTCGCCGACTTCAACCTCGATGGCCGTCCAGACCTTGTGGTGGGCGGACCGGGGATTGCCGGCACGAAGGCACTGGGTACCTATATCGGGGATGGAACGGGCGGTTTCCTGCTCGCCGGGATTGTGAGTAATGCCAGTTCCGTGACGCGCCTGGCCATCGGCAACTTCGGAGGCGATGCGTATCCGGACGTTGTGGCCATCGGGTCGTTCGCGGTGCCCAGCGCCTGCGATTTCCTGGGGTATCGGGGCAGCGCCAGCGGGGTGTTAAGCTGGCGCGATGGCTGGGGGGGAACGACTGCCTACACGTCTCTGGCGGCCGGCGACTTCAACAACGACGGCGTGACCGACTTCGTGGTTGGGTTGCCGAATGGAACGCTCGAATTGCACGCGGGATTCAGCGGCAACGTCGACACCGGCCATGTCTCGATGACGCCTTCCGCGGTCCCCACCAGCGCGGTCCTGGCCGACGTCAACGGCGACGGGAAAGCTGACATCGTCTGCACCTCCCAGAGCAATTACCTCGACATCTTTCTGGCCTCCGGCGGCACTGGATACTATCCCAACTTTACCAGGCAAGTCGTCGCCGTCGCCACACCACTGGCCGGCCTGGCGCTTGGCGACTTCAACGCCGACGGCAGGCCGGATCTCGCCGCGGTCGCGCCAACCAGCGCCGCCGCCGACGTCTTCATCAACGGCGTGGCTCTCGTCGACGGAGTGCATACGGTATCGGTGCGACTGACCGACCTGGCCGGCAACATCTCGGCGCCCAGCCCCACGCTCTCCATCACGATCGATACGATCGCGCCCGCTTCCCCCGTCGCCCCCGTTCTTCAGGCCGCCAGCGACAGCGGCGTCTCCAACACGGACAACATCACCAACGTCACAACCCCGGCCTTCACCGTCGCCGCCGGCCCGTATTTCCAGTTCTACCGCAATGGCACGCGCATCAGCGGCACCTACCAGACCGGGACCGCGTACACCGCGCCTGCCCAGGCGGACGGCGCCTACACCTACAGCGTCACGGCCATCGACGCGGCCGGAAACGAGTCGGCCGCCAGCACGGCATTGAGCGTTACCATCGACACCATCGCCCCCGCCGCGCCGGCGGCCCCGGACCTGCAGGCAGCCAGCGACAGCGGCATCTCCAACACCGACAACATCACCAACATCACGAACCCGGCCTTCACGGTCTCGGCCAGCCCCTACTTCCGCTTCTACCAGAACGGCCTGCAGCTCAGCGGGGACTACCAGACGGGAACAAGCTACGCGCTGGCCGCACAGAGCGACGGCACGGTCGGCTACGCCGTAGCGGCGGTGGATGCCGCGGGCAACGTGTCCGCTCTAAGCCCGGCGCTGAGCGTCACCACCGACACGGTTGCCCCGGAAGCCCCTGCGGCGCCGGATCTGGACGCCTCGACCGACACCGGCACGAGCAGCACCGACAACATCACGGCCGCCACGGTCCTGATGTTCAACGTCACCGCCAGTCCATACTTCCGGCTCTTCCGCGATGGAGCCAAAATCAGCGGCGATTACGAGGCGGGTTCCACCTATACGACCGCGACTCAACCGCTCGGCACATTGAACTACGCAGTGGCCGCTGTTGACGCCGCAGGAAACCAGTCGGCACTTTCACCGGTTCTGCCGGTGACGATCAACTCGCTGACGGTCACGCTGCCGGCCAGCGGATGGGAAGGGCAAACGCTCACCGGCGGCGGAACGGTGCAACTCGGCTCCGCGCCGACCGCGGATGTCGTCGTGGCGCTTGGATCCTCGGACACGACGGAACTGGCCGTGCCGGCGACCGTAACCGTCAAAGCCGGGCAGACGACCGCCACGTTCAACATCACGTTGCCCGCGGATGGTCTGCGCGACGGTACGCAGGCGGCGACGGTGACCGCCACGGCAGCGGGGCTGATTTCCAGCAGCCCCAGCCTGGCGGTGCATGACGCCGATTTGGCTCGATTGACCTTCGATACGATCAGCGGACCCAAGACGGCCGTGGTGCCCTTTTCGGTCACCATCCGAGCCTGGAACATCGCCGACGAGGCGATCGCGGTCTACGTCGGCACGGCCTCCCTCAGTGCCGCGGGACAGGGCGGTTCGGTGGCGATGACTCCGGCCTCGGCGACGTTGATCGGGGGGACCTGGACTCACACCGTGACGTTGAACGCGGTCGATCCGGCCGTGACGCTCAGTGCCAGTGTGGCCGGGGTGACGGGCACGAGCAATGCGTTTGCCGTACAGGCCGGCGCGATGGCCGGCTTCCAGTGGGGAACGGTCAGTTCGCCACAGACAGTCAACGCACCGTTTTCGGCCACGCTGACGGCGAAGGATGTCAACGGGTTCACGGCCACCAGTTTCAACGGCAGCGCTACTGTCAGTGGATGGACGGGCAGTTCCAACACGATGCTGGGCAACCTTGCTTCCACCAAAAGCAACGGTGATTATGCGTTCACTTCGGGCTACAGCTTCACTCCCACGCGGAACATTCTGGTTACGCACGTTCGCAGCTATTTCGGCGTCAAGGTCTGCATCTGGACCGACACCGGCACCCTGCTGGCCAGCCAGAACGTTTCCGGCCCTTCCATGACGTGGACTGAAACACCCTTGTCGTCCTCACTCCAGCTTGTGGCAGGCACGGCCTACCGCATCACCGTGTACAGCACGCAGAACTACTATTGGCGCAACGACGTGCCGGCCAACCCGTCTTTCGCGACCCTTGGCGATACCTGGGAGATTGATGGCGACCGGTTCCCGACGGGCCTGGACACGGGCGTATTCTGGCTCGTGGATCTTCGTGGCAACGTCGGCGCCGGCGCGCAGGTGCCCGTTGCTCCAACGACCGCCACATTCATCAACGGCCTCTGGAACGGCAACGTGACGGCGGCCCAGATCGTCAACGGCATGTATCTGCACGCCGATGACGGCGCCGGCCACACCGCCGACAGCAATTTCTTCGACGTCGCCAGCCCTCCCATCCCGTCCGCTCCGGTGCTTGCCTCCGCGAGCGACACGGGCATCTCCAACAGCGACAGACTCACCAACCTCAACAACGCCAATCCCGCGAAGGCGCTGCAGTTCACCGTCGGCAACACCACGCCGGGCGCCACGGTCGCGCTCTATGTCAACAACGTGATGATCGGCAGCGCCGGCGCCGCTGCCACCACTACCACCATCACCACCAACGGCACAACCACCCTGGCCGATGGCAGCGTGTCCATCGTCGCCCGGCAGGCCATCGGCGGCGTATCCTCCGCCGACTCGCCGGCTGCGAGCGTCACCGTCGATACCGTGGCGCCTGCGACGCCGGTTGCGCCCGATCTGCAGGCCGCCTGCGACAGCGGTCTGTCCAGCACCGACAACATCACCAACGTCGCAACCCCGACGTTCACCGTCGCGGCCAGTCCCTATTTCCAGTTCTACAGGGACGGCACCCGCATCAGCGGAACTTACCAGACGGGCACTTCCTATGTCGCGCCTGCCCAGACGGACGGCGCCTATGCCTATACCGTCACGGCGATCGATGCGGCCGGGAACGAATCGGCCGCCAGCGCCGCCTTGAACGTCACCATCGACACCATCGCCCCCGCGGTTCCTCCGGCCCCGGACCTCGATGCTTCCACCGACACCGGCGCCAGCGACACCGACAACATCACCGACGCCACGGTGCTGAAATTCAACGTGTCGGCCAGTCCCTATTTCCGCGTGGTCCGCGATGGCACCAGAATCAGCGGCGATTATGAGGCGGGGTCCAGTTACACGACAACAACACAACCGCTGGGGACATTCAACTACGCGGTCATCTCCGTCGACGCGGCGGGCAATCAATCGGCGCTGTCGCCGGCCCTGCCGGTCACGATCACCGTCTTCGGCCCGCCGGCTCCGGTCCTCGCTGCCGGAAGCGACACCGGCGTCTCCAGCACGGACAGAATTACCCAATACAACAACAGTTCTCCCGCCAGCGCATTGGTGTTTACCGTCGGCCCGACAACGCCGGATGCAACTGTGAACCTGTACTGCGACGGCATCCTGATCGGCAGCACGATCGCGACTGGAACCACGACGACCATCGCCACCGACGGGACGACATCGCTTTCCGATGGGACTCACAGCATCGTCTGGCGCGAGCAGCCATCCGGCCAGGCCGAATCCGCAAACTCGCAGGCATTGCTGGTGACCATCGACACGATTGCTCCGCCCGCGGCCATTCCAGATCTGGATGCGTCGAGCGACACTGGGGTGAGCAGCACGGACAACATCACCAACGTCAGCGCGATGTATTTCAACGTCGCCGCGCCCTATTACAGCCTCTATATCGATGGAACCCTGGACGGCATGGTCTACCGCACCGGGCAGACCAGCGCCAGCATCGTCACCGACGGCACGCACCAGATCACGGCCGTGGCGCTCGATGCCGCCGGCAACGCCTCGGCGATGTCGGCGGAGCTGCTGGTGACGCGCGACACGGCGGCGCCCGACGCTCCGGCGGCCCCGGACCTGCAGGATGCCAGCGACAGCGGCATCTCCAACAGCGACAACATCACCAATGCCGCCACGCCCACATTCACGGTGGCCGCCGGGCCCTATTTCCGCTTCTATCGCAACGGCGCGATCATCAGCGGCAACTACCAGACCGGGAGCTCGTACACCGCAGGCACTCAGGCCGACGGGTCGTATACCTACACTGTCGCCGCGGTCGATGCGGCCGGGAACGTTTCCGCAGCCAGCAGCGGCCTGGGCGTCACCATCGACACCATCGCACCGACGATTCCGGCCGCGCCGGACCTGGATGCCTCAACCGACACCGGCAGCAGCAACACCGACAACATCACCGACGCCACGGTGCTGAAGTTCAACGTCTCGGCAAACCCGTATTTCCGCATCTTCCGCGATGGCGCCCGGATCAGCGGCGACTACGAAACGGGCGACACCTACACGACGGCCACGCAACCGCTGGGGACGTTCAACTATGCCCTGGGCGCCGTCGATGTCGCGGGCAACCAGTCGGCGCTCTCTCCGGGCCTGCCGGTGACGATCACCGTCTTCGCGCCCACGATATATGTCGACGTCAATTCTCCCGGCCCCACGCACAACGGAATTTCGTGGGCAACGGCGTATGTGGATCTGCAGCAGGCCCTGACGGCGGCGGCAGCGGGCAATACCGTCAAAGTGGCGGATGGCACGTACAAGCCGACCTCGACCAGCGACCAGACCAAATCCTTCCAGCTCAAGACGGGCGTGGCCGTGTACGGCGGATACGCGGGATACGGCGCGGCCAACCCCGATGCCCGCGATGTTGCGGCTTACCCGACGATTCTCTCGGGTGATATCGGCGCCATCGGCAACAACGCCGACAACAGCTACCACGTGGTCGTCGGTAGCGGCACCACCAGCACGGCCGTCCTGGACGGGTTCACGATCACGGCCGGCAATGCCAACGGAAGCTCATTCCCAACCAACTCCGGCGGCGGAATGTATAACTCAACCGGCAGCCCGACGGTCGCCAACTGCACCTTCAGCAACAACACGGCCGGCAGCACCACCAGCAGCAACAGCGGCGGAGCCGGGATGTACAACTACGGCAGTTCATCTCCGGCCCTGACCAACTGCATCTTCAGCTACAACGTCAGCCTTAACTACGGCGGCGGGATGTACAATTACTCATCCTCCCCGACGCTCACCAACTGCACATTCATCAGGAATAATTCCAACAACAGCACCGCCAGCCGCGGTGGCGGAATGTACAACAACAGTTCCTCGCCAACGCTGACCAACTGCATCTTCACGGGGAACACGGCCACGGGCGCCACCAAGGGCACCGGCGGCGGAATCTACAACGACTTCTCGGCCTCCGCGCCAACGCTGATCAATTGTGTTCTGACCGAGAACTGGGCCATCGGCGCCAGTGGCACGGGCGGCGGAATGTACAGCTTCCTGTCGTCGCCGACGTTGATCAACTGCACGCTTGCCGGAAACGTCTGTGGTGGCACCGGCGGCGGGATTTCCAGCACCAGCGCCACCCTGACGCTGACCAATTGCATTCTCTGGGGCAATTCGGCCCCGACCGGCAGCCAGATACAGCCCAGCGGCACGACGAATGTGAACTACTGCGACATCCAGGGTGGTGGTTTCGCGGGCACGGGCAACATCAGCGCCGACCCGCTCTTTATCCGCAATCCAGGCAGTGGGCCGGACGGCACTTTAGGCACGTCCGACGACGATTACGGCGACCTGCGGCTGCGGACCGGTTCCCCAGCCCTGAACATCGGTTCCAACGCGGCCATTCCAGGCGGCATCACGACCGACGTGGCCGGTAATGCGCGAATCCAGAATGGCACGGTCGATCTGGGTGCGTATGAAGGCGCCGCCACCGTTCCCTCGAGAACCATCTACGTGGATCTCAACGCCGCGGGGGCCGGCACCTCCTGGAGCGGCGCTTGCGCCAGCCTCCAGTTCGCCCTCGCAGTGGCAAGCGCCGGCGACACCATCCGCGTTGCCGATGGCACGTATAAGCCCACCACAAGAACCGACACTACGGCCGCCCAGACAAAACAGACGGCCGGGAAGGCGGTGCCGATCCTGCCGGCCGCACCGGCCGGGCAAGCGGGGCGACGGATCGTGGCGAGTCCGGCCGTGGTTTCCCCATTTTCCCGGAGCGGCATGATCGGAAGCGAGCCGCCCGCAGGCGGCCCGGTCCCGAACATCCTGGGCAAGAAGCAGGCGAGTCCGTTCTTCTGAGCCGGCTCCCTTTCGCGTGGCGGCGTTATGATCGAGCATCAAGACACTGTCGGACTCTCTGTGAAGCTGCCGCTGAGGAAATCCCTCACTGAACTGAATTGCAGCGATCCGGTTTGGCTGACACCAAGAGCGGGCTCCAGACGCGGCCCGCGGGAGGAGAACACGTGACTCAGCGAGCGATATTACCAGCGGGCAAGTGGGTTTGCAGGAACACGAGTTGGCGGCAACACAAGCCGACGGGCCTCCTCCAGAGGGTAGGCTGCGTGGCCGAGCCACTCGAAGGCCGGTTGCTGCTGTCCAAGACGATTTACGTCGATGTGAATTCGCCGGCCCCGGCGACGAATGGGCCATCGTGGTCACAAGCGTACAAAGATCTGCAACTGGCGCTGGGGGTGGCGGTGTCCGGGGATACGATCAAGGTCGCGGACGGGACGTATAAGCCGACGTCAGGGACGGATCGGACGATCTCGTTCCAATTGATGACCGGCGTGGCGATTTATGGCGGATACGCCGGCTACGGCGCGCCCAATCCGGATGCACGGAATGTGACAGGAACGCCGTCAATTCTGTCGGGGGACATTGGCACGGTCGGAACCAACACGGACAACAGTTATCATGTGTTGGTGGGCAGCGGGACGACATCCACGGCTGTACTGGATGGTTTCACAATCACGGCCGGAAATGCTAATGGCAGCGGTTCCCCCACTTATTACGGCGGCGGGATGTATAACTCGCCCGGGAGTCCAACGCTGACCAACTGCACGTTCAGCGGGAACTCGGCGTCCTACGGCGGCGGGATGGAGAACGACACCTCCTCGCCGAGGCTGACCAACTGCACTTTCAGTGGCAATTCCGCATCGTCCTACGGCGGCGGGATGGACAGCTCCTCTTCCAGCCCGACGCTGACCAACTGCACGTTCAGCGGCAACTCAGCGTCCGCCGGCGGCGGGATGTACAACTACTCTTCCGGCCCGACACTGACCAACTGCACGTTCAGTGGCAATTCCGCCTCGTCCTCCGGCGGCGGCGTGTACAGCTCCTCCTCCAACCCGAAACTCACCAACTGCATCCTCTGGGGCAACGGTAATTCGCCGATCTATAACTACTCCAGCACCCCGGTGATCACCTACAGCGACATCCAGGGCGGCTACACCGGCACCGGCAACCTCAACGTCGATCCGCTGTTCGTCCGCAACCCCTCCGGCACCGACTACGGCGACTTGCGGCTGCGGCTGAGTTCCCCGGCTATCGACGCGGGAAAGAATGCGGACGTGCCCGCTGGCACAACGACGGACCTAGGCGGTGGTCCCCGCTTCAAGGATGTTCCCTCGAAGGCCGACACGGGCGCGGGCACCGCCCCGATTGTGGACATGGGCGCATATGAAGCATCATGGAGCACCGTGATGTACGTTGATCCCAACGCCACGGGAATTGAAGACGGCACCACCTGGGCCACGGCTTACAGGAGCTTCGCTTCGGCGCTGGCGATGGCCATTTCCGGCCAAGAGATTCGCGTGGCCGATGGGACCTACAAGCCGACACCGGGCACCGATCGAAGTATCTCGTTTCAGTTGAAGAGCGGCGTGGCGTGTTTCGGCGGCTATGCCGGCTGTGGCGCGGCCGATCCGAATGCGCGGGATGTGGTGGCGAATCCCTCTATTCTGTCGGGGGATCTCGGCACGGCTGGAAACAACACGGACAACAGCTATCACGTCGTTGTCGGCAGCGGTACGGATAGTACCGCTATCCTGGATGGCATCACGATCGCCGCTGGAAATGCCGATACAAGCAGTTTCCCGACCTATTGCGGCAGTGGAATGTTTAACTCATTCGGCAGCCCAACGTTGTTCAACTGCACGTTCAGCGGAAACTCAGCGTCCTACGGCGGCGGCATTTTCAACACCCTCTCTTCCAGCCCGGCGCTGACGAACTGCACGTTCAGCGGGAACACGGCTGGTTCCGGCGGCGGCATCTACAACAACTCCTCTTCCAACCCGACGCTGACCAACTGTATGTTCACTGGGAACTCGGCGTTCCACGGCGGCGGGGTGTACAGCTACTCTTCTGACGGCGTTACTTCCAACCCAACGTTGACCAACTGCACATTCAGTGGAAACTCGGCGATTGGCAACGGCGGCGGGATGTTCAGCTACGACTGGAACTCCTCATCGTCGGCGACACTGACGAACTGCACGTTCAGCGGAAACACAGCCGACTTCGGCGGTGGGATGTACAACACCCACAGCGCGACGTCGCTCGTCCTGGTCAACTGCGTGTTCATCGGCAACTCGGGCGTTTGCGGCGGCGGGATGTACAACGACTCCGCTTCCAGCCCGACGCTGACCAACTGCACGTTCAGCGGGAACACCGCCTCCATCTCCGACGGCGGGATCGCCAACTTCGGCAGTGGGATCTACAACTCCGCCTCCTCGCCGCGACTTACGAACTGCATCATCTGGGGCAGCGGCAGCTTGCCGATCTTCAATTACGGTTCCAGCACGCCGGTGATCACCTACAGCGACATCCAGGGCGGCTACGCCGGTATCGGCAACATCAGCGCTGACCCGCTTTTTGTGCGTTCGCCTTGGACAGGATTCGATGGCCTGTTCGGTACGACCGATGATGACTACGGGGACGTGCGTTTGCGTACGGGATCTCCGGCCCTGGACATCGGCTCCAATTCGGCAATTCCCGCTGGCGTCATCACCGATCTGGCCGGCAATGGCCGAATCCAGAACGGTACGGTGGATATGGGCGCTTATGAAGGGCCGGTCACTGCCCCGACTTCCAAGACCATCTACGTGGACCTTAACGCCGCCGGCGTTAACAACGGAGCCTCCTGGACGAATGCCTTCACCAGCCTCCAGTCGGCCCTGCTGGTGTCAATTGACGGGGACACCATCCGCATCGCGGACGGGGCGTACAAGCCGACGAGCACGAACGACCGAACGATCTGCTTTGCCCTCAGGAATGCCGTCGGCATCTACGGCGGCTACGCCGGGTACGGGGCGCCGAATCCCAATGCGCGGGACATAGTTGCTTACCCCACCGTCCTTTCCGCAGACATCGGGACGATCAGCGACACCTCTGACAACAGCTATCATGTGCTCACCGCAAGCGGAGTGGGGAGTTCGACTGTTCTTGACGGCTTTACAGTGACTGGAGGGGAAGCCGATGGCCCTGGTGCGAGCCAATCCATGGGAGGCGGCCTGTTTGCGAAGGGCAGTTCACCGTCGCTGACCAACTGCGCGTTCAGTGGGAACACTGCCTTCGGGTCGTATGGCTATGGCGGCGGAATGTACAATACCGCCTCCTCGAGCCCGTCGCTGATCAACTGCACGTTCATCGGGAATTCGGCCAGCGGCCGAGGCGGCGGGATGTATAACGATTTCATTGCAAGCCCTGAACTGATTAATTGTATGTTCAGTGGCAACTCGGCGTCCTCCGACGGCGGCGGGATGTACAACATCGCCATTTCCAGCCCGAGACTGACCGACTGCGTGTTCAATGGGAACTCGGCCTACCGCGGCGGCGGGATGTACAGCTACCACTGGAACTCCTCAACGTCGGCGACACTGACCAACTGCACGTTCAGCGGGAACTCAGCGTCCTACGGCGGCGGGATGGAGAACGACACCTCCTCGCCGAGGCTGACCAACTGCACTTTCAGTGGCAATTCCGCATCGTCCTACGGCGGCGGCATGTACAACAACGCCTTGTCCAATCCGACGCTGACCAACTGCATCCTCTGGGGTAACGGCAACTCGCCTATCTATAACTACTCCAGCACGCCGGCGATCACCTACAGCGACATCCAGGGCGGGTTCACGGGCACCGGCAACATCAACTCCGACCCGCTCTTCCTCCGCAATCCCAGCGGCTCTGACTATGGCGACCTCCGTCTAAAGCCAACCTCACCCTGCATCGATGCCGGTTCCAACGCCGCTGTTCCTGCGGGCATCACCACCGATCTTGTCGGCAACACCCGCATCGTCGACTACCCCGGCGTTCACGATCCGGGCGCCATCGTTGACATGGGCGCCTACGAACGCCAACTCCCCCTCGCGGTCAGTTCCGGTGCGGATACGGCGATCAATGAAGGCTCCGGCCTGGCGCGCTCGGGGTCCTTCACCGATGCGGACATCACCGACACCCTGACCGCAACCGTCAACTACGGCGACGGCGGCGCAATGATCCCCCTGACACTCAACGCCGACAAGAGCTTCCTCCTGGCCCACACCTACGAGGAGAATGGCCTGTACGCGGTCACAGTCAGTGGAACCAGCAGCAACAACGGCTCCGCGGCCGGTTCCTTCAAGGTGACCGTCAACAACGTCGCCACGGCCGTGGCGCTGCCCGTCTCGCTGCGGATGAGCCTGGGAACACCGTTGGCCACAACCGGCTCATTCACCGACCCGGGCCCCAACGATACTTGGACGGCCACCGTGAACTACGCCGATGGTTCCGGACCGCAGGCATTGGCGCTCAACGCGGACAAGACCTTCATCCTCAATAAGACCTACCCCACGCCCGGCACCTATCCCGTCACCGTGACCATCACCGACAAGGACGGCTCGGCCGGCACCGCCACCCTGCTCGCCAGAGTCACCGGCATCGTGGCTCGCTCCATCTTCTACAACAACAGCTTCTACGACGGCAACGACCCGGCGGCCAACGCGGCCGATGACAACGCCATCGCCACCGACAAGCAGGCACTGTTGCCGGGACAACAGGCGTCCTTTGCCAACTACACCAGCTTCAGCAAGGGGATCAACGGCATCATGATCGACCTGGCCAACCCGGCCAGCAGCCCGGGGATTGCGGCGGCGGACTTCCTGTTCCGCGTCGGCAACTCGGCCACGCCGGATGCCTGGACGACAGCCCCGGCACCCAGTGTCGTCGTCGTGCGCAGCGTGGCCGGCGCCGACCGCATCGAACTGGTCTGGCCGGACGGCGCCATCCGCAGGCAGTGGCTGCAGGTGACGGTGCTGGCCGATGCCAACACCGGCCTGGCCGCGCCGGACGTGTTCTACTTCGGCAACGCCATCGGCGAGAGCGGCAACTCGACCACGGACGCCGCGGTCACCAGCGCCGACATGCTGGCCGCGCGAGGACACCCGGCTGCGGGCCCCGTGGCCATAACCAATCCCTGGGATTACAACCGCGATGGCAGCGTCAACAGCGCTGACACCACGGTCGCCCAGACGAACCAGACGGCGGGGAGTGCGGTGCTGATCCTGCTGGCTGGCGGCACCGGCCGGGCAAACCGGGCAATCGGCGCTGGCGGGTGGCGGCCTGGCATCCCCATTCTCCCGGATCGGTCTGATCGGCATAAACCCAACCGCAGGCAGCCCTGTCCCGGACATCCTGGGCAAGAAGCAGTTGGATTTGCTCTCCTGAGTCCATCCTGTGGTGTATCTTTACCGGATGGAGGGCTGCGGCAGCAGTCCCGGTATTGATATTGGAGGCGAAGATGAAACGAGTCAATTTACTCGTGGCTGGTCTTGTTTTGTTCCTGGCGGGAACGGCGGCCAGTGCCGCACCGGTCGTCAGTGTCGGGCATGTGTATGCTCCGCTCAACGGCACGCTGAGCTTCCAGTTGACGGTTTCCGACGCGGGCAATGCCGCGGCCGAAGACATCGAAGGCATGCTCCTGACGCTGCAGATCGCTGACGGCACGGGCACGACTCCCAAGGTTCAGTCCATCGACATGCTCACCGGAACCATCTGGACCGGCCATGGATCCTCCGCGATCGTCCCCGATGGCGGCAATGAACCGCAGTTCGCCTCCCGGAGCATCATCACGGATGCATTCGGAGACTATGTGAACGCCAACGGGGTGACCCCTTCCGCCAGGCGACGAATGCGGACGGGGGGCGGGCGGTCATTTCCGCAGGTCGTGCATGATCGCGATCACGCCCCCCGCGTGGCTGATGGCCTCGTAGACGCCGCGGTAGTCCTTGTAGGTCAGCTTCTTGTCACAGCGTAGGCGCACTTCGCAGTCCCGCGGATTGCTCCGCGCGGCCAGGATTCCCTTAAGCTCGGTCTCCAGCGTGCCGGAACTGCCGACGAGCTGGCCGTTCAGATAGATCTTCGCCTCGCGGTCGACGATCACGGTGACGGGCGAATCGGTCTTGCCGGTGCGGGACAGTTGGGGAAGCACCACGCTCAGCCTGTCGCGCATGAAGGTGCTGGTGAGCATAAAGAAGAAGATGATCAGGAAGGCGATGTCGGCCAGGCTGATCATCTGCGTCTCTTTGATCGGCTCAGTTCTTCGGCGTGCGAGTTTCATCGCGGCGCTCCTCTGAAATAAGCACGACCCCGCCGGCCTGCTGGATGGCGTACAGAATGTCGCCGTTGCGCTGAAACGACAGGTCGTCGGCCGGGAATACCACGACGGCCCGCTGGTCCTCGCTGGCCGCGCCGGCCAGCAGGCCGCGCAACTGCAGTTCCAGGTCGCCCAGCGGAACGGGCATGCCGTTGACCGCAAGCCTGGATTCGCCGGCCTCGATGCGGATCGGCTTGTCGATGGTCTTCTCCGGCGAAATCGTCGCCGTCGGCAGGGCGACGGTCAGCGACAGGTTGCTGACGAACGTCGAGGCGATCAGGAAAAAGATGATGATCTGCCACGCAATGTCGGCCAGCGTGATGAAGGGGATGTAAGGGCCGGGGCGATGGTGGCGGACGAGTCTCATGTTTCCTCGATGACAGACAGGAATGCCTGTCCTACTGCTGCGACTGCTTGTCCAGGATTCGCTCGACCAGGGCGGTGCCGGTGGACTGCACCTGCAGCACGAAGCGGTTGACGCGGCTGACGAAGTAGTTGTATTCGACCGTGGACATGGCCGCGACGATCAGGCCGCCGGCCGTGCAAAGCAGGGCCTCGGAAATGCCGCCGGCGACGGCCTCGGGCGTCATGTTGCCGACGCTGTGAATCGAGCCGAAGGCGCGGATCATGCCGAAGACGGTGCCCATCATGCCCAGGATCGGAGCGAGGCTGGCACAGGTGGCGAGGATGGTCAGATGACGTTCCAGGTAGTCCACGACGTGGCCTCCGTGGTCTTCCATCGCCTGGGTGATGCCTTCCTCGATCTCCTCGGGGCGCTTGCCGATGCGCTCGAGGAACACCAGCTTGCGCAGGCCGATGCCCAGCGTCTCAGCCACCGGCCCGCCGGTTCGCTGGCAATGGCCGATGGCGCCGTCGAGGTCGGCGCGTTCCATGGCCTTGGACAGTTCGTTGAGAAGGTCTTCGCTGTCGACGTCGGCCTTGCGCATCACCAGCCAGCGTTCGAAGGTGACGCCGAGGCTGATGATGGAACAGGCGGTGATGACCCAGAGAGCCCAGCCGCCGCGAATGATGAAGTCGAGCATGTGTCACCTGTACAAATCGTGATCGGTTATCAGTGATCGGTGATCGGTACAGACTACCGATCACTGATCACCGATCACTGCTCACCGATCACTCACATCCACGTCCGGAACGTTATACCGCTGTTCCAGCACGGTGTGCGCGTGGCTGGCTTCCGGCGTGTGGGGGTACTTGCGGAGCACGAGGCGATACGTCGCCACCGCGCGCTGGCTGTCGTTCTTCTCCTCGTGGCAGTTGGCGATCTCCAGGTACGCCCGGCGCACGGCGTTGGCAGCGCCGGCATAGTCCTGGATGAGCCGCTCGTAGGCCGCGACCGCCTCATCCTGCTTCTTCTGCACGCGCAGGAGCGAGCCGAGCCGGAAGATCGCCCTGACGCTGCGCTCCTCCTCACTCGGGAAACGGGCGAGCAGTTCGCGGAGCGTGGCGACGGCCGTAGCCGGAGTGTTCATCAGGCCCGACTCGAGATCGGCCCGTTCGAGCAGCGCTTCGGCGCTGACGGCCGGCGAGTAGAAGCGCTTGACGATCTCGGTGAGTTCCTTCTGGCCGGCCGGCAGGTCTTTGGTTTTCGCGAGTTTGCCGTAGTAGGTGGCGGCGACGAGAAAATGCGCGGCGGGTTTGCTGTCGAGCAGCCAGTATGCCTCGCGGGCCTTGGGCGCGTCGCCGCGGGATTCATGGAGTTCGCCGACCATGACCTTGACCTTCTCGACATCGGCGCCGGTGCGGTAGTCGCCGATGAAGGTCATCAAGCGCGGTAGTTCGGTCTTGTGCAGGTCGCACAGGGCGAATTGCGCCCAGCGCCGCAGGCGCTCGCATTTGTCGGCGATGTGCCGCAGCACCTTGTCCTTGTCGTCCGGCCCCTTGGCGCCGATGGCCGCCGCGATCTGCTGGATGAGCGCGTCGGCCGCGGCGGCGGGTGGCTCGGTGCTGATGACTTCGTTGAGCAGCACGAAAAGGTTGGCCGTGCCCGGGCGGGAGGCGTATGCCGCGAGCGTCAGGCGATAGGCCAGCGGTTTCTCTTCCCTGGGCAGGCGGCGGATCAGCGCCAGGGCGTCGTCGTGGCGATCGAAGGCGATGTAGGCCTGCACGACGCGGGAAATGGCCTCGGCGCGGGATGGGAGTTGCAGCAGCAGTTTCACCGCGGCGTCGACTTCCTTCTTCTGGATGAAGAGGCTGGCCGTGAAGAGGATGGCATCGTTGTAGGCGGCCGTCGCGGTGCTGTCGCCGGCAAAGTCGGCCGGCTTCTTCTCGAGGATCTTCGCGTAGTTCTCGGCCACCTTGCCAGGCTTGTCCAAGGCGGAGTAGCTGTCGATCTGGGCCCGCAGGGCGTGCAGGACCAGCGGGCTGTTGGGGAAGTCGTTTATGACGAAGTTGAATTCCTTGATCGCTTCGTTGTGGAACTTGCGTTTCTGCTGGGTGAGCGCGACCCAGAGTTGCACGCGGTCGGAGCGGGGATCCTTGGGGTACTTCTCCATGAAGTCGTAGAGACGATCGACCAGGTCCTGGGACGGCGCATCCTTGGCGTAGAACCCGGCGATGCGTTCAAACTCGCGGGCGGGCGCGACGCCGGGGGCGACGGCGTCGCCATCGGCGGCGAGAACGGGGGAGGCGGTCAGGAAACACAGAAAGAACAAAGGGATTGAGGCACGAAGGCACGAAGGCACGAAGTGGAAGAAAGAAAGGACGCAAGCGACAGGGAACGGAGACAGGCGAGGCGAGGCAAAGAACGCCGCGGAGTACCGCGGCACACGGGCAGGATGCCCGTGCCACCATGTGGCTGGCATGAAGCCGGTTTGTGTGTTCATCGCGGCTCCACAACCTGTTCCAGCGCCATGCGCGAGAGGTTGGCGTATTCGCTTCTTGGGTAATCGTAGATCACGCGCTGGAGCAGTTCGCGGATCTTCTCCGGCCGCAACACCACGATTCCCCTGGGGGCCTTGCTCAACTGCTGCATCTGGATCAGCGTGGCCGCGTGCCAGTAGAGTAGCGCCGGCATATCCTTGTCGCTGGCGGCGAAGATCTTCTCCGTCTGCACGAACCAGGCGACGGCCTCGTCGGGGCGGGAGGAGACCGCCAGCCACTGCCCGGCCTTGAGCGCCACCGGGCCGGCGTTCTCGTGCTTGGGAAACTTCTCGACGAACTTCTGGGCGATCGACACCGCGTCGGCGAACTGCTCGCCGCGGGCGAAGTAGTTCATCATGCGGATCATCGCCATGGGCACGTGCGGATCGTCGGGGTGGTGATAGGTGAGCAGCACGTAGGCATCGGCCGCCTCGTCGAACCGTCCCATGTTCTCCAGCGCCTGGCCGACCTTGAAGCGGGCCCTGGCGACGAATTCGGACTTGGGCCAGCGGGTGACGATCTCCTGGAATCTCGCCAGCGCCTCGCGGTGGTTACCCTTGAGTGACTGAATGTTGCCCAGGTAATAGTTGGAACTGGCGGCGAGGGCATCTTCGGGAAAACGCGTGACAAGCTGCGAGAAGTAGTCGGTGGACTCGACGAGGTATTCATCCGCCCGCTCGTACGCGCCGGCCAGATACAGGCGCCGGCCGATCTGGTAGGCCGACTGGCCGGTGCGATACCAGAGCTTCATTTCCTCCTGGGCATCCTTGAACTGGCGGGAGAAGCCTTCGACGGTGCCGTCGGTGCCGCCGGACACTTCCAGCCGCACGGTCTGCGCCGCAGACTGAGCGCGCGTCTCGCGCAGGTAGTCCATGTAGGTCACCTCGATGGTGCCGCCGTAGCTGGCCTGTAGCACATCGTCGTTCGGTTTGGCCGCGGCGTTGTCCGTCTGGATCTTGCCGCGGAAAACGCCGCTGTGCGGCTCGGTCTCGGAGAGCATGAGGATTTCCCGGTCGCCGCCGGAGGATTTGACGACGACGGCCACCTGGCCGATGGCGGCCGAACGGTCGGCGTCGAAATCGACAACCTGCACGTAGATCGGCTCGCCGAGGCGGAATTTCGAGATCGAGTCGAGATATCCGGCGTTGGTCACCGTCAGCGTGGCATCGGACGCCAGCGCGACGTAGGCCACGCGCTCGACATTTTCCGGCGGCGCCTGCCTGGGATTCTGGTAGTCGACGATCACCTCGCCGCCGGGGACGATGCTGACGGCGTCTTTGTCCTCGGCGTCGTCGCTGGCCTTGGTCGGCACGCGGACTTTGTATTTGCCGGAGGCGTCGCGTTTGGCCGCGACGGTCACCTTCTGGATGAGCCGCCCGGCCACGCTGCGGATGCGCACCTCGACGCTGGCGGCCGGGAGGTCCGGGTCGTCAATGATGAGGTCGAACGGCTGGCCGGGCGTGAGCGGGCCATCCGCCGGGTCGGGCACAGCGGCGGGCTGCGTCGTCGGCATCGGCGCGTTGGGGGCGTCGCTCGCGCCCAGGGCCTTGAGCCGCTCGATGCGGCCATTGAGCCGGTCGATGTGGCTGGTCAGGGCGGCGATGGTCTCCTTCAGAGTGTCGGCCTCGCTGAGCGCGCCGTCGGTGGGCGCGGTCGTCGGCGCCTTGGCCGGGGCGGCCGCCTGGCGCTTCTTGAGTATCTCGCGGCGTTCCTCGAAGAGCGTTCGTTCGGCCGCGTACGCCGGCAGACGCGCGTTGAGTTCCCGGCGCAACGTCGCCAGCCGCTGTTCCTGGGCGGCCATCGCGCGGCGGTTGGGGTTGGCGAGGTTGATCACGGGGATCACGGGTTCACCGTCGGGTTTGGCAATCGCCTTCGCCCTGGCGGGCGCTTTGCCGGTCGCGTCGTCGGCCACGGCGCGGGTTTGCAGGTCGGCCGTGGGGACGCGGACGTCGGTGTATGAGACACGAATGATGTCGTCGCCGTATACGGCAAGTTCATTGGCCGGGGCGACCTTCGCGGGATCGCCCAGGCGGCGTTCGGGCTGGGTGTCGCCGAGCACCAGGTCGAGCTGCTGCGAGGCGACGCCGGGGGCGGTGCATGGGAGCATCAATTCCTGGGCCACGTTGCCGATCAGCGTGTTGATCTTCACCGTCACGCCCGTGGCGGCGTTCGCCATGGCGTCGGGATCGTGGATCGCCAGCGTCAGCCGGCCTTTGCCGGCCGGACGAACCGCGACCGGAATCTCGCTTGCCTCGGTTGGTTTGATCTCGAACGGCCAGGCGCTGGTGACGGCCGGCAGGTTCTGCCAGTCGCCGGCGGTGGGCTGGTTCTCCAGCACGCTCAGGTAGCGGAAGGTCTTGTAGCCCGGCTGCATGTTCTGCTGGTCGAGGTACTTGAACCACACCAGGTCGCCCGGCCGGACGTAGAGCAGCCGGGGGTTGTCCCTGGCCTCGGGATTGGCCGAGAGCGACAGCGGCGCGGCGAAGACGCCGGTCGAGTTGCCGGTTTCCGTCAGTTCCAGCAGTTGCCGGGCGCCGGTTTCGCTGAAGGCTTCCACATGCGCCGTGTCGGGGTTCGGCGTCACATCCAAGTCGGGATCGTTCAGCATGATGTGGGGCGAAGCGCCCAGATCCAGCCGCCAGGCGGGGCGGAAGTTCGTACCCTTCGCTTCCAGGTCGGCCGGTTTCACCAGCGACAGCACGCCGTTGTGGTAGCGCGCGCCCAGGCGGCGCGACTGGCGCACGACCGGGACTCCCGGGGTTTCGTTGTCCACATCCGTGTACCGTGCGAACACGGTCTGGCCGACGTTGAACTCCAGCACGGATGCGTTGTCGGCGCCGGCGGGGGCGACGTCGGCCGGGAGAAGCTGGTTGCCCTGGGTGTCGGTGAGGATGATCTGCCCGATGGCCGGGGCGTCGCCGCGGAATTTGGCGATGTCGATGCGGATGGTCCGGGCGGAGGCGCCCTTGAGATCGACGGCGTTGCCGGTCGGCTGCGACTGGTCCGTGAGCCGGATGACCTTCTCCGGCCCGTCGCCGCGCAGGGTGATGGTCAGGTCGGTGGGCATGTTCTTCACCGCCAGCCGATCGTCGCCCGATCCCCACAGCAGCCTGGCCAGCGATGCCTGCTGGTGCAGATCGATCTCGATGTAGGGCGCTTTGTCGCCCATCTTGGCCTGCCAGAAGGTGAGTGCTTTCACCTGCGGCGGACGAACATTGGGCTGGGTCGTGGGCGCAGGGCTGTTGGCGTCGACGTCGATGGCGCTGAAGGCCGGGTGGCCGGGGGTTTCGGAACTGGCGGTGATGGTCGGGCCGGACGACGCGGTCGGCACGCTGCCGACGAAGACGCCGGTGCGCGGGCCGGTTTCGGTCAGGCGCACGGTGACCACGCTTTCCCGGCCGCCACCCTGGGCGACCACCTCCGCGGTCACCGGGTCCATGCGCTCGAGGTCCGCGTCGACAATCTGCACGTAGACCGGCGAGCCGGGATTGAGCGTGCCGCTGCTGCTCTTGCCGGCGGCCACCGCCGGGCGTTCATCCCTCGGCGCGGGTGCCGCGCCCTCGGCTCTGGGCATGTCGCGCTGAAATCGCGGCGGAGGGTCGGGCAGTGGCACGCTGTCGATGTTGATGGCCCCGTCATCGACCACCTTGATCTTGTGGACCTTGCCCCCCTGCTCGCCGTAGGTCAGCTCGATGACGTCGCCGCCGCCAACCTGCAGCACGCCGTCGTTGAGCGCCGGCATCGCCAGCGCCGTGCGGATGCGGCCGACGTAAAGCTGGTCGCTCACGGGGTTCTTCTCGAGCCGCACGGTTTCCCTGTCGCCCGATGACGCCGACAGCGTCGCATTCACCACCGTCGAACGCGTGCGCGTGAAGTAGTTGGAGTCGTACACCTTGACGATCAACTCGTCGCCCGGCCGGACGCGCGTCTGCATGGCCGCGCCTACAACGGAGCATGCTTCGTACAACTTTTTCGCCTCGAGGAAATCGCCGCTGTCGAAATAGATCTGCCCGACAAGGAAGATGGCCCGCTTGACCATCTCCGTCTCGCCGTAGCGGTTCCAGAGCTTGCGGAAGGTGGCGATGGCCTGGTCGGTCTGCTTGAGCTGCACGTAGGCCCGGCCGAGGTGGAACATGGCCATGGCGGCGATCGCGGGATCTTCCGCCTCAACCAGCGACAGCAGCTTTTCCCGGGCGGCATCCGCCTGGTTGGCCAGCAGCAGCACCTGTGCATCGCCCAGGTCGGCGTACACCAGCGCCCGGCGCGACTGCGTGGTGCGGCGCAGCAGCGCCAGTTCCTCCTTCGCCGGCTCGATCCGCGCCTGCCGCATCATCACCTCGGCGCGCCGCAAGCGCAACATGCCGCGATCCGGCGATTGCAAGTTCTCGCCGTAGAGTTCGCCCGGGAGGCCGTAGAGCTGAAGCGCGATATCCTGTTCCTCTTTGGTCCCCTGCGCAAAGTGGTAATCCCCTGCGGCCACGAACAGCGCCACCGGCGGCTTGAACGACGCGAAATCCGGGCGGGCTCGGGCTGCGTCAAGCAGCGCCGCCGCCTTCGCGCCATCGTTGGCGCGCAACGCTTCCATGGCCTCGGCCAGGATTTGGGGCGTGGTCTTCACCGCCGGCGCTGCGGCCGGAGCCGCCGCGGGCGGCTTCTTCACCTGGGCGAAGAGAGACGCGGGAACCAGGAAGAACAAAGCGAGGGCGAGGAGAGGAATTTCAGATTTGAAATTTGAAATTTGAAATTTGAAATTTGAACTCGCAAATCCCAGATTTGCATTTTGCACTTTGCACTTTGCATTTTGCATTTTCCCGCTACTCATCTTTCCCTCCCCGCTTCTGGTTGATGAAGTTGATGTGCTTCTGCGCCTTGGCCGCCAGTTCCGTCGCATTCTGTTCCTCGACCACGCGATAGAATGTCTGCAATGCCTCGGAACTCAGCCCGAGTTTGTACTGGCAGATGCCCTTCTGGAGCAGCACCTCGCCGAGGTTGGGCGAATCGGGATAGTCGATCAGCACCCGCCCGAAGTATTCCAGCGCCCGCCGGTGGTCGCCGATGGAGACGTAATACTCGGCCACTTTTGTGAGCCCCTTCGCGGCCAGCACGGAATCGGGGTATTGCTTGGCCAGCCGTTCGAAGACGTCGAGGCCGGTCTGGCCGGCGGCGATCTTCGCCCGACCGATCATGAACAGCGATTCCGGGGCGAGCGGGCTGGTCGGGAATCGTTTGACCAGATCCTCGAACTCGGTGATGGCCCGGGTCAGATCGCGGTTGATACCCGGTTTGCCGCCGGCCGCGACGTCCTGTTCGATCTGCTTTTCGCCACGTTCCAGGCTCGCCTGGCCCATGGCGAACATCGCATCGCCGATGTATTCGCTCTTGGGATAGCGGGCGATCAGCGTCTGGCAGGCCGCCACCGCTTCATCCAGAAGCCCGGCGTAGAAGTAGATGCGCCACGAATGATGCAGTGCCTCTTCCGCCAGGCCGCTCTTGTCGCCGGCCTTGGCCACCTCGTTGCAGTCGGCCTGAGCCGACGCCAGAAACTCGCGCCCGCGCCGGGCGAGCCCGAGGTCGAGATAGATCTTGCCGATTTCCCCGGCCGCCACGGCGCGTCGCAGTTTGGCCTCCATGTCCAGCGGCGTCTGCCGGTATTTCACGGCCGCCACTTCACCGCCGGCGTCGGCGATGCAGTCCACGGTCTTGGCCAGCACCCAGCCATCGGGATGCCGGATGGCCTTGACATCCACATACGCCATCCGTAGCGAGCACAGCCCGTTTCGGGACTTCTCGTTCCGCAGCGACAGCGAAGCGCCGCCATCGCTGATGAGGCCTTCTTTGGTGACGGGAACCACCTTCTGGAAGATGCCCGTGTGCGTCCCGGTTTCCGTGAGGGTCACCTTGATCGAGGCCGCGCCTTCCGGCACGAGCGGCACCGCCCTGGCCTGCTCCGTGGCCTCGCTCGTTTCGCCGGGCGTGGCCCGTTGCGTTGTCGGCGCGGCGGCCGATGCGACCGCCTCCCGCAGTTCCGCCGTCCGCTGATCCACGATCGGCACGGCCGCCAGCACCACCGTCACCGTGTCCGGCCGGTCGGAAACGTCCGCATCGAAATCCTCCACCCGCAGCATGATCTCCGAGTTGAGGACCACCTGCTGCGCCGGCTCCTGCCCGTCGCGCGTGAGGATGTCGATGATCGCATCTGATGCCACTTCGACTACGTCCTTGCGAATCGCCTTGTCGGGTGGATTGGGACCGTTTGGTCCGACCTCGTCGTAGTATTCAATCTCGATCCGGTCGCCGCCGCTGAGTTCCAATCGCTGGAACTGCCGCTGCAGCAGCCGCCCCCAGACCGACAGCGTCGACAGCCTGGCGTCGATGGTGTCGATGTTGGTGGGAGTCTTGGCGACGGCCAGCCGCATCTGCAGGATTTCGTTCTCGGTCATGCCGCGTTTGTCGGCTTCCCCGGCCGTCGCGGCCGCCGGGACGGCCGGCTCATCTTCGTCCATTCCCGCGAGCGGCCTGGCGGCGGCGGTCTGGAACGGATCGGCGACCGGTTTGGGCACATCGCCTTCTTCGGCCGCCGGCATCGTGGTGGGCACGGTTGTCGGAGCGGTCGTCGGCCGTTTGCCCGCCACGGCCGCGAGCGATTGTTCCGGCGCCCACGCCGCAAGCGTCTTCTCGAACGCCGCGTAGGCCGCGTCAATTGTCTTGCAGGCCTCGGCGTTCATCGCCTTTGCCTTCGCCATCAATTGTTCGCTCTCGGCCACCAGCGCCGCCCGTTTCTTCTCGGTCCCGGCCGGGTTCACGATCTTCTGCGTCGACCGTTCCAGCTCGAAGGCATCCTCCGCCTTCTGCTTGCCCGCCTGCTGCATCTGCTCGGCCTCGGCAAGCTGGGCGCGGAGTTTCGCGGCCGTGGCTTCGGAGAAGATGTCTTTCAGATCCCCGCTGTGGCGCGGCGCGCCCAAAGCCGTCGGTATGGTCGCGATGAACACCGGGCTGCGCTGTCCGAGCGGCTCGAGTTCCACCACCTCGACGTCCCCCGATGTCGTCCTCACGGTCGCCGTCACCGTTCGCAGTGTTTCGCCGACGTTCACGTCGGCATCTGTAACCCGCAGATACAACCGCTGTCCCGGCGAAATCCGGCGGTGGGCCGCGGTCTTCTCGCCGATCACCGTCCCGACCATGCGATACGCCTTGAGCGCCTGCTGGTACTGCTCCATCGCCAGATGCGCATCGCCGATCGCCTGATACGCCTGGTTCACCAGCGGATGCCCCGGATGCCGGTCGATGAACCGGCGGAACTGGCTGAACGCTTGGGTGTACAGCTTGCCCGCAAGGCAGGATTGCCCGACCATGAAATCGCAGCGCACGCCCGCAGCCGTCTCGTCGTCGTTCGCGGCCGAATCCGCCGCCGCGGCCGCCCGGCGATAGTGCGTGGCCGCCTCCGCGTATTTCTTCGCCTCGAAGCTGCAATCACCCAGCCGGGCGTGGGCCCGCACCGTGAGGTCGGAGTTCGGATAACCGGTCAGCACTTTCTGGAACAGTTCCGCCGCGCGGCCCAGGTCGCCCACAAGGAAGGTCGTGTCCGCGGTGCGGAACAGGTTGGCCGCCTCCTCGCTCACGCGGCTCTCGCGCCGGTTCGCCAGGCGCGCCTCGCGGTCCGACGGCTGCGTCGCCGGCGGTTCCTTCCGCGCCGCCGCCATGGCGGCGATGGCGGCCAGAAACAGAAGCAGACATCGTGACGACGTTATACTACAATGGTGGGTCATTGACCGCTCCTCCAGCCGTGCCGCGGCAGTCTCCCCAACTACCGAGGCCAATAAATCCCGTGTCGCCAGCCTGACGGGTTCGTCTCAGGATAGTTACCGCCGCCACCCGTGCGGTGTTGCTTTGGAGCGGTGGCTACTGTGGCGCCACAACCTCGAACGGTATCGCCGGCAACATTCCAAGCGGCGTACGCCGTTTGGCCGCCTTACCGGTCTCCGTCCCGGATTCCGAAGATACCGCCGCAACCGCATTGACGAGCAGGTTCCCCTTCAGGCCGGGTTTGGCCTTGGCGGCATCGCATTGGAGGACGATTTCCGTGCCCTCTCCAGCCGCGGACACACCCTGGATGGCGATGCCTTCCGGCGGATCGCTCAAGACGCATTCAATCTCGCCGCCGGCAGCGCCCCCGGGAATTTCGACCTGCACGCGGATTGTCCCACCGGAGGGAATCTTGACGGGGACCGCGCTGAGAATTCTCGCCGTCTTGCCCGCCCCGCGCCCGGAAACCACGGCCTTCAGTTCCCTGGCGACGACCAGATGCCGATAGGCGAACGCCTGCATCATGTCCTCGGCGGGCATGGCCCGGCGGACCACCTCCCGGCCGTCGATAGTCGCGCGGCCCTCGAAACTCACGCCCACCGGCTGCCGCGCGCCCGCCGACGGGGCGGTCAGCGTCAGCCGCACCTGCTCCAGATTCCCCGGCACCCAGCCACCGCTCAGGGCGAAGCCGGGCGGGGCATCCTTCAATTCCAGGGCAATGTCGCCGGCAAACCCGTCCCGCCGCAGAGCATAAATGGTGACGGGTACAATTTCGCCGCCGCGCAGGCTGATACTAGATGGCACCACCCGCAGCCCGAAATCCGGCCGGGGCGCGCTGATCCGCAGCCGATATCCATACTCCGGACCGCCTTTGCGCTGGGCATCGCCCAGGTGCAGGTAATAGGTTCCATCCGCCGGCAGAGTGAATTCGATCAGCGAATCCGCATGGTGCGTCATCAGCCCGGCGCCTTTGTCCTCGTGGTCGTCGTTGAACGCCAGTTGTTTCCCGGCCGCGTCCGTCAGCCGCAGCACCGAATCCAGCGGCGAGTTCAGCCGCCGCGCGTTTACCTCGGCTACGATCTTCTCGCCCGCCCGGCCATCGAAACGGAACACGTCCCAGTCGCCCGGGAAGTCGATCCGCCCGTTGATGATGATGGGCAGCGTCACCCGTTGTGCCTGCTCGCGCGTGTTGTTGGGTTCCTGCTCCACGCACTCGGGCAGAGTGTCCACGGCAAAGGGGACGAGGTTGGAAACCACATCCTCGTTGCGGACGGAAAGCAGGACAATGCCCGGCGATTTCGTATTCGGCACCAGACTGGACCTCGGGAAATTCCAACCCCGGACATCAACCGTTGCCTGAGCGCCGACGGCGCAACCCAGCGGGAAGATGCTGGTGATAAAGGGAATCTCACCCATGGTGATGCGGTAGACGAAGTCCTCGCGGCCGCGGTAGAGGGCATCCTTGATCTCAAGGACGTACTCGCCGTCCGTGGGTATCTTGTAGTAGAGAACGGGGTCGGGATTGAAACGAAAATCGTCGGCGTATCCGAGCACGTCGCCCCTGGCATCGTACAGCGTGACGGCGGCCTGGAACCAGCCGGGGACGGCGTCGGCGATATACGGGATCAACTCGCGGGCGCTGACCGCCACGACGAGCCGCTGTCCCTTGCGGGCCTTGAAGCGGAAGCGGTCCTGTTCGCCGGGCATGATCTGCCCGTTGACGATGGCCGGCAGCGTGACGTTCGTCATGCTGCCCGGGCCGCTTGATTCCGCCTCGTGGAATTCGGGCAACTGGCCGATGCAGAACACGAACGGATTCGACCACCCCGCGGGCGTCCCCAGCCGCAGATCCCGCTTGCCGGGCTCGGCGTTTGCGGCAATCACGACGTGGACGATCACCGTCTCGGCCAGCGCCGGGCTGGCCGGTTTTCTCTGCGAGGTGTTGAGTTTCCTGCTGATTTCCGCCGCCAGTTTCTCGTCCGCGGCCGTCCACACGGGCCTCGTGGAAGCCACCGCTCCGCCCCGGGACACCGCCTGCCGCTTCTCCTGCAGTTCCTTCAACTTCGCTCTCAAAGCGCCGATCTGTCCCTGCGACAGCGGTTTGACATGTTCGACCACGGCCGCCCGCACGCCCGTGCCCGAGACACTCGCGCTGGTGATGCCATCCAGATGCTGCCCACCGACCGCAATATCAAACTCCGTCCCCTGTCGCCCGCCGGCCGGGTAGATGTAACCGATGCGCGGAGTGCGATCCTGGGCGAGCGCGGGTAGCGAGATCGCGAGCATCAGCAGAAGAGAGCGGGTTGAGAACATGGGGCTCCTTTGCTCGTAGTACCGCCTTCAGGCGGTCTGCACAGGACCGGCTAAAGCGCTAAAGCCGGTACTACGAACGATCACATGATCTCCTTCAGCCTCCCGCCCATCGGCATCCCTTCATCCGGGCCGGCGGTCACACGAACGGGGGGGCCACCGGGGTTGGGCAAGTTGCCGTCGGGGTCGATCCCGAGCATCTCGTACATGCTGGCGATCAGATCCACTGGATAGACCGGGCGGTTCTTCACCGTTTCACCCCTGGCGTCGGATTCGCCGACCACGATGCCTCCCTTGAAGCCGCCGCCGGCGAGCGCCGCGCAGAAGCATCGGCCGTAATGCCCGCGTCCGCCGTCCCACGGCGGCTGCCAGTCGATCTTCGGCGTCCGGCCGAATTCGCCGCTCCACCAGACAATCGTCGTGTCGAGCAGGCCGCGATCCGAGAGATCCTGCAGGAGCGCCGCCATGCCTCTGTCCATCTGCGGCAGTTTCTGTCGCATCTGCTGGAAATGCTGCGAGTGGGTGTCCCATCCGCCGTAATTGATGGTGATGTAGGGGAACCCGCGCTCGACCAGCCGGCGGGCGACCAGGCACGACTGCCCGAACGTATTCCGGCCGTAGGCCAGCCGCACCTCGTCCGATTCCTCCTCGAGGTCGAACACCTTGCCCTCATCGCCCAGGATCAGGTCGTACGCCTGTTTCCCCGCCTGCTCCGAAGCAACAAGCTCCGGATCATTCTTCACGGCCCGATCGAGCGTACCGAGATTGTGGAGCAGGTCGCGCCGTCCTTCCTGCCGCTGGCGAGTGATGCCTTCGGCGATGATCCCTTCCACGGCGAACTGGGCCGCCCCCGGATTGCCGCCCGTCGCAAACGGCTTGTACTTCGGGCCCAGGAAGCCAGCTTCGGAAAACCGCCCCTGCGGCTGCGTCAGCACGATGTAGGGCGGGATCAGCCCTTTGTAGCCGGCGTCGTAGCCCTTGAACAGCGACACCACTGCGCCCACGGATGGATACAGCAACTTCTCACCAGGTTTGCGGCCGGTCTGCACCATGTACGCCGCCGTCTCGTGGCCGTCGTTGCCGTGGGTCATGCTGCGGATGATGGAATACTTGTCGGCCTGCTGCGCCAGGAGGGGCAGCAACTCGCAGATGCGGATGCCCTCCACATTCGTGGCGATCGGCTTGTCCAGCGGGCCGCAGTAGTCATGGCCCGCCTCCGGCTTGGGGTCGAACGTATCCAGGTGCGATGGCCCGCCCCACATCCAAATCTGGATCACCGACTTGGCCTTCCCCTTGCCGCCGGCCGTTCGTGCCGCCGGCCGGGTTGTCGGCAGGCCAAGCACGTTGGGCGCCAGAAACGTCGGCCGCGTCGTCGGCTGCACCTGTCCCAGCACGTTGCCGGCCAGCATCGCCCCCGCCGCGCCACACAGTCCGCGTTGCAGGGCAAGACGCCTCGAAATCCGCCCGTCACCCGAGTCTATCGCGTCATGTTTCATAGCGCACCTCGTAGGGTGGGCACTGCCCACCATCCGTGTTCGCAATCCATGGTGGGCAGTGCCCACCCTACATTCAATGCCTGTACAGAAACTCCGAACTGTTGAACAACGTCCACGCGAGATCGACCAGCACTTCCCGCCCCTTCGCGACGCCCGTTCCCGCGTATGCCTCGAGCGTCTTGAGTTCCTCTTCCGTCGGCTGGCGCGAGAGGATCGTCAGGTAGATCTCGGCCGCGGTCTGCCGCAAGTTGCTGCCGGACTGTATCACCGTCTGCAATTTCCGGCCTTGCTCGATCTTGCGCTGGATGTGACTGGAATTCAGGAAATGCAGCCGCTGCGCGGGCGTGGGACGATTGTTGCGCTCCGACTCGAGACCGTTGTCGCGCGGCGGCCGGCCGAACATCTCCAGGAACGAGCTGGTGATGCTCCCATCCGCCAGGGCGATCGTCCGCTGGTTCTCCGGGATGAACGTGAACGGCTCGGGAATCGGGCTCGAATACTTCTCCGTCGTCCCGGTGATCTGGCACATCGCGTCGATGAGCACCTCCGCCTCCAGCCGCCGCAGCGGGTAGTACGCGAAGTTCGCCTTGGCCTCGGCCTTGTCGCTCCGGGGAACCGAGGCGAGCTGGTACGTCCTGGAGTTCAGGATCAGCCGGTAGACGTGTTTCAGATCGTACTTGCCCGCGACCAGTTCCTGTGCCAGATAGGCCAGCAATTCGGGATTGCTGGCCGGATTGTCCGGGCGGATGTCGTCCGGCTCATGGATGATCCCCCGCCCCAGCAGCCAGGACCATTGCCGGTTGACGATGTTGCGCGCAAACCACGGGTTCTTCGGGTCGATCAGCCAGTCGGCGAAGACCTCGCGCGGATCCACGTCGGCCGGTATCTTCACCGCCGTCCCATCGGGGAACACCGCCGCCAGGTCGCCTTGGGCCGACTTCTCCAGATCAAACAGGATGATCTCTTCCTTCCACTCCGCCGTGTGTTTGCGGCCGATCCGCGAGAAGAACGCGGCCATGCCCGACAACTGTTCCTTCGGCCACTTGTCCGCCCGCGTCCCCATAAACGTCAGCGCCACCGCCTGCGCCACTCCCTGCGGATCCTTGTTCTGCACGGCCCGGTAGAAGTTGACCTCGGGCACGCGGAAGCTGCTGCCGCTGGCCGTGAGCATTTCCCGGACAAACCGGTCATACGGCTTGTTCTGCTTGAGGCTCGTCCGGATCCAGTGGTGATAGCCCTGCACCGCGTTGGGCCACAAATTGATGGGAAACTCCGCCTTGACCCGCAGCAGATCGCTCCACTTCATCGCCCAGTAATCCGCGTATTCGTCCGCCTCCAGCAGGCGATCGATCAACACGCGCCGTTTGTCGGGATTGGGATCGAGCAGGAACTCCTTCGCTTCGCGTGCCGTGGGCAGCGTGCCGGCCACATCCAGGTAGACGCGCCGGACAAACACCGCGTCCGAGCAGACATTGGCCGGCCGGATGCCCAGTTGCTCCAGCCTGGCCAGCACCAGTTTGTCGATGGGATTCCCGGCGGTCAGCACGGCGTCGCTTTCAAACGGGCCCAGCGCCTCGTTGGGCGCGGCCGCCGCGCTGAATGCCCCCAACAACAAAGCCGCCCAGATCACGGGTGTTCTGGTCATTGGTTTCTCTCGGTCGTCAACACCGCACTCCATAGGCTTAAACACGCCGCGGGCTGGAACGTTGCCGCAGACTGATCACCGATCGCCGATCACTGATCACGCGATCACCGATCACCGATCACGACTGGCGAACTGGCGACCGGCGACTGGCAACTATCGCCGCACGCGATAGACTCCGCCTTCACCGTCTGCCACAGGAGCGACCCTTGGCCCCGCTGTTGCATCTGACCTCCATCACCAAGCACTTCGGCGGCGTGCAGGCCCTCAAGGGCGTCTCCTTCGAACTCGAGCCCGGCGAAGTCCACGCACTCGTCGGCGAAAACGGCGCGGGCAAATCCACGCTCATCAAGGTCATCACCGGGGCCCACCCGCCCGACTCAGGGACGCTGCAGATCCGCGGCCAGACTCTCACCGACAACGACCCCGGCGTTGCCCGCTCGCGCGGCGTGGCCGCCATCTACCAGCAACCGGCCCTGTGTTTCAAATCTGAACCGTATCGCGCCGAGTCCCTTTCAGGAGTTTTCTATGCGACCATTGCGAGTCATCTGCTGCCTGGCCGTCGTCCTCACCGTCTCGGCCACTGTGTCCGTCAAGCCGCTCGAACCGCGCAAGGGCTCCAGCTTCGACGGCGAATGGCAGGTCGAGCAGGGGTCGATGGATCAGCAGCCGGCGCAGTTCGGGCATACCGTGTCCGTGCCGGGGCTGATCGACATGGCCAAGCCGGCGTTTACCGAGGTCGGCAGGAAGAGCCCGCAGCGACAGGCTTTCTGGTACCGCCGCACGTTCAAGCTCGACTCGGCCACCGACCGCACGCTGCTGCTCATCCACAAGGCCCGCTACGGAACCAGGGTCTTCGTCAACGACCAGTTGGCCGGCGAGCATCTGCCCTGTTTCACGCCCGTGACTCTCGATATCAGCAAGCTCCTCAAGCCGGCCGGGCAGGAGAACACGCTGGTCATCCGCGTCGGGGCCGACCGCGAGTCCGTCCCGGCCGGGCAGCCCAGCGGCTGGGACTTCGAGAAATACCTCTACATTCCCGGCATCTACGACTCGGTCGAGCTGATCCAGACCAGCGACACCTACATCCGCAACGTGCAGACCGTGCCGGATATACAGAATGGCAAGGTCCGCGTCGTGGCCGAAATTCAGGGCGGGGCGAAGGCGGCGGACCTGAGCCTCAAGGCGGACGTGGTCGAGGCCGCTTCGGCCAACCCCGCCGGCAGCGCCAGCCCGGCGGCCGTGCATGTCGACGCCGGCGCCGTGCAGTCGGCCGACGTCGTCGTGCCTATCGAGCAATGCAAACTCTGGTCGCCGGAGAATCCGTTCCTCTACGAATTGCGCCTCTCCACGGGCACCGACGCCGTCAGCGTTCGCTTCGGCATGCGTACTTTCCGTTTCGACCCGCAGACCAAGCGGGCGATGCTCAACGAGAGACCGTATTACCTGCGCGGCACGAACATCTGCGCCTATCGCTTCTTCGAGGATGACCAGCGCGCCGACCGGCCTTGGCGCGAGGAATGGGTCCGTCGCGTACACGAGAAGTTCAAGACCATGCACTGGAACTCGATGCGCTACTGCATCGGTTTTCCGCCCGATTTCTGGTACGACATCGCCGACGAAACCGGCTTTTTGATCCAGGATGAGTTCCCCATCTGGCTGCTCGGCAAGGCCCCGGAGAGCCCCGCCGCCGAGAAGATCATCCCCGAGTACACCGAGTGGATGCGCCACCGCTGGAATCACGCCTGCGTCGTCATCTGGGATGCACAGAACGAGAGCTTCACGCCCGAGTCGGGCAAGGCGCTGTCGGCCGTCCGCAAGCTCGATCTGTCCAATCGTCCCTGGGAGAACGGCTGGGGCGAGCCACAGGCCGACACCGACTGCGTTGAGGCGCATCCGTATGTGTTCATCAAGGCCTGGGAGAAACCCAACCCGATCAGCCTGCGCGATCTGGAGAAGCTCGACCCCAAGCCGGGGTTGCAGCAGTCCCAGCGCAAGCGGGATGTGGCCATCATCATCAACGAGTACGCCTGGCTCTGGCTCAACCGCGACGGCTCGACCACCAGCCTGACCAAGAACGTCTACGACATCCTGGCCGGGCCCAACGCCACGCCCGAGCAGCGGCGGGTGATCTACGCACGCACTCTGGCGGCCAAGACCGAGTTCTGGCGCTGCCACCGGAAAGTCGCCGGCGTGCTGCACTTCTGCGGCCTGGGCTACTCCCGTCCATCGGACAAGCCGCGCCCCGAAGGCGGGGCGACGTCGGACCACTTCATCGACATGGAGCGCCTCATCTTCGAGCCCAACTTCGAGAAGTACATGCGCGAGGCGTTCAACCCCGTCGGTCTGATGCTCGACTACTGGGGCGCCGACCTGGCCGCCGGCCAGACGCACACGCTCAAGGTCTACGTCATCAACGACCTCCAGAAGCCGTACGCCGGCCCGGTGACCCTGCGCCTGATCCAGAACGACAAGGAAATCGCCCGCGCCGCCGCCAACTGCACCGTCGATCCGTGGGGGCAGCAGATTGTCTCCATCCCCATCCGCATCCCGCAGGCCGGCGGGACATACACCCTGTCGGCCGAGCTGATCGACGGCAATGGCGTGGTGATTCACTCGCTGCGGGAAGCGACTGTAACCGCGATCGCCGATCGCGGTTTCCCGCCGCCATGAGCCTGTAGCCGCGATCGCCGGTCGCGGTTCCGCGCCACGATGATGGATAGCCGCGATCGCCGACCGCGGATATCCGCCGCGATGAGCCTGTAGCCGCGATCGTTGATCGCGGTTTGCCCCCGCGATGACCGTTGTAGCCGCGATCGTTGATCGCGGTTCCCCGTTGATCGCGGTTCCCGGCCGCGATGACCCATCGCCGCTACAGGCGACGATCGCGGCCACAGCCACCGACTCGGTTGTCAGCCCCAGATCACGATACGGAAGGCCCGGAACGCGTCTGGGTTGAAGCCCATCCCCTCATTGATCTGATGGGCCGTATCCCAGATGTACTGGAAGAGAAGCGGAGCGCCCGTGAGCAGCATAAAGTAGCCGAAATAGCAGATCGAGCGCACGCCGGGCGAGTTGAGCTTCTCCTGTATATGCTCCGGCAGGAACGGGCAGATGATGCGGAAGCCGTCGGTAGGCGGAATGGGCAGCAGGTTGAGCAGCACCGACAGGATCTGCAGCACGGCCAGCGCGCCGACCCAGAGCTGCGCCGGGGTCCACTGGGCCACGGGCAGACCCGGCTGCACCCAGCCGGCAGCGGGGCTGAGCAGCAGGCAGAGGATGATGTAGAGGATGAAGTTGGACAGCGGCCCGGCGGCCGAGACGGCGACCTGCCAGCGCCGGCCGCGGAGCAGGTCATCGCGGACGTAGGTGGCGCCGCCCGGCAGGGGGATGCCGCCCATGAGGAAGATGATGGCCGGGAAGACGAGGGAACCGAGCGGGTCGATGTACTGGAGCGGGTTGAGGGTGAGTCCGCCGCGCTCGGCGATGGTGTAGTCGCCGCCGAAATGGGCGGCCAGTCCGTGGGCGAACTCGTGGATGGTGACCGAGAGGATCCATCCGATGAGGACGGCCCAGAGCATGGGATTGTCAAGGTGGGTCCAAGCAAGCATGAGCATGACGGGGACAGTATGGCGAATCGAGAGAAAAGGGAAAGCGGGCACAAGGAAAAAGGAAAAAGGAAAAAGGAAGAAGGAAGAAGGTCTGGCAAAGCCAATGTCAAGTGACCAGTGATCGGTGATCGGTGACAAGTGACGAGTGACCAGTGACCAGTGACCAGTGACCAATGACAAGTGACCAGTGACAAATAACAAATATCAAATAACAAACAACCACTGCCCCCCGCGCCGTTTTACTTTTCCCCCCTCGGAACATACGCTAGCACCGCCATGATCGTGCTGATCGACAACTACGATTCGTTCACCTACAACCTGGTCCAGAAACTGGGCGAGGTGGATCCCGCGCGCTCCATCAAGGTCTTCCGCAACGACAAGGTGACCGTGCAGCAGGTGGAGGAACTGCGCCCGACGCACATCGTCATCTCGCCGGGCCCGTGTACGCCCAAAGAAGGCGGCGTCTCCAACGACATCATCCGCCACTTCGCTCCGAAACTGCCGGTCCTGGGCGTGTGCCTGGGACACCAGTGCATCGGCTACTGCTTCGGCGGCATCGTCGAGCGGGCCGGGAAGCTGATGCACGGGAAGACCGACCAGATTCACCACGATGGCAAGGCGATCTACGCGGGGATGCCCAATCCGTTCACGGCCACGCGGTATCACTCGCTCATCATCCGCAACGGCACCATGCCGGCGGAGTTTGACGTCACTGCCTGGACCGGGGCCGACGAGATCATGGGCGTGCGCCACAAGACCTGGCCGCTGGAGGGCGTGCAGTATCACCCGGAGAGCTTCCTCACCGAGCAGGGAGAAAAGCTGCTGGCGAATTTCCTGAAGAAGTGATGCCCTTCTCCGCATCCACCTTGAACTGGTACCTGTTGGGCGCGCCCGGGACGATGGAGAACGTCGTCTTGGCCGTCTTGCCGTCGGGCAGTTTGACCGTCAGTTCGTAGTCGCCGTGGAAGCCGCGGAAGGCGATGTGGCCTTCTTCCAGCGGCGTTGAAGGGATGTTGGTCACCCATTTGCCGCGGATCAATGCCTTGAGACGGTCGAACACGGGCTTGGGTTTGTACTTGTCATCCAGCATGCCGGCGCCACCGAGCAACGTGTCGGGGCCGAAATTCCAGTAGTTGATCGCCTCGCAGGCCGGGTGGCTGAAGAGGACGGTGTAGAACCACTCGGCGAAGTCGGCCTGGAGTTCGGGCGTCCAGTTTCCCTTGCGGAGCGGGCCGAGGATCTGGGCCGGCAGGCCCCGGCGGTCCATGCCGGAGTCGTCTTCCAGCCCCGAGCCCCCGCCGATCGGGAAGACTGCCTCGCTGACGTGGAAGCGCACGCCCTCGGCGGCGAACTTGTCCATGGTGTCGTACATCTGGTGTGCATCGGGCCAGACGCCGTAGGGTTTGTGGCCGTGGGAGGAGTAGAAGTCCATGGGCGTGCCGGCGGACTTGAGCGACTGGATGTCGGGCAGGCTGCGGTAGATGTCGTAATAGACGTCCCGTCCCATATGGTAGAAGTTGTTGCAGTCGCTGATGCCCAGGCGGATTTGCGGGTACTTGGCGCGGATCTCCCTGATGACGGGCCCGAGGTACGCCATGTAGTACCGGTCGTTGGTGATCTGGTACGTGCGGATGCGGTCGTGATAGCGGTCGACCAGTTCCATGATGTGCCTGTGGACCAGGTCCTCGAGCACCGACGAACTCTTGTAGTGCAGCCAGGTTGGCGGGATGCCGGTGAGATAGTGGTATTCGATCTCGATGCCGTGTTTGGTACACCAGTCGACGTACTTGTCGAGTTCGGCGAAGCGGCGGTCGCCCTCGACCGGCTCGACGTACATCCACTTTCCGCTGAAGGGGATCACCGAGTAATTGAAGACCTGGGGGAAAAGCTCGAGTTCCCGCGGATCGACGGGCCGGGGTTTGTAGTCCATGCCCACGGCGGAACCCTCGACGGGCTCGAAGAACGCCAGCGAGGCGCCGAAGCCGAAGCTCTGGCGGGTCTGGCGGACCTCGTATTCCACGCCCGACAGCGGCTGGCCCGCGGCGTCGGCCAGTTCTATCTTGACGTCGCCCTTGCGGTACTTCTCGATGTTGGGCAGGCAGACGTCGTGGACGAAACTGCCAGGGACGAGCGGGTCCTGGTCGAGCCAGGCATCCCTGTCGTACACGCCCTCGGGCACGATCGACTTGGCTTCGTAGATCGACCACGATTTGTTCTGGTAGGCCAGCTTGAGCCCGCGCCCCTTCCTGGTGTTGTGGACCACGATGTAGTCGGCGTGGTTGTCCTTGGCCATCTTCAGCAGCTCGTCGTCGGGCAGGTCGCGGAACTGGCGTCCGGGGTTCTGCTCGAACAGGCCCTTTTCATCGTACATCAGGTTGGGCCGGAGGAGCTTCATCTTCTTCCACCAGTTGCTGGCGAAACCGGCGTTGAAATAGGCCTGGGTGCCGTCGCGCCATTCGCCGACGATGGCCCGGTCGGAATGGATGCGGAAGCCGCTCTCCCGGGGCGGCGTGAGGAACAGCGCGTCGGGAAGGGTGTGCGTGCGGGCCCACTCCTGGGCCTCGACCCAGCGGGCCCTGGCCTGGGCGTCGGGGTCGTCACGTTTGAGCGCCTCGTCGAGCATCGGCTTGCGCTCGTATGCCCCGATCAGGATGACGATCGCCAGTCCCTCGGCCAGAAAGACCAGGTTCGCCCACGGGCGCAGCCTGATCTGCGACACCAGCCAGATGCCGACACCGGCGGCCAGGGCGATCAGCGCGGTGACATTCGTCGGCCAGCCCTTGCGGAAATCGACGGCGCTTTCGCCCGGGATGAAGGGCACGGCGAAGTCGATGCGTTGCCAGGCGATCAGCGTGAGCAGGAGAAGCCCGCCGGTGGTCAACGCCTGGAGCCAGTTCAGCCGGCCGGTGATCCACGCCATGACGACGCTGAGGGCGAGTATCCACGGCAGCAGCGCCAGCAGGGGGGGCAGGGCGATGGCGGCGAAGACGCCGACGGCCAGGATCAGGTCGAGGATGCGGCCGCAACGCTGGAGGAGTTCGGTGAATTCGTGTTCGGACAATCGATCCGTCTTGCGAGGATCGCCGGCCGGATCGAGGCGCGACCACGGCCGGCGCAGCATGCATGCCAGCCCGTAGGCGGTGTGGGCGAACATGAGGATCATCAGCAGGCGCGAGCTGCGGAAGAGTTGGGCGCGGAGGACGGTGGGCTTGATGCGGTTGGCAAGGGCTCCGGCGAACGCGTCGCTGGCGCAGACCGCTCCGATGGCAAAGAGCGCCAGCACGGCGATGCCCATGATGAGGCTCTTTCGCTGCCGGTCGCGGGGGGCGGCGAAACTCAGCGAGAGAATCGCCATGCCCAGGAGCAGTCCGAAGCGGGGGATGTCGGAGGCGCCGGTCTGCCACCAGACCGACGGGAAGGAATGGTCGGCCGAGCGGATACGCGTCAGCCAGATCCATTCGGCGTCGAAAACCTGTTTCTGGCGGACCATCTCCTGGGCCGTCGGGAACGCGACCGCGCCGAAGACCAGCAGGTAGACGGCGAACCGCAGGATGCCCACCCGGCGCAGGTCGCAGAGCAGACAGAGCGTGAACATGACGACGAGATAGGCGGCGGTCAGGGCGTGGAGGTTGAAGAGAATCCCCGCCAGAACGAACGCGGACAGTTTCTTCTCCCGGTAGAACAGCTCCATGGCGATGATGGCGATGGGGAAGACGAACCAGGTGTGGGTGAAGCCCATGGAGTAGATCGAGTCGCCGCCCAGGGCCTGGTGCGAGCCGGTGATCATGAGCAGGATCATGATCAGCCCGGCCAGGCTGTCGTTGAAGATGGTCTTCACCAGCCAGTAGCAGGCGCCCACGAACGCGATCGTGGTGAGCACGTGCAGCAGCAGATAGGTGCGTTCGAGGCCGAAGGGCCTGACCAGGGCGGCGGCCGCCTGGAAAAAGAACGACGGGTAATCGCGGATGGTGTTGGTGACCATCGGATCGTTGGCGAACAGATGCGAGTCGATGTACCACTTGAGAAACGGGACCTGGATGGTCTGGTTGCCCACGCCCAGGCGGTAGCCGCCGAGGAGGATCAGGGCGATGGCCAGCAGCACCAGGGCGCTGGCCGCCAGGAGTGTGGCGCTGAGGCTGGTCCGTCGCACCGAGGCTGCGGGCAGGACCGGCAGCGCGGGGATTGCGTAGGGCATCGCGACATCGGGCGGCATGGGAGCGGTGGTGTTCATAAATGGCGAGAACCTCGCGGTCCCGTCTGCTTCTACCGGTGCCGCGGGGAAAAGTTTCACAAACGCGACGGACAGGCGTGACCAGAGACTTGCGCAATTCTATGCGGCCATCTGTAGCCGCGATCGCCGATCGCGGTGTGCAGCGCCAGCGTCCTGGCCGAGTCCAACCCGGTTCGCTCGCGAACATGAGGAATGGCCAGCGGGGACGCTGGCCCCACTTCTCGGCCGTGCGGAAGCACGGCCCTCCCGATTTGCCAGGCCGGGGCGGCGTAAACGCGGGTGCGATCCCGCGGTAGAGTTCATTGGAAGTTCGAACTTGTTTCCAGTGTGCTGACTTGGAGTTTCCTATGATTCGGTCTTCACTATCCCGCAGGCGTTTCATGCATGGTCTGGCCACCGTGGCCGGGGCGACCTTTGCCGGCCCGTATCTGCTCCGCGCGGCCGAACCGGGCAAGGACAAGATCCGCTTTGGACACGTCGGCACCGGCGGCCAGGCCGGCGCCCATCACGACCTGTCCAAGAATGAGGGCATCTGCGTCTGCTATACGGATGCCGACAAGGCCCGCTACGGCGGCCTGGCGCAAATCGCGCCGAATGCGAAGGCGTACACCGACTACCGCAAGATGTTCGATGCGCACCTCAAGGAGATCGACGCGGTGGTCGTGGCCGTGCCCGATCACCACCATTTCCTGCCGTCCATGATCGCCGTCACCAACGGCAAGCACTGCTACACCGAGAAGCCTCTCTGCTGGTCGGTGATGGAGTGCCGCAAACTTGCCGAAGCGACGGCCGCCAAGCAGGTGGCAACCCAGATGGGCAACATGGGCCATGCCAACGAAGGCAACCGGCTGATCGTCGAGTGGGTCCGCGGCGGGCTGCTGGGCGAGATCAAGGAAGTCCATAGCTGGACGAACCGGCCGGTCTGGCCGCAGGGAATCAAGCGCCCGCCGGCCAAGCCGGTCCCGGCGACTCTCGACTGGGAGAGCTGGATCGGTCCGGCCCCGTTCCGCGAATATCACGAGAGCCTGCACCCGTTCAACTGGCGCGGCTGGTTCGACTTCGGCTGTGGCGATATCGGCGACATGGGCTGCCATACCTGGGACAACGTCTTCTGGTCGATGAACCCGGACTATCCCGAGACGGTCGAGCTGGTGAAGATCACCGGCCAGCAGCCGGAGACGTTCCCCAAGCAGAGCAGCATCAAGTGGGTTTTCCCGGCCAAGGACAATCGCCCCGGCTTCATCGCCACCTGGTCCTCCGGCGGCCTGAAGCCCGACGTTCCCGAGGAGATGCTCAACGATCCCACCTACACCGACAGCGGCAAGAAGAAGGCCGAACTTCCCGGCTCGGGCAATCTGTACATCGGCACCAAGGGCAAGCTGCTGGTCTCCGGCGACTACGGCGACAGCCCGCGGCTGATTCCGGAATCGTTCCATCGCGAAACCAAGAAGCCGGACAAGACCATCCCGCGTTCGCCCGGCCACAAGCCGGAATGGCTCAAGGCCATCCGCGGCGAGAAGCCCTGGAATTACCCCGGTTCGAATTTCGCGACCTATGCCGGCATGCTGACCGAAGTGCAGTTGCTCGGCTCGCTGGCGATCAAGATCGGCCAGGTGGGTTTCAAGATCGAGTGCGACCCGACCGGCAAGACGGTCAAGACCAGGGAAGCCCAGGCGATGCTGTGGCGCGAGCCGCGGCAGGGGTGGAACGTATAGGCTGGTGCGAAGGTGCGATCTTTTGGGCGCACAACGGAGAATGACGCATGAGCGACAAGATCACTGTCACGAACTGAATCAGGCGATTCACCGCGGCGCCGCCAGTTCCGGCTTCGGATGCAGCAGTGCGTCGACGATCGCCACATACGCCGGCTTCCGCTGGTTGCTGGAATCGAAGATCAGCGGGTTCTGCCCGAAGCGCCAGGTGCGCCGGTCGCTCAGGCCCCAGAACGTCACGCGCTCCATCACATCCTTGTGCTTGATGCAAATGGCAAACAACCGGGCATAGGCATCGGCCTGCGCCTTGAGGTCCTCCGCCGACGGCGGCGCTCCGCCGCCGAACCCGCGGCCGCCGGGCCCGGGGCCAAACTGCCCACCCGAGGTGCCGCGAATGGTCACATCTAGTTCCGTGACACTGACTTTCAGCCCCAGCGAGGCATAGTCGGAAATCGCCTTGTCGAGCGCGACATAAGGGATGCCGTTCGTGCTCCAGTGCCCCTGGATTCCCACGCCGTGAATCGCCGCGCCGTCCTTGATCAGCCGCTTGAGCAGCACCATCGAACTGGCGTGCTTGGGGCCGGCCTCAATGCCGTAGTCGTTGTAATACATCTTCGCGTCCGGGTCGCCTTCGTGCGCGAACTTGAACGCCAGCGTCAAAAATTCCGGACCCATGGCCTGCAGCCACGAGGAGTTGCGGAGGTTCTCCGCCTGCGCCGTCTGGTCGTTGCCGCGGTCGCTGATCGCCTCGTTGACGACATCCCAACCGCGAATCTTCCCTTGATAGCGGCCCACCAGCGTGCTGATGTGGTCCTTCAGGCGCTGGGTGACCTTCGCCTTGTCGCCGTCGCGGAAGAACCAGTCGTTGGTCTGGGCATGCCACACGAGCGTGTGGCCGTGGACGGCAATCTGGTTGTCCACGCACCATTTCACCAGGGCGTCCGGCCGCTCAAATCGCCAGGTGTCCTCGCCGGGATGAACCGGGGCCGGCTTCATGCAGTTCTCCGGCGTCACAATGCCGAAGTTCTCCTTGAGCAGACTCATTTCCTGGTCGGAATAGTTGCCGGGCACATCGCCCGCCATGCCGATGAGAAAGTGGTTCTTGTACACCTCCTTGATGGACGGGCCGTGCTGGTCCATCGCGATCGGCGCGGCCGGCCGCGATGCGGGTTCTGAGGCCATGGCGCCCGTGGAAGTCAGAATGGTGATCGCCACACTGGCGAACATAATCGGGGCGCGGCGTTGGTTATCGTGCCTCATTGCCGTTCCTTTCTGCATCACGGAAAATTCGCTGGACGAAGTCCATAGGGTGGGAGTACCCGCCCACCGTTCGCGCCAAGAGGATCGGTGGGCGGGTACGCCCACCCTACAGGGCTACTCGTCCTTCACACGGACCGCCTGTTTGTAAAGCGGCACATCGTGGCCGTCGTCCACGCCGATGTCGAAGCTCTCCCTGGCATCCAGTGCCTTGATCACCTCGACGTGCGCGTTCCGCATCAGGCGGCGGTAGCGCCGCGAAGAATCGTTCCTGCCTTCGGCGTCCATCTCGCGCACCCACCAGAGGTCGAAGGGCTGCTTTCGCCCCGTCGGCGATTCGAGGGTGAGGAAATAGCCGTAAGGGATGAGTATCAGCTTGTCGATGAGCGGCCGCTGGCCCCGGATTGACGGGCGCGGGCGCTCCATGGCGTGGCGGCGCAGCGACCTGGTCAGCTCGATCTGCTCCGGCCAGGGCATGTGGTGGTCATGGTCGCTCGTCCAGAACCAGATGTACCGGGCCCCCATGTCGTAGGCGAGATTGATGCCCGCCGGGGAGAGTGCGGGGTCGGCCTGGCCATAGATGCTCGTGCCCCAGTCCCTGCCAAACTGCCTGGCCGCCCCGCGCAGGAAGGCATAGTGGTAGCGGAACATCTCCTCCGCGGTGAACACGCGGTCGAGACCGGTGGAAGCTTTGAGGTTGGTGTTGAAGGCATCGAGCTGGTAGCGGCCCTCGTGGACGATTCCGGCCGCCCCGCCGGCAAGCTGGTAGCAGGCGGTTTCGTAAACGGTCTCCCAGGTCGGGAAGTCCGCGTTGACGAGCCGCATGTCGCCAAGGCTGATGCCCCTCGCCCGCAGCTCCCGCTCGATGCCGTATGCCGCGCCGTTGGGTCCGAAATAGCCGGTGTGGATGCGCCCGGTCAGCACGGCGGCCGCGTCGGTGAAGTACTGAAGCCTGGTGTGGATCCTCTTGTCCCCCACCATGACGCAGGTCGGCTCGTCCATGAACATCTCGTTGCCGGCGTAGTTGCTGCGGTAGAAGTCGGCCGGGTATTGCACAGGCGTGTCGCCCGCGGCACTGCGAATGTAGAAGACCGCCTCGTTGCGGACCCACTTCTCCTGCTCGGGAGAGACGCAGAAGAGGTTCATGCCCGCGTCGATGCGGGCGCGGTAATCCTCCGCTGCCAGCGGGACGTACTGGTAATTCCGCCGCTGCGGCGTCTGTGGCAGACGGTGGCCTTCCTTGTCCCGGCTGTTGCCGCTGGTTCCGACCAGCAGCTCGGGATCGAGTTCCAGCACTTTCACGTTTTCCCATTGTGCCCACTGCGCATCGGCATCGACGCGCTCCAGCGAGAGCACGTGTCCGAGGTACTCACAGGTGGCAGGGAACCCCTGCTGCCGGCGAGCACCCTTGGCCGGGCGGGGGATGAAATGAAGCAGGAAATCCTGCCACCGCGGAAGGAGCGGCAAGCGGGTGTGGATGTTGCGGTATTCCAGCACCTCTCCGGCCGGCGTAACGCGGAGCTGGTAGCGTGTGAACTTCAGCGGCTCGGCCGAGTCGCCCAACGGATCGCGCGAAGTGCCGCCGCGGAGCTCAAAGAGCACGGACGTCTTGCCCTCCTCTTCTTTGCGAACGGTGAGCTGCCAAGAGATGCCGTCGCCCTCATTTGCCGGGCCATACGCCAGGTCCACGAGCGAAAACGGCGCCGACGCCCCGGTCTCGGCCGAGAGGACGCGATAGCGGACCTTGACCTGAGCGGCCAGGGTGGACTCGCCAGGCAACAATGCCGACAACAAACCAGCCAGAATCAAGACTTGCGTTCGCACCGGACCTCCCGAAAATGCTCCAAGTGTTGCGCAGTATACCTGAGGACCGCCGGACCATCGAGCGCGGCACCCGTCGCCGGCACCCGTCGCCAGCTTCTGGCGGGCGTGACTATTCTTCCGGGAACCGCCTCTGGCCGGCTGAATTTCGTGGCACGGGCTTCCAGCCCGTGGTGTCGGTACTCCGACACATCTCCGTTGCCCGGGAAAATGGTCGCGCCCCTTCTGGCCGCCGGCGGCGGCCATGCCGAGTTCTACCGCCAGTGCGCGATCGCCCTGTAGCCGCGATCGCCGATCGCGGCACCGTGGTCGGACCACGTATTCCCGCAATCGGGAGGGCCGTGCTTCTGCACGGCCGGGGCAGAGTGGTGCCGGTGCCCTCACCGGCACGGTCCCTCATTTCCCCCTCAGCTTCTCCAAAACCTCCCACGCCTCCACCTGCAACTCCTCCGTCGTATAGACCACGAGTTTGCCATTGATGTAGCGAATGTTCCCGACCTTGCCTCCGGCATCGAGCCACGATTCCGGATGCCGCTCCATGATCAAATCCCTGATGGCGCTAACCACGTTATCCTCCTGCGTATAGCGGCTGTCCCCTTGCGCAAGGCCCCGTTTGTTTCGGATCGCATCCACGACAATGTCCCGGATGTTGTAGATTCTGGTGCGTGCGTAGTCCGCGAACCATGCGGCACTCGCCACGTGGACCACGTCATCGTCTTCGAGTTGCCAGCCGGGCCTGTGGTCCGGCTCGCCCGTCTGGTCCAGCGCCATCTGCAGCACCCGGCTTGCCGGGATACAATGAAGGTGTAGTGTCACCGGCGCCGATTCCTCGACATCCACGCCCTTCAAATCCCGCCAATCCACGTCCACATTGGCCCCGGTGCGCTGGCGAATGTCTTCGATCACATCCGCCAGCGGAATCCCGAGGTAGTCCACCTCGTCCAGCACCATCGTCAGCGGCCCCTCGGTCGTCCCATCCCGTGCCACCGGCCGCGTCGATGGTTTTCTTGGCAGGAAGCTGTCAATCGGCTCGACCACGCCTGACACCACCATGCGTTCGGCCGACCCGCCTGGCCGCAGGCGCAGCGACCGCACGATGACGATCCCCGCCAGCCCGATCAGCAGCCCGATGACAAGCGTCTGTCGCATGAACTACTTCCTCAACTGCTCAAGAAGATCCCAGATGTACGCATGGCCTTCTTCCGTGGTGATCACCACCAGCCTGCCATTGAGGCAATGGCACATGCGATAGATCGCGAGGAGTTCCGTAATGTCACGCATTACCCTTTCCTCTTCACTCACCCCCTCTTCGTCCACGGGCGGGTTTTGCAGTCCTTGCAGTCCTTGCAGTGCTGCCAGACTCCGTCTGTATCGCACCGCATCGAGGATAATGTCCCGGATATCGTAGAATCTTGAAACGCAGGGTTGGTACAACGCATCGGTCATCGCCACCGCGACCGTATCATCCTCTTCAAGCCGCCAGTCAAGTCGATCATTCGCATGCCGCAGCACCATCTGCAACACCCGTCCCGCCGGGAGACCGTGTGCCTTCAGTGTCACCGGCCGCACCTTCTCGATCTCCGCCCGTTGCAGCCCGTCCCAGTCAACAATGACCCGGGTGCCCGTGCGGCTTCCAATGTCATCGATGACGGCGCAGAGCGGCATTCTCTGATATTCCACCCGGTCCAGTACCATGGCCAACGGCCCCACTTTCATTCCGTCCCGTACGACCGGCCGCGTCGACGCCCCTCTTTGCAGAAAGGTCTCGATCGGCAGATCTTCCGGTGCCGGCGAACTACCTGTCGCCAGGCGCGCCTCGCGCAACATCCGCAGAAAACTCCCGATGCGACGCTGGTTGCGTTCGCTGTCCAGCACCATCAGCCGTCCCGCGCGGCAATAGCGCGGGCACCACCCATGGGTTTGTAGCGTGAGCAGTTCATTGGTAGCGTCATTAAGTTCAGCGGCGGACCACGACGTCCCGCTGCCGCCCACCCCGAAATCGGTCAACACATCAGTTACATCATAAACC
>JBIOJL010000002.1:0-44545 GCA_044450885.1 Tepidisphaerales bacterium
CAAGAGCCAACGATACGCGGACGATGGTTGCCTGCATGGTTCCCTATGTTGCCTTCTCGAACAAGCTTCCGTTGATTCTCAACGATGGCAGGCTGCCGTGGCGGCGGTTTTGTTGTCTCTTGGGGAACCTGAACAGCCTGGTGTACGATTTCACCGCCCGGCAGAAGGTCGGCGGCGCCAACCTCAATTTCTTCATCGTGGAGCAAATCCCCACGCTCCCGCCCGACCGTTACGACGATCCCTGCCCGTGGAGCAAGCGGACGAAACTCCAGGACTGGATCGCCGAGCGGGTGCTGAAACTCACCTGCACCAGTGAAGACATGGTTCCACTGGCCGAGGCGGCGGAGTTTCCCGAGAAGATCCACAAGTGGAAGGACGACGAACGGGCGAAACTCCGGGCCGAACTCGACGCCGCCTACTTCATCCTCTACGGCATCAATCGCGACGACGTCGAATACATCCTGGGCACCTTCCCAGGCATCTCCAAGGAGGAAGAGTTGCTCGGTGGCGGCAGCCAAACTCGTGTGTTGATCATGGACGCGTGCGACCGGCTCAGCGGTTGAGCGGCCAACGCCGATGTGTGTCCGTCTGCAATGACGCGATACCAACGCCCGACCACAGCCAGCCGAATAGCCCATTGTCATCCGTACTGGGGCCATCGAGGCCCCTTGCCTTCGCGTTCCCTGTCCTGTCCCGTGAACTGACCAAACAGTACATCATCGCGGCTGAAGTGCCGTGGTATTGTGGCGTGGGCTTCCAGCCTGCACATGCCCGGAAGCAGGCTTGAAGCCTGCACCACAACTTCAGCCGCGATGATCTACTTCAACTCCGTCGCGCGGATGTGGCTGTTCACCCAGGGGTCGTAGGTCGGATCATCGGTGCCGTAGATCACGCCCGAATCGGTGCGGAACGTGCGCTGGTAGGTGTTGGGCATGTTGTACAGTTGCTCCCCCGTCGTCGGGTCGGTCAGGGTCGAGGTGTTGCGGAACGCCGCGGTCCAGGTGTCGGTCGAGTTCAGCCGCGAGGTGTTGAGCTTGTCGATGTGGCTGAGGAAGCGATCCTGGTCGCGGGCCATGCTGCGGCTGACGTCGAGAATGCTGAGCCCGGAATTGGAGGGCGTCGCCGGTTTCACCGGAAAGGCGCGGTTCACCATGTCGCGCACCCGTTGCAGCCGGGCGGCCGTCCATTGCGGATTCTCACGAAGGCAGACCGCCATCCAGTTGAACAACGGCGCCTCGCCGTAGAACTTGTCTTTGCTGGAGCGATAGGAAAATGCCTTGTCGATGCTCCACAGGGTGCCATTGGGGGTGTTGATGGCCGTCGTCACGCAATAGAACATCTCCAGCATGGGACGGTCATCCAACGTGTACTCGACCAGCAGACGGCCGGCCTGGATCTGCGGTATGCGAATCTTCTGCGCCAGCGCCTGCTTGTTGTATTCCTCGGCTATCTTGGGCATTTCCTGGAAGCCCAGTTCCTTGCCGTTGCGGGCCTCGGGGCGGCAACGGGGAATGATGATCTGGCGAATCGAACCGGCCACGTCCAGATAAGGATGGTTGGGAGCGCCAAGCGCCTGCTGCGGATTGCCGGTGGTAAACGAGACGGTGGGATAGAGCAGCAGTTCTTCCGGGCCCTTGGGATTGGCGATGCGCAGCAGGGTGATGGCGGCCGGGGCAATGTGCCCGGTCCAGGCCACTTCGCCCTGGCGGGTCCAGTCGGCCGGGGCCACAAAAGCCAGCGCCGGCAGATTGAGGGCGGGGTCTTGGATCGAGTATTGCACCAGTTGCACTTCCTGTCCCTTGGGCGGCGCGGCCGGTGCTTGCGCGCCCGGGCCCGGAGGATTGCCACCCGGAGCATTACCCGGGCGCTGCGTGACTTCGCGGATCAGGTTGAATTCGAGTGGCTGGTTGCCGCGCTGGACCTTGAGCTTCATCGTACTCCCGGGCGCGCCGGGGAGCATGGTGCCCAGATCCTGCACATTGCGTAACGGGCGATCGTCAACGGCGATGAGTCGATCGCCCACGCGCACGCCGCCCCTGGCGGCCGGACCCTTGTCGACCAGTTCATCCACGACAATGGCGCCTTCGCCGGTGAGGGTTATGTGCATGCCCACGCCGGCGTTGCCCGGCTGATTGCCGGCCGGCGGCACCGCAACGGGTGGCTCCGCATCCGGCTTGACCGGGGTGGGACGGATCGGTGCCGGAGTTTGCGCCAGCGGGTTCTGCGGCTGGGCCAGGGGATTGACGGCCGGTCGCTGTGCGGAAAGTTTGTAGGTGGTGCCGCCGCTGGTGAGCGTCAGGGTGTCGCCTTCCAGGGCCGCGACAAATGCGAAGGAGTTGCCGTCCTTGTCGACGAAACTGCCCTCGAGCTTGCCATCCTTGACCGTGCCGCGGGCGGGGAATGTGGCCGGGCCCAACTCGATCTCGCCTTTGTACGATGGGACCGGAAGGGTGGCATCGTACTCGAGTTTGACGGTGAGCTTGTCATTCCGGAACGTGCCGGCAAACGGCTGGGGCGCCGCCAGCGGATTGCCGTTGGATTGGGCGCCCCAGGCGGGCAATACGAGCAGTAGAACCAGGCCACAGGCCACGATAGATCGCAGTGATCCGGTAGACATGATTGTTCTCCCTTGGCTTTGCCAACTCGACCGCGGTAGAAATAGTGCGATCTCGCGAGGCAAGTGTCAAGTTGAGTGAGTGAGGAGCGGCAGATGCGCGCCGCCCCGTGCCGACCCCGCCCCTGAACCCGGCCGCTCACCCCTGCACGCTGATGCTCGCTTCCATGCGGGCGTCGGGCGCGGGAAGGTCGAGCTTCCTGGCCACCGTCGTCGCCTTTTGGCGCGACAGCTTGTCCAGCAGCATCACCCAGGTCTCCCGCTGGAACCGCAGCACGTTGGCGGCTTCGTTCAGGGCGGCGATGTCGTGCTCGATGTTGGCTTCGATGAGCTTGCGGTAGGCGAAGTTGTAGAGCGAGGCAAGTTTCCCGCAGAGGTCGGGGCTGACGTCGTGCTTCAAGGCACACAGCATCTCGACGATGATCCGCTGCACGCGGGTGATCAGGTGGTAGCTTTGTTCCCAGCTCTTTTCCTGGATGGCCACGCGGGCCTGGTCGCAGAAGCGGATGGCCCCGTCATAGAGCATCAACTGAAGCTGCTCCGGGGTCGCCGTAAGCACCTTGGTCTTCAGATAGGAATTGGCGGCCTGTCCGTTCATAGCGTCTCGGCCGGCAATGGCCGCACCATTCATATCGGCAGCGTCGGGGTGGGCGGTTGAGCCCGCCCCGCGATTGCCCGAGGCGGACCCCCTGTGTCCGGTTTATCGGACTACGCCACTTGTTTTGTTGCCGTGGAGGAGGCGGCGGCCGCGCTATTGATCGAATTGGTGAAGCTCGTCAGCGCCTGCTGCTGCGTCTGCATCTGCGCCAGCACCCCTTCCAGGTTGGCGAACTGCGTCTGCAGCCGCGTCTTCTTGGAGGCCAGCAGATCGTTGAGCTGCGAGATCCGGTCGTTGAAGCTCTGGACCTGGGCGTCGATGGTCGTGTTGGTGAGCGTCAGAATGCCGTTGGTCGGATCGATCATCCCGTTAATCGCATTCTGGACGATCGTTCCCATGCCGGTCTGGGCGGATGTGGTGCCCGAGGCGGCCTGCAACTGGCTGAAGAATTTCTTGAAATTCTCCGGGTCGCTGGCATATGCCTGCTGGAATTTGGTCTGATCGAATTGGAGGTCGCCCTTGTCGTCCAGGGTCAGGCCGATATCCGCGATGGTGTGGAAGTTTCCCGTACCGGTGACCACCGATTGGATGGCGTTGTAGAGATCGGACTGGACTTGCTGGACGGTGGGATCGCCCAGCAGAATGCCTTGCTGGGTGGGATCGCTGTTGAAGGCGGTCAGCGTGCCGATCTTGTCCATGATGCCGTTGAAACCAGTCACAAACGTATTGATCTGGTTGAGCACGTTGCTGTTGTCGTCGGTGACGCTGACGGTCACCGGACTGGCCGAGACGCCGGTGAGGGTGAGGGTCAGTCCGCGAACGACATTGGTGAGCTGGTTCGTGGACGACGAGATCAATATGGGTTTCTGGCTGCCGCTGCCTCCGAAAAAGACGGCCGCGTCCTGGGCCTCGACGAGATTGGTTGTCTGCAACTGCGTGTTGCCGGCGTCGAAAACGAACTGCCCGGCCTTTCCGGAAAACCGCGAGGTCAGCGACAAGCGATTGGCCGCAGAGCCCGAGCCATCGTTGATCGTCGAGGCGCTGACGGCAAAGGCGGTGCTGTTCAACATGCTGACGACCGAATCGAGCGTATCCGTGCTGCTGACGGTGAAGGTCTTCTCGAACGCGCCGTCGATGGTGTTTCCGGTCGCCGTTCCCTCGATGTTGAGGTTGGACGCCGTCTGCGCGGTGGTGTCGGCGACAACCATGCCGGCGCCCCCGCCGTTGCTGTCGGTGAGCAGGATTCCATCGCCGTTGGCGTTGATGGAGGCCGTCACGCCGATGCCGGCGCCGTTGATCTTCTTCAGGACGTCGCCGATGGTGGTGTCGGTGGAGGTGATGGCGACGGTGGCGGTGCCGCCGAGGGAGTTGGTGATGGTGAAGTTGCCCGTGGCGACGCCCCGGCCGCCATTGTAGTCGCTGAGCAGCGTGTTCTCGCTCACCCACTGGGGCTGCAGGTTGGCGCCCTTGATGGTGGAGGTGGCGGAAGTGAAGGTTCCGGCAATGCCGAGCTCGGAGGCGGTGGTGCTCGAGTTGTCGGCGATGACCACATTACCGCTGCCGCCGCTGGTGTCGGTGATCTGTATGCCGTTGCCCGCGTCCTTCAGCGAGGCTTGCAGGCCGACGACGCCGTTGTTGTTGATGAGGTCGAGGACATCCTGGACACTGGTGGCCCCGGAGAAGTCGATGGCGGTGGTGTTGCCGGCGCGATCGGTGAAGTTGACCGTGCCCAGATCCAGTCCCTTGCCGCCGCGCATCGAGGAGAGCAGCATGGTGTCCACGCCGGCCAGCACGGACCCGCCGGTGATGGTGTTCCCCGACGCCGCGGCGTCCAGCCCCAGGTCATGGGCGGCCTGGGATGTTCCGATTGCCGTCACCGTGGGCGAGGCTCCGCCACCCGCGGAGTCGGTCAGCGTGATCCCGGTGGCGCCGCTGGCCAGCGACGCAGTGACTTTGCCGCCGGTGGCCGTGTTGATGGCGTCGATGACCTGTCCGACCGTGCCCAAACCCCCGACGGTTACGTCATAGCTTGCTCCCGTCGAGTCGGTAATGCTGAAATCGGCTCCGCTGCCGGCGGTGCGGATGCCCCGGCCATCATTGAGGCCGGCCAGGGCACTGGAGCGGCCGATGTAATTGATGGTGGATCCGGTCAGAGTGGAACTATTGACCGACCCGGCGATGCCCAGGTTGGCCGCCGCCGTGCCGCCGCCGACATCGGTGACGATGAGATTGGAACTGGTCTGGCCACTGAGGTCCGTGAGCACGAGCTTGTTGCCCTGGACCTGGGCCTTGACGGAGATGTCGAGCGAGGTATTGATCTTCTGAACCACGTCGTCGAGGGACAGGGCGGAGGAAATGTCGATGACGCCGGTGTGTCCGGAACGGTCGGTGATGCGGAACTGTCCGTTCTGGACGCCTGCGCCGCCGTTGAGCTGGGCCAGGGAGGTTTCGGAACTGACCTGGCCACCACCCAGTTCAACGGTGATGGTTCCGGCGCCTACGGGGGCGGTCGAGGTGTCCGAGAATCCGGCCGAGATGGCCTGCTGGCTGCTGACCAGGCGTGAGACCTGGAACTGGTAGGTTCCATCGGCCGCGCCCGAGGCGGCCGAGACCGTCAGGGCGTTCGGGTTGGACGAGGAGGCCGCACGGTTGAGGAAAGTGGACGCCTGCGCGAGGCTGGAAACGGTGGTCTTGAGGGTGCTGAGCTGCGTGGCGAGGTCGGTGAAGGCGGCCTTCTGGTTGTTTTCGGTGGTAATGCGTGCCTGCAGTGCGGTCACCGGCTGCTGCTCGATGGCCATCAGCGAATCGATCATCTGGGAATAGTTGATGCCGCTGACGAGGCCGATTCCGGAAGTAATCGTTCCCATAGGGTTCCTTGCGCAAAGCGCGCAATCTCCATTGATCCAACGCATCGGCAAACCAGGCGGCCGGGTTGAGGCGGCCTCACCTGAATCTGGTTATCGGTCCTGGAGGGGGCGGCAGGTGAGAAAATCGGGCGTGGTTCAAACGCGGGGCGTGCCCAAAGATTCGGGAGGGCCGTGCTTCTGCATGGCCAGAATGGTCGCGCCGCGAAACGGCCGCAGAGGACTGCGGCCCTCCCGGGAGAATCGTCGCGCCCCAAACGCGGGTACCCCGGCGCGGCTTCGCCGCAGGCAAAGGGATTCAGGCACGGAGGCATGGAGGCACGAAGTGGAAGAGAGGGCCGGTGGTTTCCTCGTCGTCCCAGAAGCTGTCCGGTTTGACGCTGTCCCCAGCACCCATACAATGCCGCTCGCATCGAGGATTTGCCAGCAGCATCACCATGCAGAAACAACTCTCCTCTCTCACTTCGTGCCTTCGTGCCTTCGTGCCTCCGTGCCTTCTTCTCGCAGCCCTCGTTTCTTCCGGCTGCAAGGTCGACCAGCAGGCGGAGGTCGCAACCTACCGCCAGGTTGTGGACAAAGACGCGCAGGCCGTGGATTTCACGCCGGGGCAGGCGCTGTCGCTGGAGCAGGCGCTGGCGTTGGCCAACCAGCACAACGAACGGCTGGGCTTGCGCGGCGAGGACTATCTGCAGGCGCTGATCGCCAAGGACCGGGCGGCGGCCGCGTTTTTGCCGACAGTTGCCCTCGTCCCATCGTACTACGTGCAGCAGTCCACGCACTCGGTCAACTGGCGCGACGACCACCACGTGGACGTGCCGGTGAATGCCAGTGCCAACCTCTTCAACGGCTTCTCCGACCTGGCCCGCTACCGGGGGTCGGAGCATAACATTGCCATGCGCCGGGCGATCCTGCTGGATGCCCAGGCGGCCGTGTTGCTGGATGTAGCCAACACCTACTATCAAATTATCAGTTCAGAAAAGCTCGTCGAGGTGCTGAAGAACTCGCTGGTGGTGCAGGAGGAACGGGTGCGCGACATGCGCGGGCGGAGCAAGGCGGGCATGGCCCGGCCGCTGGATCTGGCCCAGTCGGAGGCGCAGGCATCGCAGACACGGGTGTTGCTGCTGGCCGCGGAGAATGACGTGCGCACCGGGCGGACGACGCTGTCGTTCCTGGCAGGCGTTGATGCGGAGCGTAACCCGCTGGTGGACGCGGTGAAGGCGCCGCCGCACTTGCCGGAACTGGCACAGTTGCAGCAGACGGCGGCCGAGAACCGGCAGGACCTGGTGGCCGCGATCGCCGCGATCGAGGCCGCGAAACAGGGCGTGCAGGCCGCAATCGGGCAGTATTATCCATCCGTGACGCTGAACCTGAACGGCTTCATCTCCAAGCAGAGCTATGGGAGCAACAGCCAGTGGAATTCGCTGCTGTCGGCGAATCTGCCGATCTTCACCGGCGGGAGCATCCATGCGGACGTGCGGACGGCATGGTCGCTGCTCCGCCAGGCGATGCTCTCGGAGTCGCTGACGCGGCGGCAGGTGGTTGAAGAAGTTGCCATCGCGTTCGAGAATATCCAGAGCAGCCGCAAGCGGCTGGACGAACTCAAGGTGCAGGTGGCCGCCGCCGAGGAGGCCCTGCGGCAGGCGGACGGGGCCTACAAGGCCGGCCTGGGGACCAACCTCGAACGCCTGACCGCGCAGGACCAGCTTCTGTCAGCGCAGTTGCAAATCACCAACCAGCATTTTCTGCTCAAGCAGTATCATCTGCAATTGCTGCGGGCGATGGGCCAGCTCAGCACGCATCTGCCCACCGAGCTGACGACGCAGCCGGCGACGCAGCCGGTGACGCAGCCGAGCACGCAACCGAGTTGAAGGTTCAAGAGGTCAAGGGTTCAAAGGTTTCCTACGCTTCCCAACCCTTGCGATTCTCCCGCTTGACGAAGCGGTTGATGTCGGGGTTATTGGTGATCTTCATGTTGGCCGCATCCCACTCGAGATTGTTGCCCTTGCCGGCGCGGATGGCCAGGCCGCCGAGGAGGATCAGTTCGGTGAGCTTGGCGCCGTACTCGAAGTTTGAGCAGGCGGGCTTGCCGTCGCGGCAGGCGCGGAAGAAGTCGGCGTGATGGCTGCCCTTGAGACGCGGGAGGGTCGGCGTCGGGGCCTTGTAGGCCTTGTGGGCCTCTGCCGGAAGAATGGCGACACCGCCGCCGTAGCAGCCGGTGTACATGACGCCCTTGTCGCCGATGTAGAGCGAATGGTCGCCGGCGAAATTGCGGCCGGTCTTCTTGGCCCATTCTTCGGCGATGGGGGGAATGTTCTGCGACTTCTTGTCGACGCTGCCGACGACCTCGCCGGCGCCGGCGTCCTTGACGCCAAGCTTCTTGCCGTCGTACCAGTAGAGTTTGAATGCCGGCATGTTCTCGCGGGCGGCGAAGTCGAAGCGGAGGCGCGTGGTGGTGGTGAACTGCTCGGCGCTGCCGCCACCTGCCTCTTCCATGACCACGCTCGTGGGCATGCCCAGCTTCATGGCCCAGAAGGAGCCGTCCATGATGTGGCAGCCCATGTTGCCGATGGAGCCGCCGCCGAAGTCGAACCAGTTGTGCCAGTCGTGCGGGTGCAGGCCCTTGTGATATTCGCGGAACGGCGCGGGACCGATCCACAGATCCCAGTCCATGCCATCGGGCACGGGCTGTGAGGGCGGCCGGCCGCCGGTGCCGCCGTTGGCGCGGTCGGTCCAGCAGTGGGACTCGATGGGATTGCCGATGGCCCCGGCCCAGATGTACTCGCACAGGCGGCGGTAGCCTTCGCCCGAGTGGCCCTGGTTGCCGAGTTGCGTGGCGACCTTGGCGGTCTTGGACAACTCGGAGAGCTTGCGGGCCTCGTCGATGGTGTAGCAGAGGGGCTTCTCGATGTAGACGTGCTTGCCGAGCTTCATGGCGATCATGCCCGGGAGGGCATGGTGATTGTTGGGAGTGGCGACCGAAACCGCGTCGAACAGATCCTTGGCCTTGTCGAAAAGCTGGCGGTAGTCGGTGAAGGTCTTGAGGCTTTCGCCGTTGAACTTGGGATCGATCTTCTGGGCCTGCTTGATGGCGTTGGCATATTTCTTCTTGTCGGGATCGACGATACACACCAACTTCTCTTCCTTGACAACCGTGGACACATGGGTGTTGACGCCCTGTCCGCCACAGCCGATGACGGCCACGCGAATCTTGTCCCTGGCGTCCTCGGCCGCCCAGACAAGGGGCGAGGGCACGTACTTGGCCGCGGTGATGGCGGCCGCGCCGACGGCTGCCCGTTGCAGGAAAATTCTCCGACTCGATTTCATGGTCATCTGACATCTCCTGAGAAACGTGTTTGCGTCTACGCTCCGCACCTGTGAGCGTGCTGTCTTTATACTAACGCCGAAGCCGGATGTTCATTGCCGCGGCGATTCTCTCGGGAGGGCCGAACTCCGTGCGGCCGCGATCGTGCAGAAGCACGGCCCTCCCGGCGTTTCGGGCTTGCCGGATGTTCATTGCAGGTTGTGGTCTCTTTGCCTTTAACCCCGCCTGCTCTTAGAATCGCCCCATGTTCATTGTCTGTTCAAGGTTCGATCCATTATGAGTGACAGCTACATCCAGAATCTCTTCGCGGAACGTATCGGCGGGGCCGGCTACGGCAAAGGCACCGAAATCTATAAGTTCGAGAAGATCAAGCGGGCCAAACGGGCTGCCCTGGCCGCCAACCCGGGCGCGGAACTGATCGACATGGGCGTCGGGGAGCCGGATGAGATGGCTTTTCCGGAGTCGGTTGCGGCCTTGGTCTCGGCCGCGAAGAAGCCGGAGAACCGCGGCTATGCCGACAACGGCGGCCCGGCCTACCGCGAGGCGGCGGTCCGTTGGCTCAAGAACGTCTGCGGCGTCGACGGCCTGAATCCAGCGGAGAATATCTGCCACTCCATCGGATCGAAGGCGGCGTTGTCGATCCTGCCGGCGTGCTTCATCAACCCCGGCGATGGGGTGCTGATGACCACGCCGGGGTATCCGGTCTTCGGCACCCATGCCAAGTTCTACGGCGGCCGGGTACACAACCTGCCGCTGCTTGAGGGAAACGGCTTCCTGCCGGACCTGGATTCCATCCCCGCCGACACGCTGAGGCGGGCCAAGGCCCTGGTCATCAACTATCCGAACAACCCGACCGGTGCGTCGGCCACGCCCGAGTTCTTCGCCAGGGTGGTGGCCTTCGCCAAACGCAACCGGCTGATCGTGATTCACGATGCGGCCTACGCGGCCCTGGTCTGCGAGGGCAAGCCCCTCAGCTTCCTGGCCACGCCGGGAGCGATGGATGTGGGCGTCGAACTGCACTCGATGTCCAAGGGCTACAACATGACCGGCTGGCGACTGGGGTTCGTGGCCGGGAATCAGCTTATTGTCAGGGCCTATGCGGATGTGAAGGACAACACCGATTCCGGGCAGTTCCTGGCCATCCAGGAGGCCTGTGCCTATTCGCTCGATCACCCGGAGATCACCCAGAAGATCGCGGCCAAGTACTCGCGGCGGATGGACGGGCTGGTGAAGGTGCTCAACGCCAGCGGCTTTGGCGCCCGCAAGCCCCGGGGTTCGTTCTTCCTGTACGTGAAGGCGCCGAAGGCGGCCACCGGCAAGGACGGCAAACGGATCGAGTTCGCCGGCGGCGAGGCGTTTTCGCAGTGGATGATCACCGAGAAACTCATCAGCACGGTACCCTGGGACGACGCCGGGGCGTACGTCCGGTTCTCGGTGACGTTCATCGCCAACGACCAGGCCGACGAGCGGCGGGTCCTGGCCGAGATCGGCCGGCGGCTGGAGTCGAGCAAGTTTGAATTTTGAGGTAGGGTGCGTTTCAACGCACCATTGGAGTGAGCCATGAAATCAACTGTGACCACCTACATCGGCGTCGGATCCAACCTGGGCGACCGGGAGGCGCATATTCGCCGGGCGCTGGCGATGCTGGTTGAAACGCCGGGCATCGAGATTCGCCGGATCAGCTCGTTCCTGACCAACCCGGCCCAAGGCGGCCCCGACGACGCGCCGGAATTCCTCAACTGTGCCGTGGAAGCCATCTGCGCGCTGTCAGCCAGGGATCTGATGAAACGCCTGCTGGAGATCGAACAGCAGATCGGGCGCATCCGCCGCGAGAAGTGGGAACCGCGGGTCATCGACCTCGATCTCCTGCTCTACGGCAACACGATTCTCTCGGGCGATTCGCTGATCGTGCCTCATCCGCTGATGCACGAGCGGCTGTTCGTGCTGAAACCGCTGGCCGAGATCGCGCCCAACGCGCTCCACCCGACGCTTGGCGTCAACGTCAAGACGCTCCTGCAGAAACTGGAGACCGCCGTGCGGGATTGAACGCTGCGCTTTAGTTCTTTGTACTTTGCCCTTGACGCTCTCATGCGGGCCGCCGCTTGACAAACAACAAAGAACAAACAACAAAGAGCAAAGAACAAATCCATGGACCTCCTGCACCACATCTCCGACGTTCGCGCGCTTCGCTCGTCCCTGGGCAACCTGGCCCTCGTGCCCACCATGGGCGCGCTGCACGCCGGGCACGTCTCGCTCTGCCAGCGGGCCAGGACCGTCGCGCCGCACGTCGCCGCCACCATCTTCGTCAACCCCACGCAGTTCGGCCCGCGCGAGGATTTCACCAAGTATCCGCGCACCCTCGAGGCCGATCTCGAGAAGTGCCGCGAGGCCGGCGTCGATTTCGTCTTCGTACCCAAAGTCGAGGAGATGTATCCCGCCGGTTCGCCCGAGATCGCCATCGAAATGCCCGGCCTCTCGGACACGCTCGAAGGCCAGAAACGCCCCGGCCATTTCAAGGGCGTCTGCCAGGTGGTCCTCAAACTCTTCAACATCTTCACCCCCTCGCACGCCTGTTTCGGACAGAAGGACTACCAGCAATTGCGCATCATCACCGCCATGGTCGAGGCCCTGAACCTGCCCGTCGAGATCGTGCCGTGCCCCACCGTCCGCGAGCCCGACGGCCTGGCCATGTCCAGCCGCAACCGCTACCTGTCGGCCACGGAGCGGCAACAGGCGCTGGCCATCTCCAAGGCGCTGCGGGCGGCCGAACAGGGTTTCCAGCAGGGCTTCCGCCAGACCAACCGCCTGACCACGATGATGTTGCACGCGCTGCTCGAATCGCACCTGCTGGTGGACTACGTCGCCGCGGTCGAACCCATCACCTTCAAACCGATGCAGGAAGTGACCGGACCCACGCTTCTCGCCGTCGCCGCCCGAGTGGGTGCTACAAGACTGATCGATAACGTCGTCCTGGGCGCCAAATGAGAGCGAACCGTTATCGTGTGCATCGTAGAATAGTCCAGACCATTTTACGATGCACACGATAATGGTCCGGGGCTCGGTACGATGCACCGGTCACCGATTACCGATCACCGAATTCACCCCTCGGTCACCAGCACCCCGCGCAGTTCCAGCATCGCATCCCGGTCGCGCCATTGGCCGGCGTGCTCGAAGATGCTCATGAGGTTCTGGAGTATCCGCCCAAGCCACTGGCGGTGCGTCGCCTTGGGCAACATCTCGTCCACGCGTGGAATCACCCGGCCGCTCACCTGTTCGATTCGCTCGAAGGCCTCTTCGCGGCTCAGGGCCCGGCCGCCGAAGAAGGGGTCGACCAGCATCGTCCGCTCACCCTGCTGCACGGCCGCCAGGAAATGCATCGGGGCGTTGATTCCGGCGACGCTCAGCCCCACGCGTTCGGCGACGGCCTTGTAGACCAGCGAGAGCGTGATCGGCAGTCCGCGGCGGGTCTCCAGCACCACCGGGATGTAGCTGTTCCCCGGGTTGTAGTAGTCGTCGGAATTGCCCACGAAACCGGCCTCGTCGAACAGGACGTCGTGCAGATGGGCCAGTTTGGCCTCCACCGAATCGCTCCGCACCCGTCGGCGCACCAGTTCGGCATAGCGTTCGATCTCGCGGTGGGGTTTGTCGGGGTCAACGTGGGCGAGTTCATGCATGGCGATGGCCACGGCAGCGATGAACAGACCCTCCGTCGTCTCGATCGCCTTCATCTGCGAGCGAAACAACTCATAGGCATGCGGCCGGCAGTGCGTCGGTCGTGACATGGTGCTCATGGGAATGGCGGGGAATCGTCGGTCCATACCACATTATTGGACCGTCCGGGCCTTCGCTTCCATTCCTATGGTTTCCTTCGGCCAGCCGACGCACCGGCGTTAGGAACCCCGATCAGAAGTCGTTTGCCAAAATTTGCGGGCACACCCCATCCGACGAAATTCTGCAAAGAGCGTGGCTTGAGCGCCCCGGTTTGGATATGATGCGCAACCTGTGGCCGGTCATCTCTCAACCGAAAGCGAGGCCAGGCTATGGGCCGACTGAAATATCCCGTCGTGGTCGTTCTTGCAGTTGTCTTTGCCGCATCAGGTCCGCTGCTCGTCAAACCTGTCCTCGCCCAACAGGTGGTGCCGCCTTACCAGGTCACCTACCTCCCGCGGACGATGGAGCAGATCCAGCAACTCGCGGCCCCCGTGGCCCTCTACCCGGACGCCATCCTCGCCCAGGTTCTGGCCGCCTGTACCTACCCCGATGACGTCATCGCGGCCGCGCAGTGGCTGGCGGCGGGAAACAGCCCCCAGGGCATCGACGCCCAGAGCTGGGATCTCAGCGTCCAGGGTGTTGCCCGCTATCCGAACACCTTGAACTACCTGGCGAACAACGTCGACTGGATGAACAATCTCGGCGACGCATTCGTGCATCAGCAGGCTGATGTGATGTCGGCCATACAGATACTCCGCGCCCAGGCCAACGCCGCGGGTAATCTCCTCACCAACGACAGGCAGCGCATCGTGGTGGAGGGAGACATCATTGCCATCGTTCCGGCCAACCCCGACCTCATCTACATACCGGTGTACGACCCGCGGGTCGTGTACGAGCGCCGGTTCTCGGTCGGCGTCGCTTTCACGCCGCTCGTCACCTTCGGCGTGGGCATCCAGGTGGGCGTCTGGCTCCACCACGACCTCGACTGGCACGACCACTCCATTTACATCGGCGCATGGGGCCGGGAACGCCCCTGGTGGCATGACGACGGCCGCGAAAGCCATCACTACCTCGATGTCCGGCCCGGGGTTTACAACTCCACGCACGTAACCAACATCCGGGAGACCACCGTCATCAGGAACGCCCAGCCCGGACGCTGGGAGCACGACGTTCGCAGGCCCGTGCCCCAGCCGGTAAGGCCCGCGATCGATCGCGCGCCCAATTTACGCGCCGGCACAGGTTACATGCCCCATCCTGGGAGCGATTCCCCGAGAAATGTCGTCCTGCCCACACACGGCGGGGCCATCGTCTCCAAGGAAAGCGAACGCGGCAGACAGAGCCTGGAAACCGCCGGACTCCGCCCGACGCCGCGCACCACGATTCGGCCCGAAGAGCATCCGGCGCCTCATGTCACCCCGCCACCGGCGACCATCATTCATCCCGCGCCGCCGTCGCCCGCGGCCCGGCCCAGCGCTCCGGTTCGCGGCGGCGCCGTGGCCGGATACCAGCACGCCGCCACTGCCACCCAGGCTGCCAACCGCGGTGCGGCCAGCCGTAGCTCACCGCCGGCGACCCATACGCCCAAGCCGCCGGAAAAACACTGATCGACCGGAATGACCGAGACTCGCGCGAACTCGACCACAAAATCTGCAGGAGACCCCCATGGATAGATGCACACTTCGCAATCATGTGTTGGCCGCCGTGGCCCTCATCGGCCTGCTGACCCTAGCCGGTTGTGCCGGCAATTCGGACAGCGAAGGCGATGTCCGTTTGTCGCAGGAAAAGCCCGGCGTGCCCGAACCGGGCCAGAGGCTGTTCGCCTCGCCGGAGGAGGCCGCCGGCGTGCTCAAGGATGCCATGCTGGCCAAGGATCGCCACCTGCTCATCTCCATCTTCGGCCCCGAGGGCAAGCAGTACGTCCTCACGGGCGACCGCGTCGAGGAGAGCACCGACATGCAGGCATTCGGCAATCACATGTCGGAATACCTGCTGGTGGATCGCCAGAGCCCGGACAAGGCGGTGTTGCAGATCGGCAAGGAGAACTGGCCATTCCCCATCCCCGTCGTCAAGAGCGGGGACCAGTGGTTCTTCGACACGGCCGCCGGCAAACAGGAGTTGCTCAACCGGCGCATCGGCGAGAACGAACTGGGCGCCATCGCCGTCTGCCGGGCCCATGTCGCGGGCCAGAAAGAATACGCCAGCAAGCCCCGCGATGGCGATGTCAGCCAGTACGCCCAGCACTTCATGAGCACCGAGGGCAAGAAGGACGGGCTCTACTGGCCCGCGGCGGCCGGCGAGGAACTGAGTCCGATGGGGCCCCTGGTGGCGGCGGCGCGCGAAGAAGGCTACATCAGGGAACCCCGCATCCCCGGCAAGCCGCGGCCGTACCACGGCTACTACTTCCATATTCTCACCGCCCAGGGCGACGCCGCGCCCGGTGGCAAGATGAGCTATATCGTCGATGGCAAGATGACCAAGGGCTTTGCCCTGGTCGCCAGCCCGAGTTCCTGGGGCTCATCGGGGGTCATGACCTTCATCGTCAACCAGGATGGCAAGGTCTACCAGAAGAACCTCGGCGAAAACACCCGCGAATTGGCCAAGGCGATCACGGAATATAATCCGGACGGCACGTGGGTGGAGGTCAAGGATTGACGCGGGTTGTCTCAAGGCTCTGCGGGAGTGAAGAACGCAGCGTACTGATCCTCGACCGGCGGTGTGACTGTAGTGTTGCCATGGTCGTGTGAGCCCGTCCGCGGAACAAGTTGGCCGGCGACAGACGACAGACCAGCGACCCGCTCACCCCACCGTCGCCGGATACCTCGGCGGTTTTCGCGCCCGCGTCGCCTGCTCGAACGCGTACGCCAGCCTCAGGAGCACGGGCTCGCTGAAGGCGCGCCCGAAGAACGAGATGCCTACCGGCAGCCCGAAGACCTCGCCCGCGGGCACGGTGATGTTCGGATATCCCGCCACCGCGGCCGGCGTGGAACTTCCGCCCACATCGCGGTCCCCGTAGATCAGATCCGTCTTGGCCGCCGGTCCGCCGGAGGGCGCGACAATCGCATCCAGCCGGTGCTTCTCCATCACCGCATCGATGCCCTCGTCGCGGGAGAGCTGCCGGCACTTCTCCAGGGCATCGAGATACGGCTTGTCTGTCAGCGGTCCCTTCTTCTGTGCCTCGATGAAAGTGTCCTGCCCGAAGTACGGCATCTCCCGCGCCGCATTCTTCTCGTTGAACGCGATGATCTCCGCCAGCGTGTGGACCGGCGCGCCAGGCCCCAACGAAGCCAGATACGCGTTCAAGTCCGCCTTGAGTTCATACAGCAACACCACGAACTCGGCCTCGCCGATCTTCCCCAGCCCCGGGATCTCCACCGGGTCCACGACGGCTGCGCCCAGCCCCTTCATGACCTCGATGCCCGCCTGGATCACTTGGTCGGCTCCCCGCCGACTCCGGAAGAACTGCCGGGCCACGCCGATCCGCGCCCCTTTGAGTCCATCCGCGTCGAGGAAACTGGTGTAATCGGCCTGGGCCTTTCCCCGGCCCCCTGCCGTCGCCGCATCCCGCTCATCCCCGCCCGCGATCGCTCCAAGCAGGATGGCCGCATCACGCACCGTTCGGGCCATCGGCCCGGCCGTATCCTGGCTGTGGGCGATGGGGATGATCCCCGCCCGGCTCACCAGCCCGACCGTCGGCTTGAGCCCCACCACCCCGCACACCGTGGCCGGCGAGAGGATGGAGCCATCGGTCTCCGTGCCAAGGGCTACGGCACACAGACTGGCCGCCACGGCGACGGCCGACCCGGAACTCGATCCCGACGGGTTGCGGTCCAGCGCATACGGGTTCTTCGTCAGCCCACCCCGCCCGCTCCACCCGCTGGTCGATCGCGACGACCGGATGTTCGCCCATTCGCTGAGGTTGGTCTTGCCCAGGATCACCGCCCCGGCCTCACGCAGTTTCTTCACCACGGATGAATCCTGGGGCGCGATCGACCCTTCCAGCGCCAGCGAACCGGCCGTGGTCATCATCCGATCCTCCGTGTCCAGGTTGTCCTTCACGAGCACCGGAATTCCGTGCATCGGCCCGCGCGCGCCCTTCGCCTTCCGCTCCGCATCCAACTCCCGGGCGATGGCCAGGGCATCCGGGTTCAGTTCGATGACCGAGTTCAGCGTCGGTCCCGCCCGGTCGATGTCCCTGATCCGCCGCAGGTACTGGGTTGTCACCGATTCGGCCGTCGCCCTTCCCGCGGCCATCGCCTCTTGTAGCTGGCCGATGGTCGCCTCCTCCAAGTCATTCAGCGGGGCCGGTGGCGAAACCGCGGGCTGATCATCTTTGGCCCGGGCGAGCGATCCTCCGATGGCGGCGTACGCCGCGCCGGCCAGCGTGCCGCGTAGAATGTCTCTGCGGTGCATCGCATCTCCTTGTGTTGTGTCATTCTACCCCATCATCCCAGGTCGAGGCAGTACGCCTGATCGCACCGGGGTACCAGGTGCTCCGGCTGGTATCGCCGGAAGCCGTATCGCTCGTACAACCGTATGGCCTCCTTGAGCACAGATGCCGTCTCCAGCACGACCCGGCGAAACCCCAGGCGGCCGGCCTCGGCCAGTCCGTGGTCCAGAAGCCTTCTTCCCAGGCCCCTTCCCCGGTACGCGCCGTCCAGGTACATCTTTCGCAGTTCACATACGCCGGGCTCCCGCGGCTGGATGCCCACCGTCCCGATGATCCGGCCATTGCCGTCCTCGAGAACGCTGAAGTCGCCGCCGCGCCGGGCATAGTGTCCCTCAAGGTCATCGAGATCGGCATCGGTGCTCTCGGGATCGGGCTTCAAGCCATACTCGCGCAACACGCCAAAGATCAGCGCCTTGACCGCCGGGGAGTCGGCGTTGGTTGCGGTGCGGATACGGTATATCGGGGGTTGGGCGGCGGTCGGGGGCATGACGATAACCTCCATGGGAACAGTCGGCCGATCCTCAAGGTCGGGGACCGGTTCGATCAAGCTGTCTCACAATGCGAGTGATTCCTGTCTGCTGTTCGCAACAATGGCCTCGCCCCGATCTTCGCACACGGCAGCCTCGGCTGCCAGCCCGTGCGGCGCGGCGGGCAAGTGGTCCACGCGGAATAGAAACCTACGCGCTGGCTGGCGTGTTGCGAATGAGGCGGAGGGCGCGAAGGAAGCAAGGAGCATGTCCTGGCCGTGTCGAAAAGGGCGTGACCAGAAATCCGGGAGGGCCGTGCTCCTGCACGGCCGGGAGTGGTCGCCCCGCAAAGCGGCCGCAGAGGACTGCGGCCCTCCCGGAAAGATGGTCGCGCCCGTCGAAAACCAAACCTGGCGGGTCCAGTAGTAGAGGTGGAGAATCTGGGGCGTGTCAGCGTGTGATCGCTGCGGCCGTTGGCGACGCTGAGGAGGAACCATGAAACGGATTTGCTGGCTGGTGATGGGACTGTTGGGCCTGTCTGCGGCGCTGGTTTCCGGAGGCGAAGAACCGGGCAGACTGCCGACGATGAAACTCCGCTTTCCCGGAAGCACAATCGAGTACGAGATGGTGAAACTGCCGGCCGGCACGATCGAGATGCCGGGGGCGAAGGAGGGAGAACCGGCCCGGCGCGTCGAGATCAAGCCGGTCTGGATGGGAAAGCTCGAGGTTTCCTGGGAGTGCTACGGCTGGTGGGCATTCGGGGAGTTTCTACCGCCGGGGAGGCGCTATGACGAGGTGGAGGCCAAGACGTTGCCGAGCATCCCGCAGCGCGATGTGTCCGAGGGATGGGGCCGGGACGATCAGCCGGCGATTCGCATGACGCTGGAGTCGGTGCAGAAATACTGCCTGCGGCTGTCGACACTGACGGGTAAGAAAGTGCGCCTGCCGACAGAGGCGGAATGGGAGTACGCCTGCCGCGCCGGAGGGCCGGCGATCAAGGGGCTGTCGGAGAAGGAACTGGATGAAGTGGCGTGGCACCAGGGCAACAGCGAGGAGCGCGCCCACACCAGCGGGAAGAAGAAGCCCAACGCGTGGGGGCTGCACGATATGCTGGGGAATGTGGCCGAATGGGTGCAGCCGGAAGGAGGGCAGCGTTTCACAAAAGGTGGCGCGTGGAACACGCCGGCCGGGAAGATCGGCTCGGGCGGACGGAATTACTTCAAGGCATCGTGGCAGGAGACCGACCCGGAGGATCCCAAGAGCGTGTGGTGGCTGTCGGAAGGGAGTTTTGTGGGGTTCCGGTTCGTCGTTTCGGAATGATGCGCGGTGCATCCGCCTCCACTACGCCCCAGCGCCGCGGGGGCCTTCTTTTACCTCGGGCATCGCCCAGGCCGGGGGTTTCATCTTGGCCGACCATTGCATCCATTGCGATTGAAGTTCCGCGACCACGTCCGGATGCTGCGCGCTGAGGTCGTGGACCTCGGCGCTGTCTTTATCCAGATCAAAGAGCCCCTTGCCGAGCGCGCCGTTGTCGGCCCACTTCCAGTGGCCCTTGCGAATGCCGGCGCGCTCGCCATAGCGCCAGTAGAGCGCGTCGTGCGGCGCGGACTGGTTCTCTCCGCTGAGGTAGGGCAACAGATCGACGCCATCGAGCCCGTCGACTCCAATGCCCGCGGCCGCCAGGGCCGTTGGTGTGACATCCAGCGCCGAGACCGGTGCGTCGAACGGGGCGGGCTTGATCTTCCCGGGCCAGCGGACGGCAAACGGGATGCGGACGCCGCCCTCAAACGTGGCCGCCTTGCCCCGGCGCAGGCGCCCGTTGCGGGAACCCTTCTCGCCTGCGGCGCCGCCGTTGTCCGAGAGGAAGAATACCAGCGTCTTGCCCTCGATCCCGCAAGCCCGCAGCCTGGCCATGATTCTTCCCACCGCGTCGTCCATGGCGCTGATGATGGCGAGCATCGTGCGGCGGCCGGCGGCCGGCACGTCCTTGAAACGGTCGAGGTACTTTTGTGGAGGATCGTCGTAGGGGCTGTGAACCGCGTTGAAGGGAACGTAGAGGAAGAACGACTCGTGCTTGTGCCGGTCGATGAACGCCTCGGCCTCCCCGGCGAGGGTGTCCGTGAGGTATTCCATGTCCTGCGCCGGAGTTTCATCGCGGCACAGCGGCGTGTGGCGGTCCCGGGACCTGCCCCAATACGAGGTCGATCCACCGGTGAATCCGAAGAACTCGTCGAAACCCCGCGCGTTCGGCCGGCACGGAGGCGCTTCCCCCAGATGCCACTTGCCGAACATGCCTGTGGCATAGCCGGCCGCCTGCAGGCGTTCGGCCAGCGTGGGCACATCCGCCGGCAGGCCGGGCATCGCGCTCGTATCCTTCATGTGCGCCACATTGAATTCGAAGCCATACCGCTGGGGGTACATGCCGGTGAGCAGGCCCGCCCGCGAGGGGCTGCAAACCGGCGAGCAGACGTAGCCGGCGGAAAACCAGGCGCCGGAAGCGGCCAGCGCGTCGATATTCGGAGTCTTCACATCCTTCGAGCCGTTGGGAAGGTAGCCGACGTCGCCGTAGCCCAGATCGTCGGCGAGGATGACCACGATGTTCGGGGCATCCTTGCGGATGGGGTGCGGCTTGGGCGTGAACGCCGGGTGGTGTTGCGGCCGACGTTCCCATTGCCACCACGCACCTGCCGCGCCGGCGGCCGCCGCCGCCCCGATACACAAGCTCATGAACTGTCGTCGTTTCACTGCACAGATTAACCATCCTGGGGAGGCACTTGTTGCACCTCCTTTCCCGGATTTAATTCTAGTTTTAACAAGCATTTACGTTAGATTGTGGATACGTTGCTAATGCGGGATGCAGAGATTGCTGATGGATGATTAACGGTTGCGATTCTGGTAACGCAAGATCGGAGAACTGGAGAATAGGACGATCAGATAATCAGTTATTATTGCATCCGCTTCAACCATGGGTTATCTTATTTGTACTGATTACGGAAGTGTCAGATGACGAGGGTGTAGATTTCGAGCCTTGAGGGCCTCCGAGAGTTCTGTAAGGTGCGAACTCCCGGACGTCTACACCCTTACGTTTCTAGTCAAGGGCGTCCGCGGTCGCGGGCCGAAGTGGCTCGCGACCCGGGAGTCGGCTCGGACGAGCGTGTCTGTGAAAAGACACGCCGGCCGATGCACAATTGAGAGGGCTCCACGATGTTAAAGTGGGGTGTATTTTCGGGGCGAATTAAGTTGATTTGGGCCGCTGCGGCATTGAGTCGCTGGCGGAGTCTCTTGTTTTGCCCGTCAGACGAACTACTTCGGGACTTCATCAGGTCAGCGCCTGTTCGTAGCAGGACAGGCTCCCTGTGGCGTCTGGTAATCCAGTAGGAGTGCGTAGTCTGGTGATGAGTTGTTTGCGTTCGAGATGGTACATGGTGAACCACTTGCAAAGGGAGTATACAATGAACGTCAGGATCAATCGCGCGGCCGGGACTCGGAAGAATATTCGTAAGGCTCGCAAGGCCCTGTGGCTGGCCGCGGTTTTTGGAGCGGGTCTGCTCCATTCCAGTCAGGCTGCGGCGGCGACCTACGTCTGGGCCTCGGGCGTCAGCGCAAACTGGAGCGTCGCCACTAACTGGGGCGGCGCCATCCCCAACGCGGCAGGCGATATCGCCCTTTACAACAGCACCACGGCGAACGGCACGACCACGCTGGACTCCGCCCGGACCGTCGGACAGTTGCAGGCCAGTGATGCCGGTAGGCTCTGGACGATCGCCGCCGGCACGGGCGCCCTCACTCTTGACAACAGCACCAACACCGCCGCCAATCTTTTCGGGAATAACAACGCGGCGATCAGTGTCGCCACCGGGGTCACTGGCACCCTGGCTTTGACGGTTGCCGCACCGGTCAGTCTCACCAACAGCGATCTGGACATCGGTACGTTGAGCAGCGGACTAACCGTCAGTGGAGCCATCACCGCCACCGCGGCGCGAACCATCAATATCCGCCAGAACGGCACCGCAGGCGTCATCACGCTTAGCGGGGCCATCGGCGCCAGCGGCAGCGCGATCAGCATCAACAACGTGGGCACCAGCACCAGTACGCCCGTGATCAGTGGCGTCATCGGCGCCAACGTCGCCAGCATTACCGAGAACAGCACGACTTCCCAGCTCTCGATCTCGGGCGCCAATACCGCCTTCGCCGGCGGGATCTTCATCAAGGCCGGGCAAATCAACCTCACCTCGACCACGGCCAATACCAAGACCACCGGCACCGGCGCCAACACGATTACCCTTGGCGACTCGGCGGCCAATGCCGGCGCCGTCACGCTGAACGTCTCTGCCAATGGCACCGCCCAGAGCTACGCGAATCCGATCAACGTCCTTGGAGGCACCACCGGCCTGATCAACATCCAGTCCACTTCCGGGGCGGATACGTTCAGCGGCCCGATCACCCTGGCCAACAATCTGCGCCTCACCAACACCAACGGCACCGCCAGTACCATGACCTTCAGCGGCGCCATCACCGGCACGGGCAATCTCACCCTGAACGCCACCGGCACCGGCAGCGCCATCAGCCTCACCAACGCCACCACCGGCGTCAACAACACCGGCACGATCACCAACATGGGGGCCGGCAACCAGCTCGTCACCATCAGCGCGCCCATCGGCGCCAACGTCACCAGCATCACCCAGAACAGCGTCTTTTCCAATCTCCTGCTCTCTACCACTGGCAGCAACACGTACACGGGTCCAACCACGGTGACCCAGGGCATATTGATCGCCGCGACCAAGGCCGCCCTTCCCGGCTGGAACGTCCCCGGCAAAGTGTCAGTGGCCGCCGGCGCCACTCTCGGCGTTCGGTACGGCGGCACCGGATGGGCGGACGCCGACATCGCCACTCTGCTCGCGACCACCGGGAATTTCGCCTCCGGCTCAATGATCGGCATCGATGCAACGAATGGTAACATCGCAGCATACGCGCCCGTCACCATTCCGGGCGTGGGCGTCAACAAAGTCGGCGGCGGTACGATGACGATCGCCCCCGTCAATGCCTACACTGGTTCAATGACCGTGACCGGGGGCACGCTGCAATTGACGGCCCCGGGTGCGAGCGCCGGTTGGTCGAACCTGTCGCTCAACGGCGGGAACGGCGGCATCCTGGACCTGCGCAGCGACACCAACAACGACACGTTTGTCACCACGGGCGCAACCACGCTTGATGCCAGTACGACGGTCAACGTGGACGATATCACCACCACGGTTCTGAACAACACGCTTTCGCTGGGTACGCTGACCGCCACCGGCACCAACGCCACCCGCGTCCTCACGGTGACGGGCGCGCACGGGTATGCCCTCAGCGTGCCGACCACCAACATCAACAACAACGGCAGTTCCGGCGTATTCGCGCTGTCGTACAACCCCACCTCGGCGAACGTGACGCTGGGCAACGTCAACTTCACGACCATCGGCCCCGGGCCCACCTATGACGCAAGGCTCGTCCTCGATGGCACCACCACGGGCAACACGATCACCGGCGTCATCGGCGCGGCGATCGGCGGCGGGTGGGCGTACGTGACCAAGCAGGGCGCGGGCACGTGGACGATGAACGGAATCAATGTGTACCAGGGCACGACCACGATAAACCAGGGCACGCTCAAGTTCGGCGTCGATCAGAACCTGGCCTACGGGCTTACCTTCGGGGCGGCGGCGGCCAGCACCAACGTGGGAACTCTGGACCTGACCACCGCCAATGCCACGTTCGGCGGCGACCTCCTGGTGCAGACCAACACCGCAACCGCCAACACCATCACCATCGGCAGCGGCAAGACACTGACAACAAACGGAAACACCACGGTGGGCGTGAACACCGCGGCGGGCCAGACCACCAAACTGGTGGTAACGGGCGATGTTGCGGGCAACGGCACCTGGAACATCACAAACAGCACTGCCGCTGGATTTGTCCAGATCGGCGCGGCCACCGGCGGCACGAACGCCAATTCGGCTACCATGGATCTCAGCGGATTGGGGACGTTCAACGCCAATCTGTCGGGCGGAGCAAGCATCTTCCGCATCGGCGACAACAACACCACCAGCACCACAGCCACCACCGGCGTTACCCTGGCCGTCAACAGCACCATTACGACGAACACCCTTGGCGTTGGCGACATGGCCGGTGAAGGCGGGCTGTTCGCGTACCTGAAACTCGGCAGCGGCACCAATATTATCAACGCAAGCACCATCAACGTGGGCAACATCGGCCTGAGCACCAACGCCCGCAGCAGCGGCAACATCACCTTCAATACTTCCACCGGCACCGCCGTCATCCGCGGGCAAACCGGCGGAAACAGCCCGGCCGCGCTGAAAGTCGGCGCTGTCGCCGGCGGCAACACCAACACCCTGCTCAACAGCTACGTGGACTTCTCCGGCCACAGTGTCGATGCGCTCTTCTCCACCGCCGAGATCGGCACCAGCAACGGCGGCGCAACGACCAACTACACGGCCGCCTTCACGTTTGACACCGGCACGCTCAACATTTCGACGTTGACGCTCGGCAAGAAGACCAGCGCTACGGGGTTCTTGTATACCGCCAGCATGACCCTGGGCAACAGCACGACCAATGCCGCCAACACGGTGACCCTCGGCAGCGTGGCCATGGCCGGCCACACCAGCACCCTCGGCGCTGTCACCAGCAACCTCACGATCCAGGGCTCGAACACGACGGTCAACATCGCGGGCCCGTTCACCATCGCCTCCAACACCGGCGCCGTCGGCGGCACGCCCACCGGCGTGGTCACCATCAACGGCGGCTCCACGACAGTGGCCAGCGGCATCACCCTCGCCAGCCGCACTTCGACCGGCGTCGTCAATGGCTCTCTGATCATCAACGGTGGTTCGCTGACCGTCGGCGGTGATATCGCTGTTTCCGGCGCCGGCACCGGTGCCGCCACCACCACGCTGACGCTCAACGGCGGCACGCTGGATATGAAAGGCTACGCCATCGGCGCTGGCAATGCCATCAACACGCTGACGCTCGCCTCGGGCACCCTGAAGAACGTCGGATCGATCAACGCCGTTAATCCCATCACCAAGACCACGGCCGGGACGCTGACACTGGATGGCAACAATGCCTACAGCGGCGTGACCACCGTGTCGGCCGGAACGCTGCTCATCGCCCCGACGGGCATCCTGGCGAACTCGGACGTCACCGTCGCCGCCGGCGCGACGTTCACGGTGGCCAGCGGCGGAGTGGTTTCCAACTCCATGACCCTGACCGCCGAAGGCAACGTCAACTTCAACAATCCCACGGTCACGATCGGCACGCTCAACAGCACCACGGGCACGGGCGTCGTCACGCTCAATTCGACCAACCTGGTCGTGAATTCGGGCGGGACGTTCGGGGGTACGATCCAGGACGGGGCCGCTCCCGGGAAACTGACGGTCAATAACTCGCTGACTCTCGCCAGCACCGGTTTGCCAAAAGTCTCCACGATTAACCTGGCCAACAGCTCGACGCTGAACGCGACCGCTCTGGCGGGCGGGCTGAGCGTCGGCTCGGGCCAGAACCTCACCGGCACCGGCACCGTGACCGGAACGGTGAACGTCGCCAGCGGCGGCACGGTGACACCGGGCCTGGGCGGCACCGAGACGCTGACGGTCACCAACCTGGGCGCAACCGGCGGCGGCATCTTCAACTTCGTGCTGGGCGCGCCCTCGGCGGCCGAGAACTCGAGCAGCGTCAACAGCCGCATCGCGACCACCTTGATGACCATCAGCGGCACGGGCAACACGCTGAACTTCACGCCGCTTTCAACTTTCGGCACGGGCTATTACCAACTGATCTCGTTTACCAATCCGGCCTCGACCGGAAATGCGGCCAACTTCACCGTCACCCCGGTCGGGCGCTATGTGCCGACGGTCGCCATGGGGAGCGACGGTTTGTATCTGGTCGTGCCTCCCGTGAACTTCGGCGAGTGGTACGGCTCGGGCGGCAACTGGACCCTGCACAACCCCGGTTCCGGGCCGGGCTGGAGCGGGGCGTTCGTTCCCGGCATTGCCAGCGACGTGGCGAATTTCCTCGGCTACGGCAGCGGGACCATCACGGTGAACGCGCCCTACGCCGTGGGCACCATCAACCTCGACGGCAGCAGCGGCAACTACACGATCGGCAACCTCGGTGACAGCACCATCACGATGAACAACGGCACGGTTGCTTCGCTGATCAGCAACAAGAACGGGAACAACACCATCGATGCGCCCCTGGCGATCGGCGGGATTCCGACCCTGTCGGTGGATGTCGCCGGCGGCACGCAACTGTCCATCGGCGGCCCGATCAGCGGAGCGTCGGCCGGCCTGACCAAGACCAACTCCGGCACGCTCGTCCTGAGCGGCGCGAACACTTACGGCGGCACCACGCGCATCAACGGCGGCACCATCGTGCTGACCGGCGGCAGCGCCATCTCCGACACCGGCCTGGTCAGCTTCGCCAATACCTTCGGCACCACCCTGGATGTGCAGACCAACGAAACCATCGGGGTGTTGGCCAGCGACGGCACCAACGGCGAGGTCAAACTGACCGGCGCCAACCTGACGCTTACCAGTGGCACCCGGAGCTACGGCGGACTCATCAGCGGCAACGGCGCCCTCGTTATCAACGGCGCCACGCAGACCCTGGGCAACAACAACAGCTACAGCGGCGGAACCACGCTCGCCGCCGGCACGCTGATCGTCGATAATTCCAACGCGCTGGGCAACGGCGCGGCGACGGTCACGGGCGGGACGCTGCAGGCAGGTCCCAGTTCCCCCTCGTTCTACCTGAGCAATGCCCTGAACATCGGCGGCAGCTTCGCGTTCGCAGGCGTCAACTCCCTGACGATGGCCGGCGCCACCACGCTGACCGTGGATCCGACGATCACCGTGAACGGCGGCACAACGGCGACGATCCAGGGGGCCATCTCGGGCAACCACGCCATCACCAAGGCCGGACCGGGCACGCTGAACCTGTCGGGCTACAACACGTTCACCGGCGGGGTGACGCTCAACGCCGGCACGCTCGGCGTGGAAAGCTCGCAGGCCCTGGGGCTCGGCGGCACGCTGACGATCGCGGGCGGGGCGCTCCAGAGCAACAGTTCGCAGACCGTGAACAACCCGGTGACCGTCAACAGCAATTTCGGATTCACCGGCACCGGCACCCTGACCCTCAACGGAACCACGACGCTGACCCTCAGCCCGACCATCACCGTCGATAGCGCGGCCACGGGGGTTTTCGGCGCGCTCGTCCAGGGCAACTTCGGCATCACCAAGGCCGGCCCGGGCACGCTCTATCTGGCGGGCACCGCCAACACCTACACCGGCGGCACCACGGTCAACGGCGGCATCCTGCGCATCAACGCCGACGGCTCGCTGGGACCGGTCAGCGGCGCGCTGACCTTCACCGGCAATTCCACGCTGCAGGCCGGCGCCCCCGTCACGCTTTCGGCCGGCCGCACCGTTTCCATCAACACCGGCGTGACGGGCATGGTCGATCCCAACGGTAATGCCGTGACCGAGCCCGGCATCATCAGCGGCGGCGGCACCCTGGGCGTGACCGGCAGCAGCGGCGGCGCGCTCACGCTCAACGCGGCGAACACCTACACCGGCGGCACCCTCCTGGCCGGCGCCACGCTCAATCTTGGCAACGCGGCGGCCCTCAACACCGGCCGCTTGACGATCACCGGCGGCGCATTGGACAACACCACCGGCAGCGCCATGGTCCTGGCCAACAACATCCCGATGACCTGGAACGGCAACTTCGCGTTCGTCGGCACCAACGACCTCGACATGGGCACCGGCGCGGTGAGCCTGAACGGGACGAGCAAGGTGACGGTCAATGCCGGCACGCTGACCGTCGGCGGGGCCATCGGCGGATCCAACAGCCTGACCAAGGACGGGCCGGGCGTCCTCAAATTGACCGCCGCCGAATCCTACACCGGCACCACCGCGATCGATAACGGAACCCTCCGCACCACGGTGGACCAGAACCTGACCGGCACCCTGAACTTCGGCAGCGCCACCACGGTCACCACCACGGGCACACTCGACCTCAGCACCGCCAACGCCAAGTTCGGCACCCTGGTTGCGCAGACCAACTCGGCCAATGTCAACACTATCACCATCGGCAGCGGCAAGACGTTGACCATTACCGGCACCGCCGTCAACGTCGGCTTCGCCATCGGGACGGCCACGCAGACGGCGACCACCAAGCTGACGATGACGGGCGGCGGATCGTTCGTGGTCAACAACGCGGCCGCCGTCGTGTCCGTCGGCGTCGCGTCTACCGTTCAGCTCAACACCTCGACCACCAACATCCTCGACCTCACCGGGTTGAGCAATGTCTCCCTGGGCACGGTCGCGGCCCCGGTCACCACCGTCCAGATGGGCTATGGCCAGAACGACGGCGGCACGCTCCTCCTGTCCAACGGAACCAACTCGATCGCCGCCACGACACTCAACGTCGGGCACTCCAACGGATCCAACGGCGGGAACGGCTCCCTCACCTTGGGCACCAGCACCAACACCATCAATGCCGACACGATCAACGTCGGACTCTCGAAGAACAACGGCACCATCCAATTCGCCTCCCAGGCGCCGGCGTCGCCAGGCACGGTCACGATCGGCAACAAGGCCGGAACCGGCGCAGCGACGCTCGTTGTCGGTTCCAATAACGGCACCGGCACGGCCGCGACCATCACCGGTACGCTCGACCTTCGCGGGCACCAGTCGACCGTCAACACCAGTACGGTTACCATGGGCAGCACCAACAACAACAGCTCCGGCTGGGCAGCCGGTGTGATCTCCTTCGACACCGGCACGTTTACCGCCACCACCCTCAACCTGGGCCAAAAGTCGAACAGCGGGTCCGGATCGAACACCACGGCCAACGCCGTCAACCTGGGCGGCGGCACGTTCACCGTCAGCGGCGTCACCACGATGTCCGCCCACAGCGGCACCGGCACGGGCAATGTGACGAGCAACCTCAACATCACCGGCGGCGCATTCAGCACCGGCACGATGATTGCCGCCACCAAGTCCGCCAGCGGCGGCGGAGCCGCCATCGCCAATATCAACGTCAGCGGCGGCACCCTCACGGTCGGCACCGGCGGCTTCACTCTTGGCACGCAGGTCACCGCCGGCACCGCCGCCGGCAGCCTCAACATCACCGGCACCGGCCTGGTCACGTCCAACTCCGACATCCTCGAGGGTGGGCTCCCCACGGCCGCGGTGACCTCGACAATCACCCTCGGCGGCGGCACGCTCGACATGACCAATCACGTCATCGGCGGCGCAACGCCGATCGACGTGCTTACTTTCGCCTCCGGCACCCTCAAGAACGTCACCGAGATCAACAACGGCGCAACCGGGCTGACCAAGACCACGACCGGGACGCTGACGCTGATCAACACGGCCTACCACGGTCCCACTGCCGTGCAGGCCGGCACGCTCGCGCTGAGCGGCTTTAACCCGCTCCCCAACAGCACCCCCATCACCGTCAGCAGCGGCGCCACGCTCGACACGACGGCGGTCACCGACAACCTGGCCGCGCCGGCGTCCTTCGCCCTCGGGGTCAGCCAGACGCTGACCAACAACGGCACGGTCGCCGGCCCGCGGGCGCTGGTCGTCAATGGCACCGTGGCCGGCGCCGGCACCTTCGGCGATGTCTCGATCAACGGCAGCGGGCAATTCGCGCCCGGCAACGGCGGCACGGAGACGGCCGGCGTGGCCAACCTCACCGTCGCCAACAACGGCACGCTCTCGTTCGTGCTCGCCACGCCCGAACAACTTCCCGCGTCCAGCATCAACAGCAGGATCAGCGCCAGCGGCGCCGTAGCGTTCGGCGCCAACACCAACATCACCTACATGCCTGTCGCCGGCTTCAACGCCGGCACGTTCCATCTGGTCAGTTCCGGCAGCGCCATGCCGACGAGCAACTTCATCGTCAGCAATGCGATCATCGGCACCGCCAATCGTTACGGCGTCCAGGTCCAGGCGGTCGGGAATTCGCTGGACTTGACCGTCACCGCCCCCGACTGGGGACACTGGCAAGGAACGAGCGGCGGCACTTGGAGCACGACCGCCAACTGGACCGGCATCTATGCCTCCAGCAACAGCGTGCCCAGCCTGGCGACCGACGTGGCGAATTTCCTCAGCAACTCCAGCGGTACGGTCGTCCTGAACGCCCCCGAGACCGTGGGCGCGATCGTCCTGGACAACAGTGGCGCCGCCTACCAGATCGGCGCCACCGGCGGCACCAACGCCATCACCCTGAACAACGGCCTGATCGGCACGACCGATGGCGTCCTGGGCACCGCGAGGGTGGATGTCCTCAATGGCAGCCACGCCATCGCCGCCGGCCTGACGCTCGCCAACCCCACGACCGTGACGGTTGCCAACGTTTCCGACACGCTGACCATCAGCGGGCCGATCGGCGGCACCCAGCGGCTGACCGTGGCCGGCGCCGGCACGCTGGCGCTGACCAATTCCGGCAACAGTTTTGAGGGCGTGACCATCAACAGCGGCGTGGTAACGGCCGGCAGCGATGCGGTGCTGGGCGACCCGGATGCTTCGCTGGTCTTCGCCGGCGGCACACTGCGAACCATTGCGGGCATGACCATCGCCCGGCCGATCGCCGTCAATACGACCGGCACGATCGACACCAACGGCTTTGCCTCCAGCATCACCGGCAACATCTCCGGCAACGGCAATCTGACCAAGGCCGGCCCGGGCACGCTGACGCTGGCCGGCCCCAACACCTGGGGAGGGACTCTCTCCGTCGCCGGCGGCGCCGGCAACGTGATCCTCATGGACGCCAACGCGCTGCAGAACGCCACGCTGACCCCGGGCGGCGTTGTCTTCGATGCGTCGGTTCCCGGGCCGGCGTTCACCGTCGGCGGTCTGACCGGAGCGAACGGGCTGGTGCTTCAGGACAACGCCGGCATCCCCGACCCGGTCGCCCTGACCGTCGGCAACAACAACGTCTCCAGCACCTATTCGGGCGCTCTGTCCGGGCCGGGCTCACTGACCAAGGTCGGCACCGGCACGCTGACTCTATCGGGAAACAGTTCCTACACCGGCGGGACAAACCTGAGCGCGGGGCAGTTGAACATCAACAGCGCCACGGCCATCGGCACCGGCCCGCTCACCATCACCGGCGGGACCATCGACAACACCAGCGGCGCGGCCGTTACCCTCTCCACCAACAACGCACAGAACTGGAACGGCAACTTCACCTTCACCGGCAGCAATGATCTGAACATGGGCTCCGGACAGGTGACGGTGAACGCCGATCGGGTCGTGACCGTCAACGCCGGCACGCTGACCGTCGGTCCGATCGACGCCGGCGTGCATCTGCTCACCAAAGGCGGCGCGGGCACGCTGAAGTTCACGGGCGCGATCGCCAACGGCTATCGCCTGGAACCGGTAACCGCCACCGACTCCGGCACCATTGAGTTCGCCAGCGGGTCGAGCGGCACTTTCTCGAGCCGGATGATCGTCGGCCGGGGCGTGGACGCCAATGGCGTGGCCGGCAAGGGCGCGTTGACCCTCGACGCCGGCGCCGGCACCGTTCGCTTCTCCGATGATTCCACCGTCAGCAACTACATCGGTCTCGAAGGCGCCAAGGGCGTCGTCACCGTCAACGGCGGCACGCTCGAGTTCAGCGGCCCTTCCGGCGGTTATCTCTTCATCGATTCCGACGGCGGCGTGCAGAACCATAATGGCGACGGCTCGCTGATCCTCAACGGCGGCACTGTCAACGTCGGCGTCCTGCTCGGCATGTCCAATGTCCGCGTCGGCCAGCCCAACCCGCCGGCTCAGGCCCTCGATGGCGTTTCCACTCTCACCATCAACAGCGGCCAGTTGAACATCGGCACGCAGACGCAGGGTGCGGCCCTGAACGGTTTGTATCTCGGCGGCACCAGCACTCCCACTTACGCGGACAGCAAGGCGGCAGGGACGACGACCGTCAACGTCAACCTCAACGGCGGCACTCTGTCGCTGGACCGGTTCGTCATCGGCAGCATCGGGACCATGAACGTCAACCTCAACGGCGGAACACTCCAGGCCCGGAGCAATGACAGCGCGTCGGCGTCTTTCCTGCCCGGCGGCGGGGCCAGCGTGTACGTGAAGACCGGAGGCGCTGTCGTCGACACGCAGGGCTTCGCCATCACGATTGCCGGCGCGCTGATCGACGATGGCACGGGAACCGGCGGCGGGCTGACCAAGATCGGGGCCGGCACGCTCACGCTTTCCAGCTTCGGCAACACCTACTACGGCCCGACCACCATCTCCACCGGGACGCTCAGCGTCGGCAACGATGCGAACCTGGGCCATCTGCCCGCCGTGCCGACGGCCGGACGCCTCGTCATCAACGATGGCGCGACCTTGCTGGCCAACGCCGGTTTCGTCCTCAACGCCAATCGCGGCGTGGCGGTCGGTCCGACGGGCGGATCGGGCAGCGGCATCGTCGCGGTGGTTGCGAATCAGACGCTGACCATCGCGGGCGTCATCGCCAACAACGGCGCGGGCACGGGCGGCCTGACCATGGCCGGCCCCGGCACTCTGGAACTTACCGGCGCCAACATCTACACCGGCGCGACCACGGTCACCGGAGGCAATCTGCTGATTGCATCCAACAGCAACCTGGGTTCCGGCCCGCTGGTCCTCAACGGAGGCACCCTGCTGGCCAACACCAACGTGGCGCTCCCCGCCAGCCGCAGCATCGCCGTCGGTCCCGCCGGAAGCATCAACGTGGGGCCCGGCTCCACGCTCAGCTTCGCCGGCGCCATCTCCAACAACGGGGCAACGGCGGGCGGGCTGAACAAGATCGGTCCGGGCACGCTGGCCCTCTCGGGCACGAGCACCTACACCGGTCCGACCACGATCAGCAGCGGCACGCTGGCGCTCACCGGCGCCGGCAGCATTGCCACATCCAGCGTCATCTCCATCGGCTCCGGCGGCATCCTCGACGCGAGCGGCCTCGGTGCCACCGGCCTGGTGCTCGGCCCGGCGCAGACCCTGGCCGCGCCGGGGGATGCCAACGCGGGCCCGGCCACCGTGAACGGACTTCTCAACGCGGGTAGCCGTCCCATCAACATGAGCAGCGGCGTCGCCGGCCAACTCACCTTCAATTCGGGCATCAAGTACAACGGCACCACCTTTGGCTTGGAGGCCGTCGGCAGCAACGCCGACAGCATCAGCATGAACGGCGCCGTGACCGCGAACGGAGCCAACATCATCGACCTGGCCGTGGTCGGCAACACGGTCCCCGGCAGCCACACCCTCCTGAGCGCACCGGGTGGCGGCCTGACCAGCGGCGGCGCAACCTACGGTCTCCGCTATCTGAATCGCACCGATTGGTCCGGGTCGCTCACCACCACCAACACCAGCGTTTCAGTCGCCATCGCACAGGACCAGATTCCGCTGACAGCCGCGTACTGGGCCGGTGGCCAGGTGGCCGGCGGGCTCAACGTGCTGGCGCTCTCCGACACCAACGGAAGCAACTGGGCCACGGATCCCGGGCTGACGACCATCAGCCTGCTGGTTCCCGGCACCAACGCCGATGTCTACTTCCCCGGCGGCGCCGCGGTGAACGACACGGTGCTTGGCGCGGACATGGCTTTCCGGACCCTGACCTTCAGCAACTCCGCCGGCACGAGCATCAGCGGAAACAACACGCTCACCATCACGCCGGCCTCGTCCACGGCCGGTATCACCGCCAACGAGAACGCGACGATCAACTCGAGGCTCGCCCTGGGCGCCGGGCAAACCTGGACCGTCGCCGCGAACAAGGTCCTGAACGTCACTGGCAACGTCGACATCGGCTCCAACACCCTGACGGTCGACGGTGATGGAAACACCACGATCGGCAGTCCGGTCGGCGTGGGCGGCAATGCGTCCGGCGCGCTTGTCAAGAACGGCGCCGGGGCCCTGACCCTTACCGCAGCCAACAACCTCACGGGCGGAATCACGCTCAACAGCGGCACGCTGAACGTGAATAATGCCGCGGCCCTGGGCGCATTCAACGGCCAGGCCGGTACCCTGACCATCAATGGCGGCACGCTGGGCAACACCAGCGGCGCCCCGGTCACGGTCACCACCGGGAACAACCAGAACTGGAACGGCAGCTTCGCCTTCACCGGGACCAGCGACCTGAACCTGGGCACGGGCAGCGTGACCATCAACAACAGCCCCGTGGTCGCTGTTGAGCAGAATACGCTCACCCTGGGTGGTTACGTCACTGGCACCGGGTTCACCAAGGCCGGCAACGGCACGCTGGTAGTCAGCGGCACCAACTCGTGGTCCGGCAACACGGAGATCACCGCCGGCACGCTGCAGGCCAACACCACGCTGCCGCCGGTCATGTTCACCGTGGACGGCGGCGCCACGCTCTTCCTGAACAGTCCGGTCAACGGCACGAACTGGCCCAACGGCGTCGCCGGGTCGGGCACGCTCAGAGTGGCGATTCCCGCCACTGGCGCCGATACGGTCTCAATGAGCGGCGATCTCAGCGGATTCAATGGAACGATGGTCATCCCGGGCCCCGGTGGGAAACTGCAGCTCAGTTCGGGCCAACTGCCGACGGCCAGCGCCTCCATCGAGGTGCAGAACGGCGCGTCGCTCTACCTGTCCGGCGGCGGCACGCTGGCCAGCACCGTCAAGCTCTTCGACGGCGTGACCGGATCGCTCAATGGACAACTGCAACTGGACAACGGCTCCACTGCCACCGGCCCGGTCATCCTGCTGGCCAACGGCAGCGTCGGCAGCGCGGCCGGCACCGGGACCATCAGCGGCGTCATCAGCGAGAGCGGCGGAAGCTTCAGGCTCACCAAGGTGGGCGGCGGCACCATCGTGCTGACGGGCGCAAACACCTACAGCGGCGGGACCGCGGTCAACGCCGGCGTGCTCGGCATCAACAGCGATGCCGCCCTCGGTGCGGCGGGCGCCCCGATCACCTTCACCGGCAGCGCCACGCTGCAATCCACCACCAACGATGTCATACTTGGCAACCGCAGTATCACCATCGGCGCCAACACCCTCACCTTCGACACGCCCTTTAACCTCGCGGTCCCCGGTTCCATCAGCGGCACCGGCAGGCTGGCCAAGACCGGGACCGCCAATTTGACCCTCACCGGCGACAATTCCGGCGTCGCCGGCTCCACCACCGTCACCACAGGCACTCTCACCATCGGCGCGGCCAACAACCTGCCGGCTGGCGGGGTCATCCTCAACGGCACGACGCTCTCCGTCCTGAGCGACACCAGCACGACGCTGGCGAATGTGTTCACGATCAACAACATCGGCGGCCTGGGGGACGCCCTTGGCTCCACGATCAACGTGGACCGGGCGATCGGAGGCAGCGGCACCAACGGCGTGGTCACCATCGGCGGCATCGTCCGTCCCACCGCGCCTGCCACCGGGCGCCTGTACGTCACCGGCGGCGACGGCTACTCCCTGGTTGCCGCCAGCCTGGCCCTGCCCGGCGGGACCGGCCATGACACCATCCTGGTGCCCGGCGTCAACATGACCATCACCGGCAACGTGACCAACCAGATGAGCGGGTTCGGCACGGGCAACTACGACACCCTCTACCTCTACGGCACGTCCACCGGCAACTCGATTCTCGGGGTCATCTCCGACTCGCCCACCGGCAACAGCAACAAGGGAGGCTATACCCGCGTCATCAAGCGGGATCCCGGCACGTGGGTGCTCGGCGGCGCCAACACCTACACCAGCCTCACCGCCATCGACCAGGGAACCCTGCGCATCACGGCGGACCAGAACTTGGCCGGCCCCCTGACCTTCGGCACCGCCAACACCGTTACCACCACGGGCACGCTCGACCTCAGCACCGCCAGCGCCACCTTCGGCGGCGCCCTCACCGTGCAGACCAACACGACCGCCGCCAACACCATCACCATCGGCAGCGGCGAGACGCTGACCATCAACGGCAATGTTGCCATCGGCAACGGCGCCAATCCTGCCATCACCGCAACCAATCTGACCGTCAATGGCGCCGGCACGCTGGCGTTCATCAACAACGCTTCCGGCGCCACCGTGCAGGTTGGCTCGACCGCGAACGCCGCGGCCACCGCCAACGCCGCCGTGCTGGACCTGAGCGGACTGGGCGGCTTCACCGTCTCCCTCAACACCACCAATGGCGTGTTCCGGGTCAACAACTCGAACACCAACAACGTCGCCGGCAATACCGCCACCGTGAAGATGCCGGCTCCGGCCGTCAGCAACACCACCCCGGTGACGAGCATCACCGCCTTCAACCTCAACATCGGCGACGGCTCCTCGCTGGCCGGCCCCGGACAGATGAACTCGGTGATTCTGGGCACCGGCCTGACCACGCTCAACGTCGGCGCCCTGAACATCGGAACCGGCGGCCGCGATGTCGGCTCGCTCACTTGCGGCAGCCCCACCGGCAGCCTTGTCATCCGGGACATCACTGGCGCCGGCCCGGTTCCCCTCAACATCGGCACCGGCACCGCCAACACGGGCGTGCTCGGCGACCCCAACGTCTTCGACGTGCGCGGGCACAATGCGGATCTGTTGTTCAGCGCGGTGAACATCGGCACTCAGCCCCGATCCGCCCACCTGTACAATACCTTCGGTTTTGACCAGGGCACCCTGGTCATGGACAGCCTGACCATGTCCACAAAGGGCGCCGGCGGCAGCACCACCAACGGTGGCGACCGCATCACCGAGAGCACGTTCTACATCGGCGGCGGCAACGTCAACATCAAGAACGGCATCCTCAGGCTGGCCAGTTCGACCTCGAACACCGGCAACAATGCCGCGGGCAACTTCAACGCCATCGGCACGATCAACATCAGCGGCGGCACCGTGGCCATCGGCGCCACCACGGGAACGTCGATCAACATGGCGGAATGCACGGTCGCGGGCCTGAACGCCACCGCCACCATCAATCTCACCGGTGGCGTGACCACGCTGGCCGGCGACATCGTCAAACTCGGCGGCGCTGGAACCGCCACTGCCACAATCAATCTCAATGGCGGCACGCTGGACATGACCGGCCACGCCATCGGAACACTAACCCCCATCGACAACCTGATTTTCGCCACCGGCACATTGCAGAACGTAGGCGCGGTTAACGGCGCCGGGGCTCTGACCAAGAACACCCCCGGCATTCTGACCCTGGCCGGCGTCAACACCTATCCCGGCAACACCGTCATCACCGACGGCACGATCCGATTGGGTTCGACCACTGCCATTCCCACCGGGACGGGCACGGGCGTCGTCGTCATGGACGGAGGCGCCACGACCGCCGGCACGCTCGATCTGGCCGGCCTTTCGCCCACCGTCAACGGTTTGTCCGGCGCGACCGGCACGGTCCTGGGCCGCGTGCTCAACTCCGTTAACGGCACCACCAGCGAGCTGAAGCTCGGCAACGGCACCGGCACTTTCGCCGGCGTCATCGCCGACAACGCCGGCGGCGGCGCCACCGGCAAGGTCGCGGTGACCATGGCCGGCACCGGCACCCAGATTCTCGCCGGCGCCAACACCTACACCGGTCCCACAACCATCAACGCGGGCACGCTGGGTCTGGCCAGCACCGGCTCGCTGGCCAACCCGACGGTCACCGCCCAGACCGGCGGCACCTTCCTGATCGCCGGCAACAACACCATCGGCGGAACCACCACGCCGAACATCACCATCGCCGGCGGCGCCACCGCCGCGACGGCGGGCAACCTCTCGCTCATCGACGGCTCGATCAATACGCTCACCCTCAAGAGCGCCACGCCTGGCGCCACCGTGTTGACCCTTGGCGGCGACGCCGGCAATCCCGGCCAGTTGAGCATGGACATCGGTCCCGTCTCCGACCAGATCGTGCTCGACAGCGGACTCAAGGTCAGCATCGGCGCCGGCGGCGTGAACCTGAACCTCACCGCCGGATCCAGCGTCCTCAACGGAACCACCCAAACCCTGATCATCGCCCCCGGCGGCGGCCTCAACTCCGGCGGCGGCATCCTCTTCGACACCACAAAAGGCAACTTCGGCGGTTACGCCCTCAACCTGGTCAACAGCGGCACGTCGCTGCAACTGACCGAGACGCCACTTGCTCCCACACCCACAACCGCTTACTTCAAGGGCAGCCAGGACGCCAACTGGAACACCTTCACCGGCGGCAATGCCAACAACTCCAACTGGACCAGCGACCCGGCCGGCACGCTCGATACCTTCCGGACTCCCGACGCCATCACCGACGTCCACTTCCAGTCGACCAATGCCAACCCGGCGAACCTCGCGACCACGCTGGGACGCAACTTCACCATCCAGAGCCTGACCGTGGACGCGACCGCAACCTCCGCCGTCAGCATCGCCGGCGGCGGCGGAACGCTCACCATCACCCCCGCAAACCCGACCGCCGGCATCACCGCCGCCGCGGGCGCCGGGCCCTTGACGATCACGGCTCCCGTGGTCCTCGGCGCCAACCAGACCTGGACCAACAACTCGACCAGCCCCATCGTCGTCTCCGCCGGCATCGCCGGCGCCGGCAACATCGCCATCAACGACACCAGCACCGGCGGGATCACGATTTCGGACACAAACGGCCCCGTCTCGGGCTACACCGGAGCGCTCACGCTCGCCGCCGGCACGCTGTCGCTGAAATCCAACGGCACGGGCAGCGGCCAGCGCATCGCCTTCGGCAGCGGCAACGGAGCCAACCTCACCGTGACCGGCAACAGCACCCTGTTTGTCGACCGTGACACCAGTGCGACCAATTCCGGCAACCTCATCACCCTCGGCAGCCTGACGATCGGCGCCCAGAACCTCACCATATCCGGCACCACCACCGTCACCGGCAACGCCGCGCTGACCACGGGCAACTATGGTCTGGCCTTCACCGGTCCCAGCAACATTACGGGCAACGCCACCTTCACCATGGGCACGTCCAACACCGCCGCCGCGCCCATGACGCTCGCCGGCGTGATCAGCGGGGCCGGCCAGACGATCACGGTCGCCGGTCCGGCGGCCAATGCCCCGCACGCGGCGCTGCGGATCACCAACACCAGCAGCGCCACGCCCAACAACTTCACCGGCAGCACGTTCAGCGTCAACACCGGCGGCATTCTCGATGCGAAACTCGCCGTCGGCGGGACCGACAACGGCACCAGTTCCCTCGGCACTGCTGCTGTCACCATGAACGGCGGCATGCTCAGGCTTGGCCCGACGCTCGGCACGGCCATAGCCGGCACGACCGGCTTCGCCGCCAGGTATTGGAACACGATCCCGACGAATAACGATGTCTCGTTGATCAACGGCACCGCAACCCCCGCTGCGACCACCACCGGACTCGCCAGCATCAACTTCCCGAACAACGCGGGTGGATGGACCTACACAACCGGCATCAACACCACCAACATGTCCGCCATCTGGACCGGCGTCCTCAATATCACCACGCCGGGATACTACGGTTTCAGGTCGCAGAGCGACGATGGAAGCCAGGTCTATCTCGACGGCACGCTGCTGGTCAACAACAACATCAACCACGGCGTCGATGGCCAGATTCCTTATGCCACGACCTTCCTGACGGCCGGCCCGCACGTCTTCGTCGAGCGCTATTACCAGGGCACGGGCAGTGCCGCCGCCATCACCAGCTACCAGGGCCCGGACACCGCGGGCAATCAGGTTCTGCTCGGCAGCATCGCCAACACCGTCGTCACCCCGAGCGCCGCGCTGCCCGTGGCCGCGTTCCCCAACGCCGTCACGCTGGCCGCGGGAAGCACCTCGACCATCGACACCGGCACCGACACGTCGATCCCCAGCCTGACCAGCACCGGCGCCACGACTTTGAACGTCACCGGCGCCGCGGTAGGACTTGGCGCCGCGAGCAACGGCCTTAACAACCTGACCGTGACTGGCCCGACAGCCGTCACCGGCAACATGAACGTCAATCCGTCCAGTGCCAACCTGGTGCTGGCGGGCAACGTCGGCCAGAGCGGCAGCACTGCAACCATCACCAAGACTGGAACCGGATCCGGGATTCTTACCTTGACGGGCAACGTCAACCTGGCTCAAGTCGTGGACGCCGCGGGCACCGTCGCGATTACACCCACCACCAACCTGAACAGCACCGTGGTGGCCATCACCGGCGGCACCGTCGACCTCGGCACCACCTCGAAACCGGTGACCAACTTCGCCTTCAACTCAGGTTCGGTCATCAACGGAACGCTGACCGGCGCCAGCTTCCTCAAGCAAGGCCCCGGAACCTTTACCCTCGGCAACAGCACGCTCAACATCAGCGCCATCCCCGCCGTGACGGTCAACCAGGGCCTGTCCGGGATTACCTCCAACCCGGCAACCCTTTCCACGCTCGCCCTGGACTTCACTGCCACGGGCGCGCCGCTGGCGAACATCGTCAGCCCCACGGCGACCCTGACCCTCGGCGGCCCGGCCAACACCCTCGTGGCGGGCGGCGCACTCTCGCTCATCGGCAAGGCCTCGACGGCCAACAGCCAGTCTTTCGCCAGCACCCTGGTCGATGGCGGCGCCTCGGCACTGGTGCTCACCGCGGGCGCTTCCGGCAGCGTCGCTCTCAGCCTGGGCACGCTCACCCGGAATGTGGGCGGTACGCTGGACATTACGCTGCCGACCGGAACGCAGTCCGCGACCAACGGCGTCACCCGCACCGGCGGCACGGCTGGAACCCTGCTCACCGCTGCCAACGGCACCATCATCGGCACCGTCGGCGGCAACGACTGGGCGGCCAACAGCACCGTCAGCGCCGGCAACATCGTCGGCGCCAGCGTCGCGGGGGCAGCCAGCGCCAGCCTCTACACGGCCTTTGGCGCCAACGGCGCGTTGCCGGCGAATGGCAACGTCGACGTCACTGGGACGGCCACCGCTACGGCCGCCGCCACCATCAACAGCATCCGTTTCAATGCCGCCGGCGCTTACACGCTGACATTGCCGACGGGAGTCACCACCATCAGCACCGGCGGTGTGCTCTTCGGCTCGACGATTACGGCTGCCAGCACCCTCGCCGGCGGGACCATCCAGCCCGGAGCCGGTGGCGAAATGGTCTTCATCAGCAACAAGCCCAATATTGCCAACGTCATCAGTTCCATCATTGCCGATAATGGCAGCAATCCCACCAGCGTGACCTACCGCGGCAATCCCAACGCGGGAACCACCGGCGGCATCTTCTCGGTCAACGCCAACAACACCTACACGGGTCCGACTTACATCACCCAGGGCCGCGTCGGCACGCAGACTTCCGCCGTGACGACCCCGTTCGGCACCGGCGCCAATGCCATCGTCTACGTCGACGGCAACGCCGACGGGCAGCTCTGGTCCAACCAGAACAACAACATCGCCAACCCGCTCGTCATCATCGGCAACGGCTTCAATGAAGCCGGAACTCACCGCGGCGTCATCCGTCTGGACAGCAGCACCGCCAATACGCCGACCCTCTCCGGTCCGATCACCATGCTCGGCGACGCCGCCATCGGCAACAACGCCGCGAACACCGGAGCCGGCAGCGCCCTGATTTCCGGCAACATCGGCACGTCGAACGCCCTGAATTCCCCGTCCTTTACCCTCACCAAGGTGCTCACCGGCGTCATCCAACTCAGTGGCGCCAACACCTACGGCGCCACCGCCGTCAACGGCGGCACGCTGCAGATCGGCAACGGCAGCACCTCCGGCACCCTCGGCACCGGCCCGGTCACCATCGCCGCGGGCGCCAACCTCGCCTTCAACCGCAGCGACACGATCACCGTCACCAACCCGATCACGGCTGCCGCCACCGGCATCCTGACCATGGGCAGCACATCGACCCTGACGCTCAACAACTCGGCCAACGCACTGAGCACCCTCAACTTCACCGCCGCGGGCACGGTCGATTTCGGTAACAACACGGTGGTCATCAACAACGGCGGCGGAGCCACCATCACCGGCAACCAGCCGGCCAACACGACCGCTACCGTGAACGCCGGCACCACCGGCGCCATCGCGTTCGGCCAAGCCGCCGGCCTCAACGGCCCGGATATCGGCACGGCCGCCAACACCACGCTCGTCATCAACGCGAGGATCACCCAGAATCCGAACACCCCCGCGGTCCCGAGCATCTTTGAAGCGTACAACGCCGGCGGCGGCACGGTGGTGTTGACCAACCCCGGCAACGACTACCCCGGCGACACCGTGATCAATGCCGGCGTCCTCAGCGTTGCCAACATCGGCATGGCAGGCGTGCCAAGCAACCTCGGCACCAACGCCAACATCCACATCAATGGTTCCACATTGAAATACACCGGAGCTGGCGAAATCACCAATCGCGTGATCGATCTGAGCGGCACGACCGGCGGCGCAACCGTCGACCAGTCGGGCACCGGCCCGCTGAAGTTCACCAGCAACCTCACCGCGACCGGCGCGGGCAGCAAGACCCTCACGCTACAGGGCTCCACGCTGGGCACGGGCGAGATCGCCGGCGTCATCCCGGACAACTCCGCCACGAACACCACTTCGCTGTACAAGAACGGCACCGGCACCTGGATACTCAGCGGCGCCAACACCTTCACCGGCAACGTCACCATCAACCAGAATTGGCTGGTAATCACCAACAGTGCCGCGCTGGGCGTTGGCCCCAAGACCATCACCATCACCAACGGCACCGCGGGCTCTCCCCAATTGCACCTCGATCCGTCGCTCGGCTCGACCCCCGCCACGCCGATCGATTTGCCCGCCAATCTCTCGTTCGTGACCAGCCAGAACACCGGCGCCATCACCAATGACTCCGGCAACAACATCATCCGTGGCAACATCACGCTGCAGAGCGGCGGCGGCGGCACGACCATCTTGTCCAACGCCGGCTCGTTGACGCTGGCCGGCAACATCAGCGCCGGCACCACGAGCCGCGACTTCCGCGTCCGGGGCAACGGCAACGGCCTGATCTCCGGCGCCATCTCCAACGGGTCCACGGTTGACCTGCCCGTCTACCGCGACGGCGGCACCGGCGCCTGGACCTTCAGCGGAGCCAATACCTACACCGGCCCCACCACGGTGAATGCCGGAACGCTCCGGATCGGCAACGCCTCGGCCCTCGGCGGAACCGGATTGACCTTGCCCACCACGGACAATGGAACCAATGTTTCCGCAACCGGCACTCTCGATCTGGCCGGGACCAGCAATGTGAACGAGACGATCAAACTGAGCGGCACCGGCAACGGCGGCATCGGCGCTCTGGTCAACACCGGCGCCCCGGCCAGCATCGGCGGCTCGCTGGCAGGGATCACCACGGGCAGCAGCGTGACCGGCGTCGGAACCAATCCGCAAATCGCCATCACCGCCGGCGGAGGCACGAACGCGGCCGCCACTGCAACCCTGGGCGTGACTGCGACGAGCTTCACGATCAGCGGTGGAACCACCGTTTACTCCGCGGCCCCCACCGTAACCATCGGCGGCGGGACCGGCGCCACGGCCACCGCAATTCTCAGCGGCGGCACCACCGGCACGGTCACGGGCATCACCATTACCGGAAATGGAACCGGGTTCACCGCGGCCCCGACCATCACCTTCAGCGGCGGCACCGTGACCACTCAGGCCACCGACCCCACGGGCACCGGCAACGACACGAACTTCCTCCTGGCGGGTATCACCATCACTAATCCCGGGACCGGCTATACCAGCGCCCCGACGGTTGCCTTGACCTCGTCCACCTCGACGCGGGCCTTGACCGGCAACCTGGCCGGAATCATCCTCACCGGCGACAGCAGCATCGGCGGAACCGGCGACATCACCGTCAACAGCGCCATCACCGAATCCGGCGGCTCCCACGCACTGACCAAGGTTGGCGCCAACACGTTGATCCTGACCACCACCAACGCCTGGACCGGCGCCACGAACATCAACTCCGGCACGGTGCGGATCAGCGGCGCAGGTCAACTCCCCGTCGCCACCGCCCTCACACTGGCCAATGTCGCCGGCGCCACCCTCGATCTCAACGGCAACAACCAGACCATTGGTTCCCTGGCCGGCGGCGGCACGACCGGCGGCAACGTCAGCCTCAGCTCCGGCACGCTGACGGTCAACGGCGGTTCCAGCACCAGCTTCGGCGGCGTCCTGTCCGGTACGGGTGGCGGCCTCGCGCTCGGCGGCACCGGCAGTCTCACGCTCACCAACGCCAACACCTACACCGGCGGCACCACGATCAGCGGCGGCACGCTGGTCGCCGCCAACGGCGCCGTCGGCTCCGCCACTGGCCCCGGCACGGTCACGCTCAACGGCGGCACGCTCGCCGGCAGCCTGGCCGGCGGTACCGTCGCCGGTCCCGTGCTCGCCGGCACCGGCCCGCACACCATCGCCCCAGGCGCTGGTTTGACCGCTGGCACCTTCGGCACGCTCACCCTCAACGGCGGCCTGACCACCAACAGCAACACCACCCTCGCCTTCAACCTCGGCGCGCCTGTCAGCGGCGGCCTCTACAACGGCGACCTGCTCTTCGTCAACGGCGGACTGACCGCCGGCGCC
>JBIOJL010000003.1:0-43442 GCA_044450885.1 Tepidisphaerales bacterium
ACGGTCCGCAATGCGGACCCTACAGATATGGACCATTGGGTTATCGAACATTCTTACCTGATCCCGCTGTTGCCGCTGCTGGGGGCGATGGCGGCGGGGTTTTTGGGCGCCAAGTGGCTCAAGGGGCAATCGCACTGGCCGATCTGGCTGACGGTGGGGGCCAGCGCGGTGCTGAGCATTGGGTTGCTGGTGGGAATGGTAAAGCAGACACCCAAGGGGAGCATCTACAAGACCGGGGTTGAGTCTCAGGATCGCGGACACGATGCCGCCGCCGCTCCCGAGTCGGCCGACACCCTCGGAAAGCACTTCCAGTTGTCCCGAAGCCGCCACCTTTTCACCTGGCTCAGCGCCGGCAATTTCAAGGCCAATTTCGGGTTCTTCTTCGACCCGCTTACCGCCGTGATGCTCTGCGTGGTCTGCGGGATCGGGTTCCTGATCACCGTCTTCGCTGCCGGCTACATGAAAGGCGAGGAAGGCTACTTCCGTTTCTTCGCCTATCTGGGGCTGTTCATTTTCTCGATGACGTGTCTGGTCATGGGCGAGAACTTCATCATGCTCTACCTCGGCTGGGAGGGTGTGGGCCTCTGTTCGTATCTGCTCATCGGCTACTACTACCAGAAGCCATCGGCCCGCGAGGCCGCCAAGAAGGCGTTCATCACCAACCGCGTCGGCGACTTCGGCTTTGGCCTGGGGATCATGCTGACCTACGTTGCCTTCGGCACGGTTTCGTTCTTTGGCGATGCTCAGACGCCGGGCGTGCTCGTGATGCCCTTGGAGAAGCTGACACACTTCCAGCAATCGACGCTCGGGGTTCTGCCGTTCCTGCTCATGCTCGGGGCGTTTGGAAAGAGCGCTCAATTTCCGCTCTATGTCTGGTTGCCCGATGCCATGGAAGGCCCGACGCCTGTGTCGGCGTTGATTCATGCGGCCACGATGGTGACCGCCGGCGTCTACATGATCGCCCGCTGCTCCACGCTCTTCGTTGGCAATGCGGCTGCCTTGCTCACCATCGCCTTGGTCGGGGCGTTTACGGCGATTTTTGCGGCCACCATCGCCTTGCGTCAGTTCGACCTCAAGAAGGTCTTCGCGTATTCCACGATTTCCCAACTCGGATTCATGTTCGTGGGCATGGGCGTGCTGGCACCCGTGGCCGGTGTGTTCCACCTGGTCACGCACGCCTTTTTCAAGGCCCTTCTGTTCCTCAGTTCCGGGGTGGTGATGCACGCCATGCTGGGCCACCTGGACATGCGGAAGATGTCCGGCCTCAAGAGCGTTCTGCCGAAGACCAATATCCTGATCCTCATCGGCTGTCTGGCGCTGGCGGGCGTCCCGCCCTTGGCGGGGTTCTTCTCCAAGGACGAGATCGTCATTGCCGCCTGGGACCGCAACAAGATCCTGGGCCTGGTGATGCTGCTCACCGCGCTGATGACCGCTTACTACACGTTCCGGCTCTATTTCCGCGTCTTCCTCGGTCCGGAGGTCGTCCCGACCGAGCCGGCTGAGAATCATGCCCACGATGACCACGGGCATGATGCCCACGGCCACGCCAGCGAGCATGCGCCTCACAACCACGAGCCGCTGCTCATGATCCTGCCGCTGGTGCTGTTGGCCATCGGGGCACTCGCCTCGGGATGGTTCCTGGCCCACGATGAAGCCCTCGGGCACTTCCTCGGATTCAGCCCTTCCTTTTCCCTCGGCTATACGTTGGCGACGGCCTGCGGCCGTGTCGATCCGGCCGTCTGGGGTCAGGTCAGCGACATCGTCGAACATGGTTCGAGTGAGCACACGTCGCTCATGACCATCAGCATCCTCATCGCCGGGCTCGGCATTCTTCTCGCCTACGTGAACCATCTCCAGAACCGCGCCAAGGGCGAGGCGCTGGCCAATCGGTTCCCCGCTGTGCGCATCCTGCTCGAAGGCAAATACTTTGTCGATGAGATCTACCAGGCCGCCATCATCGAGCCGCTGCGCATGCTGGGCAAGGCGTTCTTCTGGATCGACCGGTGGCTGGTTGACGGCATGGTGAACACGGCCGGGTTCATTCCGCAACTTGGCGGGTTTGCACTCAAGCTCACGACCCAGCGCGGCCGGCTTCAGGGTTATGCGCTGCTGATGCTCGCGGGCGTGGCGGCCATTCTTCTGCTGATATTCATTTAGCCGGCGCAACCAAACATGGAACATCTGATCCCAGTCATCCTCGCTCTGCCGGCCTTGGGGGCGTTGCTCTGCGCTTTTGCGCCGAATGGCAAAATGGCGAGGGGCATTGCGCTGGGCGCCAGTCTGGGCTGTTTCCTGGCCGCTTTGCCGCTGGTGTGCGCTTACCGGTGGAATGATCCGGCGATGCAGTTCACGCTGGAGATCACCGGCATTCCGATCATCGGGTTTGGCCTCAGGCTTGGCGTCGACTCCATCTCGCTCTGGCTGGTCATGCTCACCGTCTTCCTCCAGCCGCTGGCCATCTGGGCGAGCTTTAAGAGCATACAAGACCGGCCCAGGCAATACTACGCGTGGATGCTGCTGCTGCTGACCGCCATGCTGGGCGTGTTCGTCTCCCGCGACGCGCTGCTGTTCTACATCTTCTTCGAGCTGACCCTGGTCCCGATGTTCTTCATCATCGGCATCTGGGGCGGGCCGGAGCGCCGTTACGCGGCCATCAAGTTCTTCCTGTTCACGTTCGCCGGCGGCGTGTTCACGCTGGCGGCGCTGCTCTACCTGGGGCTCAAGGCGCATAGCTTCGACATCGCGACGATCACCGACTATGCCGTCAATCGCTTCAGCGACACCGAGCGCATGTGGGTGGCATTGGGGCTGATGGCCGGGTTTGCCGTGAAGGTGCCGCTGTTCCCGGTGCATACCTGGTTGCCGCTGGCGCACACGGAAGCCCCGACCGCCGGCTCGGTCATCCTGGCGGGCGTGCTGCTGAAGCTGGGGACCTACGGCATTCTGCGGCTGGTGCTGCCGATCGGCTTCGCCATGTCGCCGCGCCTGGTGCATGTGGTGGGCGTGTTGTGTGTGGTGGCGATCATCTACGGCGCGCTGGTTGCGTGGGTGCAGCAGGACATCAAGAAACTAGTGGCCTATTCATCGGTCTCGCACATGGGTTTCTGCGTGCTGGGTCTGGCCGCGATGAACTTCGAGGGCGTGTACGGCGCGATCCTCTACATGATCAACCACGGGCTGTCGACCGGGGCGATGTTCCTGGTCGTGGGCATGATCTACGAGCGCTACCACACGCGCGACATCAACCAACTTTCAGGGCTGGCGCGAAAGATGCCCAAGCTGGCGTTCTTCTTCGTCCTTTTTGTGCTGAGCTCGATTGCTTTGCCGGGGCTCAACGGGTTTGCGTCCGAATTCCTCACCATCCTCGGCGCGTTCAAATCGCCGGGGCTGGGCATTCGCTATGGGGCATTCGCGGCCCTGGGCATTATTCTGGGCGCGGTTTACATGCTTCATCTGGCCGCCCGGGTGATCTGGGGCCCGCTGAAGACTCCCGGCGAGCACGACTCTGGTCCGTCGTCGCACAACTCGGGTAGGGACCGCTCGCCGAGCGGTCCGTCGTCGCAAGCCGGGAACGGCGGTCTCGGCGAAACCGCCCTACCTGCGGACCTGAGCGCCCGCGAGATGAGCATCCTGATTCCCCTGGCGCTGGCCGTGGTCATCATCGGGGTGATCCCCGGCAAGTTGATGGATACGTTCTACCACCCGGTGAATCAGCTACTGAACAATAAAGACACGGCGGCGAATCCGTACGAGACGAAGACGGTGGCGATAGTAGAACGGAGTAACAAGGACCTGAAGAGTGATCGGTGAACAGTGATCGGTGAACAGTGATCGGTCGGAACCGATGACCGATCACCGATGACCGACCACCGATCACCGATCACTGATGACCGATGACTGATTACCATGCCCGACCTCCACATCATCCTCCCCGAGATCATCCTCGCCGCCGTGGCGCTGCTGCTCTTCCTGCTCGGCTGCTCGAAGAATCCGGCCATTCGCCGGGTCTCCGCGATCATCGCCATCAGCGCCATGGTATGCATGTTCCTCGTCCAGATCGGCCGCAATATCCTGCCCCCCGAGCTATCTCCAACCCTCTGGGTCGATGAGTTCGGACAGTACATACGCCTGCTGGCGCTGCTGATGGGGGCGCTGCTGGCGCTGTTGAGCTTCCCGACCAACGACGATGCCAGCGGCAATTCCGCCCTCGAACTCGGCCACGACACGGGCGAATACTTCGGACTGTTCACGCTCTCGGTGACCGGGCTGATCCTGCTCTGCGCGGCCAACGACATGATCGTGCTCTTCCTGGCTTTGGAACTGGTGTCAATACCCACTTATGTGATGGTGTCCATGTCGCGCGGCACGCCGCTGGCGCAGGAAGCCGGCCTCAAGTATTTCTTCCTGGGTGCGCTGTCGGTGGCGCTGATGCTCTTCGGATTCTCCTACCTTTTCGGCGCCACGGGCAAGATCAACCTGACCGAGATCGCCAACAGCCTTCAGAGTTCCATTCGCACCCACGGCAGCCTGCCCACCTGGCAACTGCTGGCGGTCGTGCTCGTGCTGGTCGGGCTGGCGTACAAGCTGGCCGCGTTTCCCCTGCACTTCTACGCCGGCGACGTCTACGAAGGAGCGGGCACCAGTGTGACGGCGTTCCTGGCCTTTGTGCCCAAGGCCGCGGGCATCGTGGCCACGGTCAAGATCCTCCACGCGGTCGGCGGCGACGACTTCAGACTCCCGCACAGCCTGGTGACGATGCTGTGGGTGATCGCGGCCATCACCATGAGCGTCGGCAATCTCCTGGGCCTCTTGCAGACCAACATCAAGCGCACGCTCGCTTATTCGTCGATCGCGCACTCGGGGTACATGCTGGTCGGCGTGGCCTCCCTGGCCGGGGCGCCCCACACGGCGCTGGCGGGGGTGATCTTCTACCTCACGGCCTACGGGCTGATGAACGTCGGCGCGTTCGGGGTGCTGATGCTGCTGCCTTCGCGCGACGGCAAGGGTTCGGCCGAGACCTTCGAGGATCTGGCCGGGCAGGGGCGCAAGAACGTCCCGCTGGGGCTGGCGATGACCGTGTCCTGTTTCTCGCTGATCGGCCTGCCTTTGACGGTCGGTTTCTTCGGCAAGCTCTTTCTGATCTCGCCGGCGCTGGCGGCCGGGAACCTGTGGCTGGTGATTATTCTGGTCGCCAACGCGGCCGTCTCCGCCGGCTACTATCTGCGCATCGTCGGCACCATGTTCCTTCGCCCCATGCCGGCGAGCGAAGGCGCGGCACTGAAGGGGCAGTTCCCGATCGTGACGGCCGTCGTCCTGTCGGTGGTGGGGACGCTGCTGCTCGGCTCGGTGCCCCAGTTGGCGCAGATGCTGAGCGACTACGCCAGCACGGCGTCGCTGATCAAGCAGCCGTAGCCGGAAGCAGCCACAGATCAGGAAGCCCCGCCCGCTTACGGTTTTGTAATCCCTCTCGCCGTAGTCTGGCGCCTACGATCTGAGTGACAGAACGTCCGAATCTCAACGTACGAGAGGTGTCCAATGAAATCCATCGCATTTCTGTTGTGGGGCGTATGCGTCACGGCTCTGCTCGCGCTGGCCGGCTGCCAGGGCGCCGGTTACCAGACGGAGACGCCCAGTGCGTCCGGCAGCGCGCCCGTGCTCACGCCGGAGATGGAACGCTTCGACGCGGGACTGCGTAACGCCGACCCGGGTCTGTTCCAGGGTGCTCCCGAGGATGCGCCCCACGCGGCGCGGTGATGTGCGTCCGGGGCTGTTAGAGCGAGAACTGGAACTGGCCGCGGACGACAAGCTCGGTGCCGAAGTTGCTGTCGCCGAGGTACCCGTACTTGGTGAACGAGGTGGGCGTGCCGTTGGGGAGGTAGTTCACGTCAACGGTGATCTTGGCGCGGCGTCCGGCCGAGCCGTTTTCCCCAAGGTAGTAATTCACGCCGACGGTGATCTCGTGGAACTTGTCCTCGGAGTCGCCATTGCTGCTGGTGAACGCGGCGCCGAAGTCGAGGTAGCTGTAACGGGCGAAGACTTCCCAGGCCGGATTGAAGGCATACGCGCCCTGGAGGATGAAGCCCCAGCGGGTGACCGCGTCGCCGCCGGTGGCGGCCGCGTCGAAATGGGCGAGCGTCACCCCGCCGTAGAGCGAGACGCCGTCCGTGAACTTGGCCTGGGCGTCGGCGTTGAAAGTGAGCAGGTTGCCGTCGCCGCCCTGGGACCAGTCGCCGTCAACGCCGAGCACGAACAGCGTGTCCTTGACGTTGCGGGCGGTGAAGTCGTTGTAGTCGGCCCATTTGCCGGCGGCCTTGTAGTCGAAGCGGCCGCCGACGCCGAAGTCATAGGAATGGGGTCCGAAGGCCGTGGGCGAGGGGTCGTTGGGGTAGTGTCCGACGTAATCGGTGTTCAGGGAGTTCGGGCCGTCGTGCAGGGCGAGCACCGCGTTGATGGGGTTGTTCTCCTGGCCACCGCCGTACACCAGACCAGCGCCTTGGACACGGTTGTAGGCTCCGCCGCCGAGGTAGGCGTCGAGCAGCGAGCGTTCGGTCGCCAGCAGATTGCCGTTGGTGACGACGGCCTCGTGGTTGACGGGGTGCTTGAACTGGCCGGCCAGCACGGCCCACTGGTCGGCAAAGAAGCAGGTGGTGTAGGCATCGTTGAGTATCAGGTTGCCGGTATTGGTGTCTGTCTTCCACATAAAGCGGTAAAGGAGGGCCTTGTCAAAAGCCGTTCCCTCGAGCAACAACTGGGCGCGGTGGATTTCAAAGCCGTTCTCGGTTTGATCGTTCTTGCCCGCGCCGCCGCTGTTGGTGTTGTTGCGGTAGTCGGTGACGTTCCAGAACTGGAACAGGAATCCGGGGCGGAGATAGAAGCCGCCGCTGCGGATGTAGAAGCCGTTGTCGTAGCCCGCGCCGCTGTCGCCGGCCGCGAGCATCGTGCTGCGTCTCTCGGCGTCGCGCAGGACCGATTCGACGGTGGCGGCCATTTCCCGGCTGCCGGCGGACTGGCGCGCCTCAAGTTCCGCGACCTGGCCCTTGAGTTCATCCACCTGCTGTTGCAGTTCGGAGGTGTCGGCGTACACTGGTAATCCTGCGACGGCGACGAGCGCGGCCGCACGAAGCACCCACGATGAGCGATTCATTACACATCCTTTCTCAATTCCCGTGTTTGCCGGCCGCGGACAACCGTTGTCGGGAGGCGGCAATATACACTAAATACCTATGTTTCCTATAGGATATCAAGGTAATTCATCGGCAAGTGTACCCCGCATCGTCAACGTTGCAACGGAGAAAAGACGGTCTTCGCGCCTGATCTGCTGGACAAACAGGCTACACCATCAGTCCACGCCCGCCGCTACGACTACCCGGAAGCCGTAGGAGTCGAGCCGGTAGCCGGGACCATCCCAGTCGCGGCTCGCTGAACGGCAGCGCTCCGGCGCGCTGCGCCAGGAACCGCCACGCAGCACCCGGAGGCTGCCTGTGTTCGCTCCCCTGGGGTCCGTGGCCGCACCCGCGTCATAGTGGCCGTAGCGGTCCTGACACCATTGCCGCGCGTTGCCGATCATATCGTAGAGCCCGAACGGATTGGCCTTGAAACTCCCCACCGGAGAGGTGAACGCAAAACCATCGTCCCAACTGAAGAAGCTGCAGTCGGCGGGCGCGTTGGGCAACTTCGTTTTGAGGCTTTGGTCAGAGGCGTTGGCCCAGCCTTTGCCGTCGTCAGGGTTGTCACCCCAGGGATACGCCGTCTTCGACCCCGCGCGGCAGGCGTATTCCCACTGCGCTTCCGTGGGCAGGACAACCGTCTTGCCGCTCTTCTTGGACAGCCAGTCGCAGAAGGCATTGGCGTCGTTCCAGCTTACCTGCACCACCGGATGATCCCCTTTCTGCTCGAAACTCGGGTTACGCCACGAGCATCCGTCAATCGTCCTCACGTCGAGCTTTCCGTACCTGATTTCAAAGCCCACTGCCCAGCCATCTTTCTCGGCGTCGGTCTGGTACTGGCTCTCCTTCACGAACTGCGCGAACTGGTCCACCGTCACATGGGTCACTCCCATGTAGAAGGGCTTGCTGATCGTCACCTCGTGCCGGGTCTCACTATCGAACCGACCCTTCTCATCATTGGGGCTGCCCATCAGAAATTTCCCCGCCGGAATATGCACCAGCTTCATCGTTACGCCGTTGCCAAGATCCAGGGTCAGATCTCTGGCAACGGCGCCGCCGGCCCCGGCTTCTTGCAACTGCGCCGTTGGCTCGCGTGCATCAACACCGACTGCGGCAAGGAACATGCCGAGCACGGCCGCCACCAGCGCCATGACAGCCGGGCCGGATCCGCCATACCAGGCCGCCGCCAGGACGACGGGAATGAACAGCGTGAACGGATGCGGGTTGCCGACGAAGTGTTTCAGCCCCATGCATACCGCGACGGCAGCGGCCACATAGGCGGCCGCCGCGCCGTACCGCAACCAGAAAGGGCGGTCGTGAGATCGGGGCAGTGCTCGACTATCCATCGCCCGGGCTCCTGCTGAAGATGGGTGCAGCCGCAGCCACCGCGTCTGAATGATAGGTACGCCGGGACTGGAAAAACAAGGCCGGTCGCAGCGGCGCGACCTGCGAGCAGACAGGCGAAAAGCCGGATGCCGGCACGAACCAACCTTGGGGCTTCCGCGCTGTCTATGATTACTTAGTGGGGCTCATAACTAATCACGGAGGTGCCAGATGTTGCGGTACTTCATATCCCAATTGGCCATCATGAGCTTTGCGGCCGCGTCGTTCGCCCAGACTCAGCGGCCGGCGCTGATGGTTCTGCCCTTGTCCTTCAACGGCCCGGCCGGCGAAACCTGGATTCCGCAGGACATTCAGGACTCCCTTATGGCCGAGTCCGGCCGGCAACAGATTGCCATCCTGGTCGCCCCGCCGAACCGCCTGCCCGCGCCGGGCACGGACCAGGACGCACTCGCGGTCGGCCGGGATAACCATGCCGACCTGGTGCTGATGGGCAATTGCGACGCCCAGAACCTGGCGCTCCACGTCAACGCCCAACTCTACAATTGCTCCACCGGCATGGTGGTGGGCCAACTCGCGGCCAGCGGCAGGATCGACCGGCTCGCCGATTTCGAGGCCGGACTCTACGGCCAACTCGCCACGGCGATCGGATCGCCCGCCGGCGTGCCGGCCGAACCCGCGCCCGTCCCGGCTGTCGCCGCGCCCAATCCGGCATTCGGCTACAGTGGCGCGTACGGCTACGTTCCACCCGCCGTTTACACGTACCCGTACGAGCCCGGCTGTGACTATGGCCCCGCGCTCGATAGCCTCTACTTTGGCTGGGGCGGTGACATGTTGTATCCCGGCTATTCGGGCTGGGGTTATTATGGGTTTTGCAATGATGGCCGCCACCACCGCGATCACGATGGCAATGGCGCGCGTCTCCACCAAGGCACTGCCTTTGGCGGAAGTCTCCATGGCTCTGCTTCGGGCGCATCCGCACACCAGGGCGCGATCGGCCGGGCAACCGCTCCGTCGCCGGCTGTCAGCACCAGCGGACCAATGTTTCACAGTCAGAGCTTGACAGCAGGCTCGCTCGGCGGTCGTGCGCCGCTCTTCTCCCCGCGATTCACACCGGCTCCCACATACCGTTCGAGTATTTCCGCACCGAGATTCGCGCCGTCACCGGTTTACTCTCCCGGGTTCAGCTCCGGGCATTCTGGCGGCGGGTTCTCTCATTGGGGCGGTGGTGGCGGCACTGCCTCCCGTGGCGGTTTCTCGCACGGTGGTGGTGGCGGCTACTCGCACGGCGGTGGTGGAGGCGGGCGGCGCTGAGGATCGGCACGCCTTCCGTCTAAAGGCGAAGGTTTCTGACCGTCAAGCTGGAGCAATGAAGGGGGTACGAGGGCGCAGACTCAGGGCTGGGACACCGGGGTCGCCGGCCGCCTGAAGGCCGCCAGCAGTGCCGGTTGCGGTTGCGGCGGCGCGGGCACTTCGTAGCCTTCCCAGCCCCCGCCCATCGCCTTATAGAGCGCGACGAACTGGGTCACGACGTTCACCTGGGCCACCGCGTACTGGTCCTGAAGGTCGTACAACTGGCGCTGGGCATCGAGCACGTTGAGGAAGTCGGCGAGCCCGATGTTGTAACGCTGCACGGCCAGGGATTCCGCACGGGTGCTGGCTTCGACCGCATGGCCGAGTTGAGCCAGCCGATCCTGCTCCCCGGCGTAGTTGCCCAGGGCGTCATCGACTTCCTGGACCGCGACCACCACCGACCGCTGATACATCAGGAGCAACTGTTGCGTGTGGAAATCCTGCGCCTGGACCACGGCATCAAGGCGGCCGAAGTCCAGGAACGGCCAGTACAACGAGGGGCCGATCGAGTAGATGGACTTGGATACCTGCGGTTCACGTCCCAGTCCCTGGCCCTGGAATCCGGTGCCGGCGGTAATGCCCACGCGCGGGAACAGGTCGGCGGTGGCGACGCCGATGCGGGCGGTGGAAGCGGCCAGTTCGCGTTCGGCGCGGCGGATGTCGGGCCGGCGGCGCAGCAGATCGGCGGGCATTCCGGGCGCAACCTGGGGCGGGGTGACGGGCAGCAGCCGTGGCTTGTCCAAATCCGCGCGCAGATCGTCGGGGAACCGGCCGACCAGCACGGCGACCCGCCTCTTGGCGGCCGCCAGCGCCGCCTCCAGCGGGGCGATGCGGGCCAGGGCGCTGGAGGACTGGCGTTCGGCCAGGGCGACATCGAGTTCGTTGCTCAACTGGCGGTTGCGGCGGATGCGCACCAGATCCAGTGTGCGGCGCTGCGTATCCACGTTCTGGCGCGCCACCTCGAGCCGGTACTGATAATGCCGCACGTCGGCGTAGCTGCGCACCACGTCGGCGACCAGCGAGATGAGGATCGCATGGCGCATTTCCGCGACCGCCATGGTGTCGGCCTGCGAGGCCTCGACGATGCGCCCGAACCTGCCGAACAGATCGAGTTCCCAGGCGGCGTCGAGGCCGGCGATCTGGGTGACTTCATCCAGACCCGTGGTGCTGGCGGCGGCGTTGAGCGGCGCGGGGATGCGGCCTTTGGTGCTGTTGTTGCCGGTGCCCCGACCGGCGGCGGCGCTGGCGTCGCCGGCAAAATAGCCGATTCCGGGGCGCATGCCGCCGGTGGCGGCGAATTCGACCTCGCGGGCCTCCTGCAGGCGTGCGGCGGCGATGCGCGCGTCGAAGTTGGCTTCGATGGCGCGCTGCACCAGTGCGTTGAGTTGGGGATCCTCCAAGGCTTCCCACCAGCGAGCCAGATCGACCGGGCGCGTGCTGGCGGCCGACGGACGGGTTGATGGCCTGGTTGTCGGCATCACGTCCAAGCCGGAACTGAAGGTGTCGGGAACGGCGATGGAGGGGCTGTGGTAGTTGGGTCCGACCTGGCAGCCCGCAATCGTCGCGGCAACCAATGGCGGGAAGAGCCGGCGAAAGCGACAGATGTTCTTCAAGGCAGATCCTCCGGGAGGAACTGGACCGGCGCCGGGGTGGACCCTAGTGCGTCTCCAGCGTCTGATGCACGTCACGTACGGCGGCGGTGGGAAGCGGCATGGGGCCGTCCCCGCCCGCGCTGGGCTCCGAATCGCGCGGATTCACGTGGTCGCCATTGTGGATGTCGTTTCCCGCGTTCAAGGCGACGCTCTCGTTGACGGCCAGGCTCCCTTCCACTTCGACGAAATCGCCCAGGTCGCGGGTGATCCGCACGTCGCGGAATTCGATGGTGTTGTCCGGCATGACCGCCGCCACTTGCGGGCCGGCGGTTCGGAAGCGGAGCGCGGCGGCAGGCACGCGCAGCGGCGGCCGCGAGCGCGTCTTCTGGAAGGAGACGTAGACGTACATCCCCGGCAGCAGCGTGCCGTCGGGATTGGGCACCAGAACCTGCACCTTGAGCGTTCGGGAAGCGGGATCGACGGACTCGGCCGTCCGGTCGACCTTGCCCAGGAACTTGCGCCCGGGATACTCGCGCGCCGATGTTTCCACGTCCATGCCCACCTTGATATAGGGAATCGCCGGCTGCGGGACATCGACGAACACGCGGATTTGCCCGGCCTGGGCGATGGTGAACAGCGACGTGGTGTTGGACGTGCTGCCGGCGGTGACCAGATCCCCCACGTCCACGTGACGTTGCGTGATGACCCCCGCGAACGGCGCCACCACCTTCTTGAATCCCATCAGCGTGGTCAGCCGTTGCTCGTCCGCCTCACCCAGGGCAACCTGGGACTTGGCCGCGTCCAGACGGGCGACGCTTGAATCGAGTTCGGCCTTCTTCTGGTCCCGCTCCTGTCCCGAGACGGCGCCTTCGGGCGCGGCCGCCTCCCAGCGCTCGAAGCTCACCCGGGCAAAGGTCACCGCGGTTTCCGCGACATGGACCTCGGATCCGAGGGCCTGAAGTTTCGCCTTGGCCGCGGCCATCTGGTCGTCCAGTTCGGGCGTTTCGATCAAGGCAAGAGTCTGGCCTTCCGCCACCTTGTCGCCGATGTCGACGAGCCACTTGCTCAGATAGCCGCTGGTTCGGGCGAAGATGGTGGTTTCGTAGAATGAACGGGCCTCGCCTGGCAAGGTCAAGGTCGACGCCGCCGGGGCTGCCAGAACGTGGACGATGTCCACCGTCGCCGGCTCCGCGGCCGCACGCTGCGCCTCCTCGGCAAGGACCGCCTCGGCGTCGTGCCGCGATTGGCGTCCGCGAACGTAGGTTATCGAAAGGCCTGCCGCCAGCGCGAGCACGAACAGCGCCACGCCCACCTTCGTCCAGGGCGAATAGCTGGTGGGGACGTGCGCATGCTTGCCGTGCGGGCCCTCCGGGGTCATGGCCGGCGCGGCCTCCACGGGCTGGCTGGGCGAGCCGGGACTCGGCGCGGCCTGGGTTGGTTCGGGGTTGTAACTCATATGCAGTGGTCTCCTCGTACAGCGTCTCGTTTCTCGCGGGCAGGCGGAATGCCGCGTGCCGGCAGGGGTCATGCGGCTTGCGTGCCGGCAGAAGATCGACGTCCTCGCAGCAATCGGTACATGGCCGGCACGAAGATCAACGTCGCAAATGTCGCGAAAGTCAGGCCGCCGATCACGGCACGCCCCAGCGGCGCGTTCTGTTCGCCGCCTTCACCAATTCCCAGGGCCATGGGCACCATGCCCAGGATCATGGCTCCGGCCGTCATCAGCACGGGGCGAAGGCGGGTGTAACCTCCGGCGATGGCGGCCGTCAACGCATCGTCTCCCGCCGCCATGCGCTGGTTGGCAAAGCTCACCACCAGGATGGCGTTGGCGGTGGTCAGCCCGATGCACATCAGGCTGCCCATCAGCGCCGGCACGCTGATGTGCGTGTGGCTGGCGAAGAGCATCCACATGACCCCGGTCAAGGCGCAGGGGACGGCCATCAGCACGATCAGCGGATCCATCCAGCTCTGGAAATTCATCACCATCAGCAGAAAGACCAGCACCACCGCCAGTCCGATGCCGCCGGCCAGACCGGTAAAGCTCTCGCGCATGGTCACGACCTGTCCGGCCACGGTCACATGCATGGCGGTCCTGGGATCCGGCTCGTTGGCCTTGACGACCTTCTCGATCGCGGCGGCCACGGTTCCCAGGTCCGTTCCCTGCACGTCGGCATGGATGTCAAACACCGGGCGGATGTTCAATTGCGACATGACCATCGGAGCCTGTCCGCGATGGACGTCGGCCACACTCATGAGCATCTGCGGGTCGTGGAGCGACTTCCCGGCCAGCGGGATCGACAAGAGCTGAGGTACGTTGTCCACGCGGTAGGTCGGGGTCTGCACCACCAGCGGGTAGCTCACCTGGTTGTTGGGATTCAGCCAGAAGTTGGGCGCCACCATGGCGCTGGAACTGAGCGACACCAGCACGTTGTCGGCGATGTCGCGCTGACTCAAGCCCATGGCGCTGGCCAACTGGCGGTCGACCTCCAGCTTCATCGACGGCGCGTCGGGCACCTGGAAAATGTGGGCGTCGACCAGCCCGGGCACATTGCGGAGGTCGGCCAGGATCTTCTGCGCCAGCACGTAATCGGCGGCGTTGTTCGGGCCGGTGATGCGGATATCGATCGGGGCCGGCTGCCCGAAATTCAGCACCTGGTTGATGATGTCGGCGGGCTGGAAGAAGAAGCGCATTTCCGGGAATTGGCGCGGCAGTTCGCGCCGCAGCGCGGCCACGTGTTCCGCCGTGGGACGGTGCTTCTCCTTGAGCGAAATCAGGACTTCCCCGTCCATCGGGCCGACGGTGGCGGTATCGCTGAGGGCGATGTTGATGCCGCTGTAGGGCAGCCCGACATTGTCCAGCAACACGTCCACCTCGTTGTCGCCGACGATCTTCCGGATCGAGCGTTCCACCTGGGCGAAGAGTTCCTGCGATTCCTCGATTCGCGTGCCCGCGGGCGCACGCACATGCAGACGCATCTGCCCGGCATCCACCTGCGGGAAGAAATCCATTCCTAGCTTGGGGAAAACCAGCACCGACGTGCTCATCAGCGCCAGAAAGAAACAGGCGGTCGGGAGCGGCCGATGCACGGCCCAGGCGAGGTAATTGCGATAGGCGTTCCGGAAGGCGTTGAAGAGCCGGTCGAATCCGTAGTGGATGGCCGTGAACGGGTTCAGGCTGCGGTGTTTCTGGATGTCGTGGGCGCCGCCGCGCTGCCCGTGGACATGCACGTATGAACGCATCAGGTACTTAAAGAGCACCGGCACGAACGTGAACGAGAGGATAAGGCTGGCCAGGAGCGAGATGATCACCGAAAGCGACAGGGGGGTGAACAGATACTTGGCCGTGCCCTGGAGCAGGAAGACCGGCACGAAGACGATGCAGATCGCCAGGGTCGAAACCAGCGTCGGCATCAGGATCTCCGCCGAGCCCTCTTCGATCGCCGGCTGCAGGGCCTTGCCCATCGCCAGGTTGCGTTCGATGTTTTCGATCACCACCGTGGCATTGTCGACGAGGATGCCCACCGCCAGGGCGAAGCCGCCCAGCGTCATGGTGTTCAGCGTCTGCGCGCCGAAGTACATGACCAGCAGCGCGGCCACCACCGACAGCGGAATCGACATGAGGATGATCAGCGTCAGCCGCCAGTTGCCCAGGAAGAGCAGGATCATGACGGCGGTCAGACCGGCCGCCATGAGCCCGCCGATCAGCACGCTGTTCAGCGCCGCCTTCACGAAGATCGACTGGTCGAAGATGGGCTTGATCTTCATGCCCGCCGGCAGCAGGTGCTCGATCTCGGGCAGAACCGCCTTGACCCGGTTGATGACCGAGAGGGTCGAGGCGCCTCCGGTCTTGCGGACCATCATCAGGCTGCTGGGCCGGCCGTTCGTGTTCACGGCGTTGGTCTGCACCTGGTAGCCGTCATGCACGTGGGATACGTCGCGGAGGAAGACCGTGGTGCCGTTCACGCGCTTCACCGGGAAATCGTTGATGGCGCTGATCGTGTCCGAGCTGTTGTTCAGCGCCACGAAGTAGTCCTTGGTCCCCATCTTCACGTCGCCCGAGGGGGCGATCACGTTCTGCGACTGCAGCGCCGCGCTGACGTCCGCCGGCGTGATTCCCTTGGACTGCAGCGCGTGCGTGTCCAGGTCGACCATGATCACCCGCGGCTTGCCGCCGTAGGGATAGGGAACCGACGCTCCCTGCACCACCGCCAGCGCCGGGCGGATTACGTTCTGGCCGAAGTCGTTCAGCTTGGTGTCCGTGAGCGAAGTGCTGGAGACGGCCAACTGGATGATGGGCACGTCGGTGGCGCCGTAGCGCAGCACCAGCGGCGGCGTGATGTTGCGCGGCATGTACTTCATCACCACCTGCGCGCTGCTGCCCAGTTGCGAGACGGCGCGGCTGATGTCGGCCCCTTCGTGCAGGAACACCTTGATCACGCCCACGCCCGCGTAGCTGTTGGCCTCCATCCGGTCGATGTCGTCGACCAGCGAAGCCATCTGCCGCTCGTGGATGGTCAGGATGCGGTTCTGGATTTCCTCGGCGCTCATGCCGTTGTAGGTCCAGACGACGCTCACGACCGGAATGTCAATTTCGGGAAAGATGTCCGTGGGCATGCGCAACGCGGCAAAGACCCCGAGGAGGCAGACCAGGATCACCGCCGCCACGACGGTGTAAGGCATCTTCAGGGCAAAACGGACCAGGGACATCGCTTTGACTCCAGTACATCTAAGAGGACGCGACGGGCGAGCGCGTCCCGGCATTCGCGGCAACCCAGGGTGGCCGGGCTCTCCCCGCCACCACGGTTCGGCACCACACCCATCATTATATCTCGTTTGACACATCTGACGGGTCGATAAACTGATCCGTCGGCGCGACTCCCGGTGCCGGCAATCATTCGGTACCAACATCCCCGCGGGGTGTTTACGCAGGCTGGTGGCCATGTGCGCATTTCATCAATAACTCATGCAAAGGAAACATATATGGCACTCTTGAGGGCCTGCAAACGTTGCACGACCCGGTGTCAGGATTGCGGTCGGGTTCAGCCACGGATGCTTCAGGGCTTCTTCCCGACCGTTTGCACCGTTGGGAGAAGACCGATCGCGGTCGTGAAGCGGGCCGAGAAACTGCTCCCCCCACGGCAACAACGAGCCGCACCACAATATGAGACACCAACGAATTCCAAATGTTTTTCTAATATGCCCTTAACACTCGATCCGATAATCCCGACGCAACGCCAGCCGCCGTGCGGAGTTTCGTTGTGGGCCGTTGGTCGGTCCCCGGAATTGAAGATGCGAGCGGTGCTGCGCTGACGAAGAGAAGGAGACAGGAATGATGCGTGCAAAACATCGCAGAGTCGCCACGGTCGCAGCCCTCCTCGTGGGGAGCGCGGCGGTAGCCCGGGCGGCGGATCCCACCGTGCAGGAGCTTCAGCAGCAGATTCAGCAGCTCCAGGCTCAGGTCGTGGACATGCCCAAGGTCCGCGCCCAGCTCGCGGAACTGCAAGCCAAGCAGGACCAGCAGCAGAACAGTGTCGCCCTGGCGGCCGTGGCCGACACCGTGCTGCGCGACGCCGAGAAGCGCAGCCAGCTTCTGGCCGGCGGCGGCGAGATGACCGCCGGTTACGAGAACGGGCGGTTCTTCATCGGCAGCTCCGACGGAAATTTCATGCTCCGTCCCTGGCTCCACATGGAGTTCCGCGGGGTTGCCAATTACCGCCAGGACGGCAAGAATTCCGTCAGCGACGACACCGAGACCGGCTTTGAGTTGCGCCGCATGCGCCTCGGGTTCGACGGCAATCTGGGCGGCCAGGATCTGACCTATCTCTTCAACTGGGCCACCAACCGCGGCAGCGGCAGCTCGAACGTCAGCGATTCCACCGGGGCCAAGATCGGCACGGTCAACAACGGCGCCGGCGGATTGCCCGTGTTGGAAGAAGCATTCGCCAAGTATCACATCCCCGGAACCTGTTTCTACATCCGGGCCGGCCAGATGCACGATCCGCTGGCCCACGAGGCGATTGTCGGTTCCAAGTACGAGATCACTCCCGAACGTTCGCTCCAGAACGACATCTTCGCCAACGTGGATACTTTCACGCAGGGCGTGACCTTCATCTGGGACCCGAAGGCGGAACTGCGTTTCGAGGGCGGGGTCACCGATGGCATCCGCTCGGCCAATACGAACTTCCAGGACCAGCCCAACAACTCGATCGCGTACAACTACGGCGTGGCCGCGCGCCTCGAGTACAAGGCCATGGGCGAGTGGAGCGACTACAACCAGATCACCGCCTACGGCAACAAGAAGGACCTGCTCGTGTTCGGCCTCGGCGTGGACTACTCCGAGACCGGCAGCACCAGTTGCCTCACCCACGCGTTTGACGTCCAGTACGGGGGCGCCAACGGCCTGTTCCTCTACGCCTCGTACATCGGCCGCTACACATCCAACACCCTGGGCTTGCCCAATGCCGCGGGGGTTTCGACCAGTTTCCAGTCGCCGGCGAACCCGGGCCAGGACACCTACGAGCCCTCCGTGCTGTTCCAGGCCAGCTACATCGTTGCCAAGAACTGGGAACCGTACCTCCGGTACGAGTACATGTGTCTGGCCGGCACCCCCGCCGGCAGCGAGAATACCGTGCATGAGATTTCCGGCGGCGTGAACTACTGGATGCACGGCCACAACGCCAAGATCACCACCCAGTTGATGTATCTGCCCAACGGCATCCCGATCGACGACAGCAGCAGTGACGTCCTGATCAGTAATGGGAGCCATGAGTGGGTCTTGACGACCCAGTTCCAGTTGCTGCTCTGATCTGAGATCCAACGCGGTTCCACTGACATTTCATCACACCCAACGGGCCGTGCGGATGCACGGCCCTCTTTCTGCGCGCATGGAGTTCGGCTGTCCGTGGGGCATGCTTCCAGCTTGCCATTTTTCACCATCGCCACGAGACCCCACCGTGATATGATGTACGAGCAGTGTATTGTTCGACCTGAATTGAGCAGGAGTATTCGATGGCAACCACAGCAACAGTATTGCGGGTCAACAACCTCCCGTCCCGGCAGGCATCAGCGGTTAAGCGTAAGGCCGAACGCCTTGGCTTGAGCGTCGACGACTATGTCAAGCAGTTGATTGCGGATGACCTGGCCCTGGACCGCAAAGCCCAGGCTACATCGCTCGATGAACTGGCGGCTCCGTTCCGCAAGGCGCTCAAGGGCGTGAGCGACGACGAGATCGACCGGATTGTTGAAAACGCCCGCGCCTCAACCCCCGCACACCGGCGGTAATCGTGCCCAACCGATTTCGACTTGTATTGGACACCAACAGCCTGTTACGCGGCTTGGCCAACCGCGATTCGGCCTCGGGCCGGGTTCTGGGTCTTTGCGAACGGCGGCAGGTGACCCTGTTGCTGAGCCGGCCCGTTCTGTCTGAGTACCGGAGGGTCCTTGGGTCGCCGGAAATCGTGCGCCGCAACCCCGATATTGCCGCCGCTGACCTGGAACTGGTGCTACGCCGACTGCGGTATTTCTCCCTGAACATCGGGCCGGTCGGGGCTCGATTCCGGTTTGACCGCGATCCGATGGACGAGAAGATCATTGAACTGCCCATCGCGGGGTCGGCGTCGCATATTGTGACGAATGACAAAGACCTGCTCTCCCTGATGAGCGGCCACGATGATGCTGCCAGGCGATTCCGCCAACGGTTGTCCAATGTGTGCGTGCTCATCCCGGCCGACTTCTTAAAGCAATTCGAGGCGTCAGCGAGCGGTGCGTGATCAAGCCGTCTACCTCCCGCCTGCGGGGAGGCTTGTCGGCGCGGCCGTCGGGAAGAGATGCCGCGCATCCAGCGCGCCGACGGCGCCCAGCAGATTCACCTGTGACTGGTTGTAGTGGACGACGGCATCGGCGTAACGCAGGCGGGCGTCGTCCACGGCGAGCTGGGCCTGCAGCACGTCCAGGGTGAGCATGGTGCCGGCTTGCAGGTTCGCCTGCGCCAGGCGCAGCGCCTCCTCGGCCGAACCCAACTGCTGCGCCGCCACCGGCACCAGCCGGGCGTTGGTGGCGCTGGCCTGCTGGGCGGAAACAACCGCCGCCCGCACCTGGTCGACCTGCCGCTCCACGTCCAGCGCGGCCAGCCGCTCGTTGGCGCCGGCCGTCTTGAGGCGGCCGAATGTCGAGGCATCGAGCGCCAGCCCGATGCCGGCCGACGCTTTCTGCTGTTGGTTCAGCGAGAAGTTCCCCGCGGACGTGTTCGTCGCCAGTCCGCCATAGCTGTAGCCCGCCTGCAGTTGCGGGCCCAGCCCGCCCCAGGCGGTGCTGCTGGTGTCGGCGCGGGCGGCACGGACCAGCGTCCGCACCGCCTCCAGGTCCGGGCGGCAGCGCAGCGCCGTGGCCAGAAGATCCTCCACCGGCATGTCCTCGCGCACAAGCGTAGTCTGAGTGATCTGTCCCGCCTCGGGCACGAGGGTGACGACCGGGTCCAGGTGCAGCGTCAGCGTCAGGGCCACCGACGCCTGGTAGAAGTTGAAGAGCGCAACCGCCAGATCCTGCTGCTGGGCGGCCAGCGCCGCCCTGGCCCGGAGGTCGTCGGCCGGCAATCCCGCGCCCGCGCGGACACGCACGGAAGTGATGCGCACCAGTTCGTCGGCCTCGTTGACGGCCTGCCGCGCCACGCCCAGCCGCGCCTGCGCCAGCGCCAACTCGTAGTATTGCACCGCCGCCAGCCGCGTCGTTTCCAGCACGGTCGATTCCTGCTGTTGCTCCGACGCTTCCATCCGCCGTTTGGACGCGACGATGTCGCTGACGACGCGTCCGGGATTCAGGATCCACTGCACGGAAACGGCCGGCAGGAAGTTGTCGAAGTTGGCGGCGGCCGGCACGCCGTTGGCACTCTGGTTCACGCCCTCGAGGTGCTGGTAGATCAACGCCGGGGCGACAATGGGGACGATCATCTCCACGCTGGCCTCGTAGCGCCCGCGCGAGGCCCCGACGCGCTGGCGGGCCTGCTCGATGTCCAGGTTGCGGGCCGCGGCCACGCGCACCACCGTCGGCAGATCGATCGCCAGCAATTCCCGATACATCGGCTTGATCTGCGTCGAGTCCAGCGCCAGCGACGCCGAGGGCTGGGTGGCCGGCGCCAGCGCCGGCCGCTCGGCCGGCTGCCATGCGGGGGCGGCGCATCCAGCGATACCCAGAACGGCCAGGAGGCAGCAGATGTATTCGCGGAAGACGACGGACGTCGCGAGATTGAGCGGTGCCACAGGATCGGAGGCGGAATGACGATGCCAATCGTGGGGGTGCCACGGCTTGTCTACTGCAAGCCGTGTCTGCGAATGGGCAACACGGCTTGCAGTAGACAAGCCGTGGCACCCGCAAAGAAAACCCGGACAGTTGTCGCGTTTCCGGTCCATTGTGTTTCTCCGTTCGGCGTTGCTTGTCAGGCGCGATCGCTGATCCTTCACGGTTTGGCCGGCGCGTCGGCGACGCGCGGCGGTTGCAGCGCCAGCGTCACCTGGGCGTACATGCCGGGCCGCAGTTTCTCCTGCGGGTTGGGCAGGTCGATCTCGGTCCGCATGGTGCGCGTGCTGGGATTCAGCGAAGTGGCGATGCGCGTCACCTTGCCCTCGATGGTCTGGCCGCCCAGACCGTAGACCTTGACTGTCGCCCGTCCGCCGACGGTGACCGCGGCCGCGCTGCTTTCGGGTACGTCACAGAAGATGCGGACCTGGTCGATGCTCTGCACGTTGAACAGGGGGGTGGTGCGGCTGGCGCTGGCGGCCTGCACCAGGTCGCCCCGGTTGACCAGCCGCCGTGTGACCACGCCGTCGAACGGGGCCACGATTCGCGTGTATTGCTGCAATGTCTGCAAGCGTTGCGCTTCGGCCTCGGCCACGACAGTCTGGGCCTCGGCAACGGCCTGATTGGCCGCGGCCACACGGATATCCGCCTCCGCCGACGCGACCTTCGCCTCACCCACCGCCACCTGGGCCCGCGTGCCCTCGGCCTTGGTGCGCACCTCGTCGATCTGCTGATCGGTGGCGGCCTTGGCGGCGAAGAGCTCTTCCTGCCGCTTGAGCGTCACCAGCGCCAGCTTCAGGTCGGCCTGACTGAGGGCCAGCAGGCTCCGCGACACGTCCGCCATTTTCCGGGACTGCTGCACGGCCGCCTCGGCCGCTTTCGCCAGCTCCTTTTTCGCGAGGACCAGCGCCCGCGCCGCCTCGACCTGCTTTTCCAACTCCGGGTCGTCGATGATCGCCAGCACCTGTCCCTTGGCCACGCGATCGCCGATGTCGGCCTTGACCTCCAGGATGTACCCGGAATCCTTGGCGTACTGGTCCGAGGACTCGAACGCCTCGATGGTCGCCTGCACCACCACGCTCGGCGGCGGCTCCTCGGGCGCGGCCGCGCCCGCCAGCAGCGCCGTACCGGAAAATACCAAAGAGATAAGTAGTTGACGCTTAAGGCTCGAATGTGGTTTCATAGGCGTGTCTCGTCTGTTGTCCTCTCAGGCACCGACGCAATCGACGGGGGCGTGACCGCCGCATCGGGAGGGTCGTGCTTCCGCACGACCGCGGCCGCACGGAGTGCCGCCCTCCCGGAATCGTCGGGCCCGTCGACGATCGCGCGGGCCACCTGCGGGGCCGGCGCGCCCTCTCCGTTGCCGCCGGGATCCGGCGCGCCGGCGACGCCCCGGTCGAAATACCGGCTGGCTGGATCGTTCGGGTCGATCGAGGCCGTCTTGCGGGTCTTCTCCCCCTGCAACAGCGCGAAGATCGCCGGCAGCACCACCAGCGTGGCGATGGTCGCCCCGGCCAGTCCGCCGATCACGGCCCGGCCCAGCGGCGCCGTCTGTTCGCCGCCTTCGCCCCACCCCGTCGCCATCGGCAGCATTCCGGCGATCATCGCCAGGCTGGTCATCAGAATCGGCCGCAGGCGGCTGGCGCCTCCTTCGACGGCCGCCTGTTTCACCGTCATGCCCTCGACCCGGTTGCGCTCGGCGAAGGTGATGAGCATGATCGCATTGGCCACCGCCACGCCCACCGCCATGATCGCGCCCATGAACGACTGGATGTTCAGCGTGGTGGCGGTCAGTCGCAGCGAGATCGCCACCCCGGCGATCACCGCCGGCACCGTCAGCACCACCGCCAGCGACAGCCGCATGCTCTGGAAATTCGCCGCCAGCAGCAGGAAGATCACCAGCACCGCCACGCCCAGGCCGGCCGTCAGCCCATTGAACAACTCGCGCATCGGCGCCACCTGGCCGCGGACGGTGACGCTCACTTTCGGCGGCGGCGCCCCCGCATCGCGCAGGGCCTGGTCGACGCGGTCGGCGGCGCGCCCCAGATCTTCCCCGGCCACGTTCGCGCCCAGCGTCAGCATCCGCTGCATGTTGTACCGGTCGTATTCACCCAGCACCGTCCCGTTGGAGACCGTCGCCACCTGCCGCAGTTGCAGGCCGGGCTGGTTGGCCAGCGGCAGGTTCCGCACCTCGTCCAGCGAATTCATCCGCTGCACCGGCACCTGGACCTGAACCTGATACCCCACGCCGCTCTTGGGATCGGCCCAGAAATTGGCCGCGGTATACCGGCTGGAACTGGTGGCGTCGGTCAGCGAACGCGCTGCCTGTTCGGCGGTGATTCCCAGCATGGCGCCGCGGGTCCGATCGAAATCCACCTTCACGGCCGGATAGTCCAGTTCCTGCGCGACCTGCAGGTCGCGCAGCGAAGGCACCTGCCGCAGCGACTCCTGCAACTTTTGTGTGTATTGCCGGGCGGCGGGGAAATCCGTGCCGCTGACCGCGACCTCGATCGGCGTCGGCGAGCCGAAGCTCATCACCCGGCTGACGATGTCGCTGGGCTCGAAGCTCAGCCGTATGCCGGGCAGTTCCTGCGGCAGCTTCTCACGCAGCCGTTCCTTGAAGTCCTCCACGCGTACATGCGCGGTCGAACTCAACTGCACCTGCAAGACCGCCTCTTCCGGCCCGCTGGTCCAGAGATGAATGAGGTTGACGGGATAGGCGGCGGGCTGCACGCCCACGAAGCCCAGCGTGACCTTCACGTTCTGCTGGCCGCCGGCTTCGCGCGTGATCGCGGCCAGGGCCTGCAGGGCGTCGCGCTCCGTCTTCTCCAGGCGGGTTCCCGCGGGTGCGCGCATCCGCAGTGTGATCTGCCCGGTATCCACCAGCGGGAAGATCTCGCGGCCCAGCGTTCGTCCGATAAAGTAGATCGCCAGCCCAGCGCCCGCGAGGTAGCCTGGCACGACGATCCAGCGCAGCGTAACCATCAGCGAAGAAAACTCGCCGTAGCCGGCCCGCAGGCGGTCGAAAAGCGTGCGGCGGCCGGTCTTCCCGTCATGTTTCCAGCGCAGCAGCCAGATCGAGAGGATCGGCACCAGCGTGCTGGACAGGATGTACGAGGCCGCCATGGCAAACGCCACCGCCAGCGCCAGCGGCACGAACAGGCTTTTGGCCGCCCCCTGCATGAACAGCGCCGGGATGAATACCGCCACGATGCAGAGCATCGCCAGCAGGCGCGGAACGGTGGTCTCGGAGGTGGCATCCAGCGCCGCCCGGGCCACGGGCCGGCCGCGGGCGACGTGGGTGTGCAGGTTCTCGATGGTGACCATCGCCTCGTCCACGAGCACGCCGACGGCCAGCGCCAGTCCCCCCAGGGTCATGATGTTCACCGTCTGCCCGCCGATCCACAGCCCCAGCGCCGCCGCCAGGATCGCCAGCGGAATGTTCAGCACCACCACCAGCGCGCTCCGCCAGTCGCGCAGAAACAGCAGCACCATCAGCCCGGTCAGCCCGGCGCCCAGCAGCCCCTCTTCGCTCAGGCCCATGATGGCGCGGGTGACATAGGGCGACTGGTCGAATTCATAGCTGACCTGCACCCCGGCCGGCAGCACCGACTGGAATTTCGGCAGGTTCTGCTTGACCAGGTGTACCACGCTCAGCGTCGAGGCGTCCGCCCGCTTGGTCACCGGGATATATACTGTCCGCCGGCCGTTCACCAGGGCCACGCCGGTCTGGATGTCGGCCGAGTCCTCCACCGTGCCGACATCCTTGACGAATACCGTCTGCGTGCCGGCAAAGCGCACCGGCACATCCAGGAGCTGCTTCGCGTCCGCGGCGACGGAGTTGATCGGCACCATCGGCATCTGATCGCCGATGCGCACGTTCCCCGAGGGGCTGATGACATTGCCTTTGGAGATGCCGGCCACCACCTCCTCGGGGCTCATGTTATAGGAGCGAAGCCGGTCGGGGTCGACGTTGACCACGACCGTGCGCGGGCTGCCGCCGAACGGCGGAGGCGCCGAGACGCCCGGCAGCGTCGCAAACAGCGGGCGGACCTTGAACAGCGCCGCATCCTGCAAGTCCTTGAGCTGGATGGCCGGGTCGTCGCTGGAAAAGACCAACTGTCCCACCGGCACGCTGCCGCCGTCGAAGCGCATGATGAACGGCGGCACCGTCCCGATCGGCATGAAAGCGCGGGCGCGGTTGACGTAAGAGACGGTTTCGGCCATGGCCGCGGCCATGTTCGTGCCGGGGTGAAACTGCAGCTTGATCAGGGCGGCCCCCTGGATGCTCCTGGATTCGACGTGCTCGATCCCCGTTATATAGAGGAAGTGGTACTCGTAGTAATTGACAAGGAACCCTTCCATCTGGGCCGGGTCCATGCCGCCATAGGGCTGGGCGACGTAGAGGGTGGGCACGCCCAGGTCTGGAAAAATGTCGCGCGGCATGCGCTGCAGCGCCAGGACGCCCGTCAGCGCCAGGGCGATGATGGCCACGACAACCGTGACCGGTCGGCGCAGGGCAATGGAGATCAGATTCACGGCTGCTCCTGACGGCGAATTCGACTCAAGCCACGGAAGACCGGCCGGTGTCCGCTACTGAAAGCCGATATCGTGGTTCGATACAATAGGCGTCGGACTTGACATGTCAATAATTATTCCCCGACGCTTGACCCGGGTAGTTCGGCGACACTAAAACTATCGTAGTTCGATAACGACTTGCGATACGAATTGAAGCAGTTCACGCCGCGCGTGTCGATCGCGGCGGAAAAAACCGCCCCGTGCGGGGATGCCGAAGCGCGCGTGGCCGGCACCGGCTCGTCGAAATACCCGGTTCGCTGTTCAGCAATGTCCCGTTAAGATGAAACCCATGAGGCATCAAGACCTGTACAGCGGGCTCATCCGCCTGCACATCCTCCATCACGCCGCCCACGAGGAGATCTTCGGGCTGGGGATCATCGCGGAGCTGCGCCGGCACGGATATGAGCTGAGTCCCGGCACGCTGTATCCGATGCTGCATCGCCTTGAGGAGCGCGGGTATCTGTCGTCCAAGCGCCGGACCGATGGGCGGCGCATCCGGCGGGCTTATCGGGCGACGGCGGCGGGCCGGGCCGCGCTGGCGCAGGCGAAGGAGAAGGTCCGCGAACTGTTCGCCGAGCTGTTTGAAGACGAGCCGTGAGCCAGGTGTGGTCTCGCCATTCCCGAAGCATCGTTCCGATGCGCGTTATCGGACCTGTCGAACCCGGGTTCTTTCAGGGTGAATCGCAGGGGGTGGGAACGAAGCGGACCAAGAACATGTAACCCGTTGTATTCACTGCGGATACGACTAATTCCGGAGGGTGTCCGGGCCTGCGGCGGCGATCTGGGCCATTTTGGCGACCGGAGTCCCTTTCCACGGATCGCGTCTTCTGCTACATTCTTTTTTGCCTGAAAAACTCAGGAGAAAAGCCGCGTTTGACCGACTGTTCGTTAAGACCGCATGTGTTACTCTGTGGAAGGAGTAGGTCGGATGGTCAAGAAGTCACTATTGATATCGGCAATTGTTGGCATCGGCTTCACGGGCCTGAGCGCTCGGGCGGATGAGTCGTCGGCCGGGCAACTGCGGCAGGAGATCGTCCAGTTGCAGGGGCAGGTCTCGCAGCTCCAGGCCCAACAGAGCGCCGAGCAGACCTCCGTGGCCGGCATCGTCGAACAGGTCCTGCGCGACGCCGAGAAGCGCAGTTCGCTCATGGCCGCGGGCGAGAGCGGGGCGGGATATGAAAACGGTTTCTACCTTCGCTCCGGGGAGTTTCTCCTCAAGCCGGGCGCGATGATGCAGTTCCGCAACGTGACCGACTACCGCACGGGTATTGCCGGGGAAAAGAGCGACCAGATCGAGAACGGCTTTGAGATCCGCCGAATGGAACTTTCACTTGAAGGCACCGCGTTTACCAGGGACCTCCGCTATCACATGTTCTGGAGCACCAACCGCGACACCGGCACGGTTTACCTCGACGATGTCTGGGTGCGATACATGTTCTCCGACGCCTGGGGCTTCCGGGCCGGCCAGATGAAACAGTTCTGGAGCCACGAAGAGGCCGTGACCAACGGCCGACCCATGGCCGTCGAGCGATCTCTCCTCGACGGCGCCTTGGGCAGCGGCTTCAGCGACTTCGTCCAGGGCGCAACCCTGGTGTACGGCGGGCAGGCCAAGGACAACCCGATCAATGCGGAAGTCGGCCTCACCGACGGCGCCGCATCCAAGGACACAAACTACGTCGGGCACTACCCCTCGGACCCGCAGACCCTCGACCACACCACCTCGCCCAACGGCCATGCGTTTGACTTCGGCATGGTCGGCCGCGTCGAGTGGAAGGCCATGGGCGACTGGGCCAACTACATCGATTACTCGGCAGTGGGGCTCAAGACCAACCTCCTGGTGCTCGGCGCGGGGTTCGAATGGAACCAGGGCGGCGACGGCGACGAAGTCGGCTTGACCGCGGATGCCCAGTTCAAGCACACCTGCGGCGCCAGCCTCTACGGCGCGGTGATCGGCCACTATGTCAGCCGCGAGCTGTCCGCCACCGGCGACAGCTATACCGATTGGGGTCTCGTGCTCCAGGCCTCCTACCTGATCAATCCGCAGTGGGAGCCGTTTGTCCGCTGGGCGATGGTGAAGTACGACGATAGGATCGTGGTCGGCACCAGCACCGAGGATACTTTCCACGAGATCACTGTTGGGGTAAACTACTATCTTGCCAACAGCGGCGCCGTCGGATCCGGGCACCGGGCCAAAGTCACTGTCGATCTCAACTGGCTGCCCAACGGGGCTCCCAAGCCCATGACCGGCCAGGGTTATCTCGGCGACAGCAACGGCGACTCCGAACTCGTGGTCCGTGGACAATTCGAGCTTACTCTGTAAGATGGTCGAGTAGGCTGTCGGGCCGGTCTATCGGACGGACCTGATGCCGGCGCATCGGGGGCTTGACGAGAAGCCTGCCGTGCGTTACATGTGGTCGAATTAAGGTTCGGCTAAGGCGATTTCCGGAGTTGCCTTTCCGGGCCGGATGTGAAAGACAACGTTCGTGAAGCCGGCAGCGTTTGCCGGCGAAGGCACACCTTCGAAGGGAAGGATGTCCTTCTGGGAACCAGGACGCCGGGGATCTGAGCCACCCGGTGAGCCCAAGTGACGGTCCCTTGTGGCCGCGCTAAGTGTATAGGGTGCTCGGCCATCGTTCTTCGTTGAACGGTGGGAACACAATGTGCATGTGGCGCTTAGGCCACAGATAGGAAAAGGAGACAGTGATGAACAGTAAGACTTGCATCCTCGCGGCAGTGGCAGGTGTGCTCTCGGCCGGCTCTGTCTGGGCGGCGGACACCGAACTCCAACAACAGGTGAACGAACTCAAGGGCCAGGTCGCCCAGTTGCAGCAGCGCCAGGCTGCCAGCAGCAAGGAAGTGGCGGCCACCATCGAGTCCGTTCTCCGTGATGCCGAGAAGCGCAGCCAGATGCTCGCCGCCGGAGATTCCGGCGCGGGCTATGACAACGGCTTCTTCATCCGGAGCGGCGCCTTCGAAATGCGCCCCGGCGTGTTGTTCCAGTTCTCGAACGTGACCGACTACCGTTCGGGCATCACCGGAAACAAGACCGACCAGGTCGAGAACGGCTTCGAGGTCCATCGCCTCGAACTCAGCCTCGACGGCACGGCCTTCACCAAGGACCTGACCTACCGTTTCATGTGGAACACCATGAGCGAAGGCGGCGGCCTCGTCCTTCTCGACGCCTACGTCAACTACATGTTCTGCGATGCGTGGGGTCTGACCGCCGGCCAGCAGACCGCCTATTTTACCTACGAAGACAACCTGAACGATGGCCAGCTCCTCGCCGCCGAACGTTCGCTGCTCGATGCGGCTCTCGGTGGTTACACCAACCGTGTTCAGGGCATGGGTATTCTCTACGGCAACCACAACGAGAAGAACCCGCTCAACGCGCTGGTGATGCTCCACGACGGCTCCAATTCGCTCAACAGCAACTACCTCGGTCACTTCCCCAATGACCCCGGCACGGTCATCGGCCCCAACGGCCCCTCCAACCATGCCTTCGACTTCGGCCTGCTCGCTCGCGCCGAGTACAAGCTGTCGGGCAAGTGGTCCGACTACGGCAACATGAGCGCCAAGGACGTCAAGGACAACCTCTTCGTCATCGGCGGCGCGGTGAACTGGGACCAGGGCGGCAACGGCGATCTCGTCGGCCTTACCCTCGACGCGATGTTCAAGATGAACAACGGATTGGCGCTGTATGGCGGCGTCGTCTATCGCTATGCCAACGCCGCCATTTCCGGCGACGTCCAGGACCAGAACGACTGGGGCTTCATGATTCAGGCGTCCTACCTGCTGAATCCCGCCTGGGAAATCTTCGGCCGCTACAGCCTCGTCCAGTACGATACCGCCATCGTCCGCGGCACCGACACCGAAGACATCTTCCACGAAATCACCGTCGGCGTGAACTACTACCTCGGCAACAACGGTTCCGCCGGCAATCGCGCCAAGGTCACCATCGACCTCAACTGGCTGATCAATGGCGCTCCGGCGCCCATGACCGGCCTCGGCTACATCGGCGACAGCAACTTCGACACCGAGCTGGTTCTCCGCGGCCAGTTCCAGTTGGCCCTGTAATCGCCTCCTCTGATTTGCCCTCCTCGCGGGCCGGGTTTACCCCCGGCCCGCTCTTTATTGCGCCAATGGATGATCGGCGGGCGATCCTGCCCATTTCACGCCGGGATCAAGGAGCAGGGCGCGGCGATCGCCAAAAGCGCCGCCGCGGAGCCCAAGACCATCAAGGATGCTCGGGATACGTTCAAGGCGCTCTCACGCGATGTGATCGCTTTGACGCGGATCGCCCACAGTCGGCCGACGTCGCACCCGTCGCCTACGAGGTCCACTGCTCCATGGCCGGCGCCAACTGGCTCCAGGCTTCCCAGGACGTGGCCAACCCCTACTACGGCAAGAGCATGCTGGATTGCGGCAAGATCGAACGGAAGATCGAGGCCGCCCGCGCCGGCCATCAGCATTGATTCGGGGCGAGCGGCTGGCAAATCGGTGGCCGTGGCTTGGGTGGCATCGGCAAGTACCCTTGCCCGTGCTCCACCGGCAAGAGTTCTTGCCCACGCCACCCAATCAGAGATTGGGTGACGGTATCCCGGCCCCATGGCTAATTCCCGGCCGGCAGCAGCACGCTGTCCGTTGCGTCTACGGGTGATGCCTGCACGACCCCGTTCTTGTTCACGTAGATGTCGTCTCCGTTCCAGCCGCATTTGGTGGACGTCTTCCATTCCACGTGTCCGTCCGCATACAGAACGTTCTGGCCCCGGCCTTCGTGGTTGCGGCTGTTGTTCCCCGCGCCCGTGCCGGGGTTGAGGTCGGCCGCAACCGCGAATGCGGCGTGCATCTTGCCCGTGAGGGTGTAACCCGCGGCGACGGCGTTGGCGTCGGGGTACGGGTTGGCGTAGCTGTAGGCCAGATTCTTGCGGAAGTCGGTGAAGTTCGAATGGGTTGCCGGGTCCGCCGCGTCCGGCGCATACTCCACCTCGTCGTTGTAGGGGTCGGCAAACAGTTTCGCCGGCAGGCGCTCGGTCCTCATCAGCAGGAAGAACGGAGCGGAGGTGTCGTTGGGCTGCGGCCCGCCCGGAGCGAAGGGGTTGGCCGCCGAAGCATTCGTGCCGGCCACCGGAGCCGCGCCGGGCTGGTAGACGGTCCGCGGGAAGTTGCCATGGTTGTCGCCGGCGTAGAGTGTGAGGCCCAGCCCGATCTGGCTGAGGTTGGCGGCGCAACTGACCGTGTTCGCCTGTTCGCGGGCCCTCTCCAGTGCGGGCAGCAAGATGGCCAGCAGCACTCCGATAATGCCGATGACCACCAGGATCTCGATCAGCGTGAACCCTGGCCGGCGAACCGATGTGCCAACTCCGCTGGGCTGAAGCATGGTGGAAGTATAGCCCGTCCCCGCGGCACGTGCCATGTGGGCTCGGCTGGACCGCTGGACGGGATCCCACGGTGTGACCACAAATCCGGGAGGGCCGTGCTTCTGCACGGCCGGAAGTGGTCGCCCCGCGAAGCGGCCGCAGGGGACTGCGGCCCTCCCGGAAGAACGGTTGCACCCGGATCCCACGGCCCGCGTTTCAGTTCGGGCTGTGTGCCGCCATGCCATTCTGTACGGTCGGGACGCTCTGGCGGGCGTAGCGGAGGAGTTTCTGGGCCGCCTCGCAGGTCTCGAGGTCGTGAACGACGAAGTTGAGGTGCCAGGCGCAGGCGTCGAAGACGCACTCGTCAAAGACCATGTTTCCGGGGCTGGCGGCCACGAACACGCATCGCCGGAACACACAGGCATGGTAGGCATTGCCCGTGGCGTAGACGGTCTGATCCTCGAAGACGCGGTTTTCGTGTTTGAGCAGAACACTCATGACTTGCCTTTCGTGAGATCCGCAGTGCCTGGCCGCGCCGCCTGTCATTCATCAGAACGATAGGCAGGGTGCCAGAGGTTCATTGCAGGAAAACCGGAAGATTGTGGCACGGAGGAGGAGATTGTCTGTCGTTCACGCCTCCCGATGCTCCTCGTGAAACGCCATCCACAGCAGGAACATGGCCACCAATGCACAGGCTGCCGCCACGTAGAACAGCGCGGCCGCCCCGCGGCGCTGCATCACCCAGCCGCACAGCAGGTTTCCGGCCATGACCGCCAGACCGCTGATGAACATGGTGTAGATTCCCTGCATGGAGTGGCGAAAGCGGTCGCCGGCGTTGCGGTTGATGAAGCTCTGCGGGGCGACGAACAACGCCAGCACCCAGGGGCCATGAAGCATCTGCGTGGCGATGGCGACCGCCGGATGCGGCACCGCGAGCAGCGCGAAGCGCACGGCGGCCGCGCCGGCGCCCAGGAGCATGACCCGGCGCAGCCCCAGGCGTTCGAGGATCCGCCCGTAAAAGGCGACGAAGACGATCTCGATGGCGATGGAGATCGACGAGACGGGCCCCAGCCATTTCACCGGCACGCCCAGTTCCTTGAGCCGGATCGGGTAGAACGTGGCCCAGGCGGTGACGCCCACCCAGAGGATGAACATGGCGATGCAGAAGATCCGCAGCGGCGGCCGGGCCAGCACGCGGATGGCCTGAAGGCTGGGCAATTGCGCCCCGGCCGCCGCATCGGCCGCCGGGTCGGGCAGGGCGGGCAGGAGGACCAGCAGGTTGAGCGCCGCCATGGCGCACAATGCGATCGTGGTGCTCAGGCTGACCGAAGTGCCGCAGCCCCACTGCATCAGCAGGTAGATGATGAAACTCGGGGCCATGTATCCGATCGAGCCCCAGATGCGCACGCGGTGATAGGGCACGGGCTCGATCCCCCGGCTCCTGCGCGATTCCTGCAACGAGAAGTTGATGCCATCCTGCAGCGGCAGGATGCTCGCGTAAGTCGCCCTATAGAGCACGAACGCCCCCAGGATTGCCCAGAACCCTCGGGCGACGTGCAGGAGTCCCATGGTCACCCCGCCGAGAACAAACAGCCATGCCAGGAGCCTGCGGGCATTGAGCCGCGTGTCCGCCAGGAGCGTTGTGGCAAACGGCGAGAAAATGTTGGGGACACACGCGGCCGCGAACACCCAGCCGATCTGCGAGTCGGAGAGGCCGCGCTCCTGGAAATAGACCGAAAGATAAGGCCAGAACGCCCCGAGCACGGCGAAGGAGATGAAGAACTGCGCCTTGAGGGCCCGCAACGTCCGCGCGGAGTTGTCGGGCGGAGACTGGGCGAGGTCCTCGGGCATTGGAGGGCGGAGGATAGCGGCTGGTTCGGGCGGGGGGAAGGGGAGTTACGTGAGGTGTTCCGGGGCGGATGTTGTCGAAAAGACCATCGTCGAAAAGACCGTGGTCTTGCCGTGGGTGATATGGTAATCTGTGGTGGTGTGATTTTGCAGGTGGCGCCCATGAGTATCACGATATCGGTATCTCCGATCGCCGAGGCCAAGCTCAAGGCAAGAGTTGCGGCCGCTGGTGTCGATCTGGAAACTTACGCCGCCCGCTATCTGGAATTCATGGCTTCGCCGCCTCGTTCCCTTAAAGAAATCAGCGGTCCCGTCGCGGATGCTTTTGCCGGGAGCGGCATGACGGAAGAGGAGCTTGCGGACTTCCTTGAAGAGGAAAAACACGCCATGCGGGCGGAGCGCCGGGCGAAACGGGAAGCATGAACGACAAGGCACGCGTCGTCTTCAGCCCCGTAGGTGCGACATATTGTAGCCCATGGCGCAAGCCATGGGGAAACGGGGCATCGGCAATGTGACAGCCCCGTAGGGGCGAAAGAAGCGTTCTTTCGCCCCTAAGGGGCTTGTTGCTCCTCTTCGGGTCTCAACCCACGACTTACGTCGTTGGCTGAGATGTGTCGCCCTTACGGGGCTGCGATCCGAAGCTGGCCTGGCTTCACAAGCCCGGCCGCTGCCCGTGCCATTCCGTCGCCTTTTCATACATCCGGGCAATGCGCAGCAACTTTGGCTCTGAGAAGACCGGGCCGAGCAGTTGCATGCCGATGGGCAGCGGTTTGGCGCCGTCGGTGAATCCGCACGGCACGCTCACGCCGGGGATGGCGGCGATGTTGGCGGTGACGGTGAAGACGTCGATCAGGTACATCTGCAGCGGGTCGCCGCTTTTTTCGCCGACCTTGAACGCGGGGACCGGGCTGGTCGGGCAGACGATCGCATCGCACTTCTTGAACGCCTCGTCGAAATCCCGGCGGATCAGCGCCCGCATCTTCAGCGCCCGGACGTAGTAGGCGTCGTAGTAGCCTGACGACAGCGCGTATGTGCCGATCATGATCCGCCGCTGCACCTCATCGCCAAAGCCCTCAGCGCGGGACTTGCTGAACAGCTCGACGATGTCCTTCACCGGCTGTTTCGTGCGGTGGCCGAAATGCACGCCGTCGTAGCGGGCGAGGTTGCTGGACGCTTCGCAGGGGGCGATCACGTAGTAGGCCGCGATGGCGTACTCCGCATGCGGCAGCGAGACCTCGATGACCTCGGCGCCCAACTCGCGGTAGATGTCGAGCGCCTTGGCGATGGCGGCATTCACCTGCGGGTCCATCCCGGCCGTCTGCGAATATTCCTTGACCACGCCGATGCGGAGTTTGTCGACGGGCTTTTCCAGTTCAGCCAGATGATCGGGCACATCGCCCGGCACGCTGGTCGAGTCGAGTTCATCGTGGCCGGTGATGACGTTCATCATCAGCGCCACGTCGGCGCAGTCCCGGCCGAATGGGCCGATCTGATCGAGCGATGACGCATAGGCCACCAGCCCGTATCGCGAGACCCGGCCATAGGTCGGCTTGAGCCCGACCAGCCCGCAGAACGACGCCGGCTGGCGGATCGAACCGCCGGTGTCGGAGCCGACCGACGCGCAGCACATTCCGGCGGCCAGCGCGGCGGCCGAACCCCCGGACGATCCGCCGGGCACGCGTGTCGTATCCCACGGGTTGAACGTCGGTCCGAACGCCGAGTTCTCTGTGGATGATCCCATGGCGAACTCATCGAGGTTGGTTTTGCCGACGATGATCGCCCCGGCCGCTTCCAGCTTGCGGATCACGGTGGCGTCGTAGGGCGCGCGGAAGTTGGCCAGCATGTGGGATGAGCAGGTGGTCAGGCCGAAGCTGGTGCAGAGATTGTCTTTGACGGCGATGGGCACGCCGGCCAGCGCGCCGCTGCGCGTGCCGGCGTCGACTTCTCTGGCCAGTTGCATGGCGCGGTCGGAGTAGACGCTGTTGAACGCGTGCAGCTTGCCGTCGAGGCGGTGGATGCGGTCCAGCGCCTTGCGCACCAGTTCGGTGGAAGAAACCTGTTTCGCGCGGATGGCGTCGCGGCCGGCGATAAGCGTATCGGGAGTGAGCATGGGATTGCCTGGGGATGTTCAGCCGGCCGAATCTTCGTCGGCGCCGATGACCTTGGGAACTTTGAAGAACGGCCCGTCGCATTCCGGCGCGTTCTGCAGAACTTGCTCCAGCGAGAGGCCCGGCCGGGCCACGTCCTCGCGCAGCACGTTGTGGATGGGCAGGGCATGGGCCATGGGCTCGACGCCACTGGTGTCCACCTGCCCGATCTTGGCCACATATTCGAGGATGGATTCGAGCTGGCTGGTGAACCTGACGAGCTTCTCCTCCGGGATGGCCAGGCGAGAAAGTTTGGCCACGTGGCGGAGCTGATCGAGGGATATCTTCTGTTCGGACATGGGGTGGGTTGTAACGCTGGGGAAGATGGGGATCAAGTGTGGGTGCAGGATGGTCGTTGCGGGCATGGCTTCGGCCCCGGCGGGGCCGGCCGGATTGTAGCCACGGGTGAAGCGCAGCCCGCCGCAAGGCGGGCGGAGCGGAACCCGTGGAAAACGTGTCTATCTGACCCGGATAAGGGGTCAAGACCCGGATAAGGGGTCAAAAGCCATTCTACGTATGATGTCATATGGCCGATGCGCGCCGGTAAGCAGTGCATCGCATCGCCGCAACCGGTACTCCCTCTGCGTTCCCTGAGCGGAAGCGTTTTCGGATGTCCGTCTTTTTGGCTTCGTTCTGGCTTTCGGCTCCATAAGGTCGGATGTCTCCCTTTCCGGCTGCTGGTCGGCTGTGGCGCGGAGGCGGATCATGGCCACGATAAAGCACAAAGAGCTCAAAAGATCGGCAGGTGAACCAGTGCATAAGTGGTGGCATCCTTGTTCATTCTTGCGTCTCTTGTGCTTCTTTGCGGCGATTCTCCGGAGAAAACAAACGGCAACGGTTCGTTTGTTTCCAACCGGACACCCCAAACGGGCGACCGGCAGCATGGGTCGGCGACCCCACCATCGCCCATTCCCAGTCGAGCGAAAAAATCCCGAAATTCTTCTCAAATCCACAACCGCCTTCCCACCCGGCACTTACGCCAATCGCGCGCTGCGCGCTTTTGTCGAAAACGCGCAACACCCCGGGTATATATAGAGGAGCGCGCCTTTCTCGCCTCCTTCGCGCCGCCCCGCCTCCGGCAGCGCACAACCCAACCGCCGCCGCCCGGCCGTCGGCCATGCTCTTTGACATCCTGCCGCGAGTTGCCTTGCCCGTCGCCAGCCCTGATTCCGCATCCATCCTTCATCCTTCATCGTTACCCCAGGGGCGCTTTGGGGGAGATTTGGGCGGCGCTTTGGGGGCGCTTTGGGGGCGCTTCTGCAGCGCCGTCCGTAACGCAACCACAATCGGAAACACTACTTATGCCTGACGTCCTTCGTCCACGCCGGGGAAAATAACTTTGTTTCTCTCCGGGCCACCGCCCGTCCGGGGCCGTCGAGCGCGCCTTTCTCGCCTCCTTCGCGCCGCCCGCCTCCGGCAGCGCACATCCCAACCGCCGCCGCCCGCCCGTCGGTCACGCTCTTTGACATCCTGCCGCAAGTTGCCAGTTGTTCGTTGCCAGTTGCCAGTCCCAATTCCGCATTCCGCATCCAAGCACTCCGCATTCATCGTTCATCCCTCATCCTTCATCGTTACCCCCCCGGGACTGATCGGGACGGCCTTTGGACGCGAAAAGGACGTGGTTTTTCGCCTCTCTGCCGGCTGCTTCGATATCCACAACCGGTTAAACGCCAATCACTTACGCCGGGAATCCATGGCGACACGAACGTCCGCACAAATCTTCGCGACAATGCCGAGGCCGCGGCAGCCCATGGACGCTCCACGTCTGCTGCCATTACCCCCAACGCGACCGGTGCATCCGAAGTTCCGTTTCGGTAGTGACAGAGCCGTCTCGGCTCTGCGCCGCTTCGTGCCTTCGTGTCTTCGTGTTTAATCTGCGGCTTCGGCGAAACGCGACCCGGCCCCGCCACTGGACGGCGGGGTGGGTTGCGGGCTACAACACCCGCATGACCCGCTCCGAACGAAAGCTGCTGCTCACCACGAGCGTGCTGGGAACCCTGCTGACGCTGCTGATCGCTTCCATGGATGCCGCCGGCTTTCTCGACCGCTTCGAGGACTACTCCTACGACCTGCGTGCCCAGCACTGCCAGTTCTTCCAGCCGCCGCCCACCGACCGGCTGGTCCACATCGACATCGACGACGCCAGCCTCGAAGCCATCGGCGCCTGGCCGTGGCCGCGTACCAAGATGGCCGAGATTGTCGATGAGATCCGCATTGCCGACACCAAGGCCCTGGCGTTTGACGTGATCTATTCCGAGCCGCAGGACCTGCGCTACGAGCCGGTGTCTCAGTTTACTGCCGGGGCCACGACCCGTCCCGCCCAGGGCAACGACAATCTGGTCGTCACCCGTCCCGTGAACGACGACGAGGTTTTCGCCGCGGCACTCCGCCGTTTTGGCCGGGCCATCGTCCCGGTTTCGCTCAGTCTCGCCCAGCAGCGCACCCCGCCGGCCGGCTACCGGCAGATGGTCGAGGAACTGACGAAGAACCCGGAACTGAACCGCGAGCAACTCGCGCAACGGATCGGGGGAGCGGACCCATCGCTGGAAACACTGTCGCGGGTCCAGGCGGAATTTTCCACGGCGCGCAAGGAAGCCCTCTACGACCGGATCTCCAGGGCTTTCGGAGAGCATCCCGATGCCGCGGATCTGCGCCGCTACATCCTGCCCTCTTCGAAAGAACGGGTGCGGGGCGATATCGAGCGGGCCTTTGAGGAGCAGCTTCGCCGCTTCCGCGCGGTGCAGGCCCTCCGCCGCTTCGGGCGGACCATTCCCGGCGACCTGCCTCCCCTGGTCACGACCAAGGACGAACAGGCGACCGTGGAAACGCTGAGCCGGGCGGCCAGATCGACCGGCTTTGTCGACTACATTCCCCTGGGCGACGGCACCGTCCGCTGCGTCCCGCTCTGGGCCAACCACCGCGACTTCATGTTCCCGCAGATGGGACTTTCGCTGGCGTGTACCATGCTCGGCGCGGAGATTCGCGACATCCAGGTCAAAGCCGACCGCGTAATTATCCCCAAGATGGACGGAAGCAAGATCGAAATCCCCGTCTATGAGAAGCGGCTGAGCCGCGGCCGATTCGGCATGTTCATGGACATCCCCTGGTTCGGCGACCACGGCGGCGGCACCTGGCGCACGATGTACGACTACAAGAACTACAAGTTGCCCAAGCAGCACATGCCGATCGTCTACATCCACGACGCCATCTCGATGCGGCAGCGGATCCGGGCCAACAATGAGGGCCTCCGCGACGGACTGATCTTCCTCTGGTCGCAGATGGCCGGCGAAACGAGCGCGAGGGAAGTCATGGCCCAGCCGTGGGAACCCGAGGATCCCGACGCGTTCGTCAAGCTCGCGGAACAGACGCTGGCCAAGCTCAAGAAGGACGGGACGATCGAGTTCTGGCAGGCGATGAAACCCGGGGACCTCAACGAGAATGAGCGGGTGATCCGCCAGAAGATGCTGACGATTCCGGCCAGCGTTCAGGAGTTCGTGTCGAAGGCCGGTCCGCTCAAGCGGGATCTGCAGCAACGCCGCGACGATCTGCGCAAGCAACTGGGCGGCAAGGCCGCCCTGATCGGGTGGATCGCCGTCGGGGCCATCGCCGACTACGTTCCGACCAGCATGCACCCCCGCTGCCCGGGCGTGGTCGTGCATGGGGTGATCTTCAACTCCATCATGACCGGCAACTTCTGGCATCGCACTCCATACTGGGTCACGTTCCTGCTGATTCTGTTCATGGGCGGTGCCGCCACGGCCATCGTCGCCAAGCTGGCGCCCTGGCAGTCCGTCGTCGCCTGCACGGTCCTGGGCGTCGGCTACATCGTGTTCAACGGGATATACCTCTTTGACTACAAGAACCTCATTGTCGGCATGGCCGGGCCCGTCGTCTGTTCGCTGGCGGTCTGGGCCGGCTGCACGGCCGCCCGTTACATACAGGAAACACAGGAACGCGCCCGCGTGAAGCGGTTCTTCGCTTCCTATGTCGATCCCGCGCTGGTCGACTATGCCCTCGAACACGACCTGGCCACGCTCGACGGGCAGCAAAAGGAAATCAGCGTCGTCTTCACCGACCTCCAGGGTTTCACGACCATCTCCGAGCGCCTCAAGGAGAAGGCCGTCCCCATCCTCAACGAATACATGGGGCTGATGGTTCCCATCGTCCGCAAGCACGGCGGGTATCTCAACAAGCTTCTGGGCGACGGCATCATGTATCTGTTCAACGCCCCGCGCGACAGCGGTTCGCACGCCCGCGACGCCATCGCCTCGGCCCTGGAGATGCAGGATGTCATGGTCGAGTTCAACCGCTCGCTTCAGAAGCGCGAGTTGCCCCCGCTGCTCGTCCGGGCGGGCATCTCCTCCGGGCAGGTCATCGTCGGCAACGCCGGGCCGGCCGACCGCAGTTTCAATGACTACACGGCCCTGGGCGACGAGGTGAACCTGGGCTCGCGTCTCGAAGGCGCCAACAAGGCATTCGGCACGCACGTCCTGGTCAACGACCGTGCCCGGATCCTCGCCGGCGATGAGTTCCTCTATCGTCCCGTCGGCGTCATCCAGGTCGTGGGCAAGACCCAGGGAGTGGCCGCTTTCGAGGCCATGGCGCACCTCTCCAGGGCCACCGACGAACAAAAGCGCCAGGCCGAACTGACGGCCGCCATGGTGCAGGCGTTCGTGAAGGCGGACTTCGCCAAGGCCATGGAACTGATCGGGACGTTCGACGCCCGGTTCGGCAAGAGCAAGCTGACCAAGCTCTATGCCATGCTCTGCCAGCGCTACCTGGAAACGCCGCCGGAGAATTTCACCGGCGATATCTCGCTCAGCGAGAAGTAGGATCGGCTGTCAAATGGCCACCGGCACGACCACAACGCGCGCGCGACGCCGGGACGGACCCGGCTGCCTCACGGTCCTGGCGCTGATCCTCTTCCTCGGCGCCGGCCTGCTGATCTTCACGGAGTTCTTTCTCGAGCCAATCACCCGGGTGATCCAGTCGCTGCGCTGGGACCGGGTTCCCTGTACGATTCTCGTCAGCCGCGTCGACGAGGCCTTGCTGCCCAAGAAGCCGCCGGGCCCCGACACCAGGACACCGGAGGCGCCGCCGGCCGCTTCGGCGTACAAAGCCAATGTCCAGTTCCGCTACGGCTACGGAGGCAGGTTCTATGTCTCCAACCGTATCTACTTCATCAAGCCCGATCCCGACACCCGCCTGGATGTTCTGCCCATCGTCAACCGCTACCAGGTGGGCCAATCCCACCGCTGCTACGTGAATCCGGCCGACCCCACGTTCGCCGTCCTCGAGCGCGGCTTCAAGCCCGTGCTGCTGATCGCGATCGTCCCGGCCATCATGATCGCCACGGGCCTCGGCGGGCTCATCTCCATCGCGCTGCAGCGACTCAAGCCCGCCAAACCGCGGCGGGTCAACGTCCGCTACCGCCCGACGCTCCGGCCGACCGGCCGGCGGCAGCCGATCGTGCTCCGCCCGGTTCGCCGCGGCGCGGGACTGGCCACCGCCTTCCTGCTGGCGGTCGGGTGGAACTTCACCGTCTTCGTGCTGGTCCGCGAGGTCGCCAAGGACTGGGCGGAAGGGTTCCCGGGCTGCCACGGACTGATTCTCACCGCGTTCACGATCGTCCTCGTGGCCATCGGCCTGGGCCTGACGATTGCGCCGGCGATACTGCTGGTCCGCCGCCTCAGCCCCAGGCCCGTGGTGACGATCGAGTCGGTCAAGGTGCTGGCCGGCCGCGAGATCGAATTGTCGTGGCGTTTGCGCGGCTGGCGGCGGCAGCTTCGGCGGTTGACCGTCATCGTCGAAGGCCGCGAGGAAGCGACCTATGCGCGCGAGGACGGGCTCTGCACCGATCGCGAAGTGTTCTACTCCAGTTGTGTCTTTCAGGGCAACCGCCGTGCCTCCCGCTGGGGAACGGTGAAGCTCACGGTGCCGGCCCGCCTGCCGCCGACGTTCGTCGCCCAGCACAACGCGATCTTCTGGGTGGTGCGATTCCACATGCGGCTGCGGCAGTGGCCGGACATCGAGGATGAGCTGGAACTGACCGTGCTGCCGCCCGAAGGGCGTAGTGCCGCCGGTGTCCTCACCGGCGGGATTGGTGACGTGCTGACGACGCCAAACTCCGCCAGTGAGGGCACTGGCGGCACGGTTTTGGCCACACGCGATGGCCCTGCCGAAGGGAGGCCAACCCATGGCTGACATCTCCATCCAGCTCGACGGCAATCGCCTGTCGTACCGCCCCGGCGAGCGTATCACCGGGCACGTCGACTGGACTGGTTCGGCCTCGGCCCGCCTCGAACTTCTCTGGACCACCCGGGGCCGCGGCGATGTCGATACGCAGGTCGTCAACACCGCGGCATGGACCGGCGACCCGTCTTTGCCCCAGTCGCAGCCATTTGCCTTCGAACTGCCCGCCTCGCCGTGGAGTTTCTCCGGCAAACTGGTCACGCTCATCTGGCGCTTGCGGCTGGTGCTCGATGGTGGCCTGGAGGCGGCCGCCGACATCGTCGTTTCGCCGACGGACGCGCCCGTCGACCTCCACGCCTCCGCTGCGGAGTGAGCCATGCGCGACCTCGACGACCTTTTCTCCGCTCTGGCCAGATCGCGCTTTCGCTCCCGTTTCGCGCTGCGCGGTGCTGACCTGGCCTATTTCAAGCGTACGGGCCTGCCGGCGATTCTCGAACATGCGCGGCGTTTCATCGACGAGCGCCTTGCCCCGGCCAACCCGACCAACGACGGCAAACAGACGCCGATGCGCGGCCATCCCGTCTTCCTCGCCCAGCACGCCACCGCCACCTGCTGCCGCGGATGCCTGGCGAAATGGCACGGCATTCCGTCCGGGCGCGAACTGACGGCGGAAGAGCGGGACTACGTCGTTCGAGCGATCGAGCGCTGGCTCCGCCGCCAGGCGCCCGATTTGCCGGAGCCGCCATCGCTGTTCGGCTGAGTGTCCGCGTATAATACCCGGCATGACCGACGTCAGCCCTCCCGGCTTCCACATCATGACCAAGCCCATCGGGCCGATCTGCAATCTCGATTGCAAATACTGTTTCTACCTTGAAAAGGAGAAACTCTATCCGGGCAAGTCGAGCTGGCGAATGAGCGATGAGGTGCTCGAGGCCTACATCCGCCAGTACATCGAGGCCCAGAGGATTCCCGAGATCAACTTCGCCTGGCAGGGCGGCGAGCCGACGCTGCTGGGCGTGGGGTTCTTCCGCAAAGTCGTTGAACTTCAGGCGAAGTACGCCAACGGCAAACGCATCCACAACGCCTTCCAGACCAACGGCACACTGCTGGATGACGAGTGGGGCGAATTCCTGGCCGCGAACAAGTTCCTCATCGGACTGAGCATCGACGGCCCGCGCGAGATCCACGACTGCTATCGCGTGGACAAGAAGGGCCAGCCGACGTTCGACCAGGTGATGCGCGGCCGGGGGTTTCTGGCGAAACACGGCGTCGAGTTCAACGCGCTGTGTGTTGTGAACCGGGCCAACTCGCAGCATCCGCTGGAGACGTACAACTTTCTCAAGAGCGAAGTCTCGGAGTTCATGCAGTTCATCCCGCTGGTGGAACGTAGTGGGGACACGAGTGCCGCCAGTGCCCTCACTGGCGGAATCCCCCGCCCAACCAGTACGCCAAACCCGCCGGTGAGGGCACCGGCGGCACTAACTAGCCCGCAATTCGACCTGGCTGAGCCGCCGGTGTTGCAAAAGACCGAGCATGGTGTTTCGCTTCCCATCATCGGGGTCGGAGGCAGGGACCGCTCGCCGAGCGGTCCGTCGCCCGTCCACGACGGCGGTTTCGGCGAAGCCACCCCACCATCGAACTCGCCGGTCACGCCCTGGTCGGTCCAGCCGCAAGCCTACGGCGAGTTCCTCTGCCGCATCTTTGACCACTGGGTACGACACGACGTCGGCCGGGTTTTCGTGCAGTTGTTCGACGTCCAACTCGGCATCTGGATGGGGATGCCTTCGAGCCTCTGCGTCTTTGCCGAGACCTGCGGCGATGCCATGGCGGTCGAGCACAACGGCGACCTCTATTCCTGCGACCACTACGTCTACCCGCGCTATCACCTGGGCAACGTGCTGCAGGGCAATCTCCGCGAAATGGTCGATTCCCCGGCCCAGCGGAAGTTCGGCCGCGACAAGCGCGACCTGCTGCCGAAATTCTGCCAGGAATGCGATGTACGGTTCGCCTGCAACGGCGAGTGTCCCAAGCACCGTTTCATGCGCGCCCCCGACGGCGAATTCGGCCTGAACTACCTCTGCCCGGCCTACAAGAAGTTCTTCCACCACGTCGACCCGTTCATGACGCGCATGGGGCAGTTGCTGCAAAACGGCCACCCCGCCGCCGCCATCATGCCGGAAATCGCCGCCGGGGAATCGGAAGGTCGCCAGAAGCGCGGCTGGGAAACCGCCGGCCGGAACGACCCCTGCCCGTGCGGCAGCGGGAAGAAGTTCAAGAAATGCTGCTGGGACAAAACACACGCAGGCTCGTAGGATAGCCGGTGTGAGCACGACCGACACGCGAACCTGCCGCCCAAACTTGCTGGCGGTCATCGTCTGCTGCCTGTGCTGCCTGGCCGCGGCTCCAGCCAAGGTGGCGCCCGATGACCCCGGCCTGCTGCTTACCATCACCACTGCCGACGCACGTCCTGACGCCCGCGTCACGCGCCTGGCCGCGTTGTACGTCCCCGCCGGTGCGCCGGCGTCGTCACTCCAGCCGGCCGGTGCGTTCAGCGCGCGATTCGACGGATCGCTGGCC
>JBIOJL010000004.1:0-40948 GCA_044450885.1 Tepidisphaerales bacterium
CCGCTGGCGCAGGGTCACCGTGTCGCGCTCCTCCTGTATCTGTGTTCTTCGGAAAACCGCGGGGCGCACTTTAGCGGAATGGTCTACAACGCCAAACGGGATGGTCCGCAATGCGGACCCTACCTGTGGCACATCCAGTAGTTGGGCTCTTCGTAGAGACCCCGGCCGGTTTCACGGTCGATCCGCACCGGGACGAGCGCCCCGGGGACAACATAGTCGCCGGTGTCGGGAAACCGCATCCCCGTCCAGGATTCCCACTCGGTGACGGAGCCGACGATGACCATGGACCTATGAGCCACGGCCAAGGGGCGGGCGCCGATTTTCCAATGAGATCGAATCCAGGGGTCGAAGGGCAGGCCGGCGGAATCGGTCCAGATGACATAGCGCTCGATGGGGGTCAGCGGATAGCGGTCCTTCAGGCTGGGGCGGACGGGGGCAAGCAGGCAGTCCAGGCCGTGGCGGGCGGCGAGGTTCTTCATCTCCTGGAGCACCGCTGTGGCCAGACCCTGGCCGCGATGTTCGGGACGGACGGCCATCGACAGGGCCGAGAGCGTCGTAGCGCGAATGCTTCGGCGAAGGCCGTCGAAGCCGCGGAGGAGGGTTCCGGCCCAGCCCCGCGGCAGGCCGGGGACGGTGCCGTCCCAGGCGAAGGGAATAGTGTGGCCGGCAGCGATAAGTGTCCCGGTATCGTCGAGGACGACGATCTGGAACGGCGCGAACTGCTCGAGCAGCGGGAGCCAGAGCGTGCCGGACTCGTCGGGAGTGTGGCCGTGGAACACGAAGCGCGGCCAAGTGAGTTCGTGGAGGCGATCCACATCGCGCGTGAGCTCGGGCCGCTGGTCGAGCGTGGTGATGGTCCAACCCATAGATGCCTGCCCCGATGCGTGTCTGGATCGCGTCGGCAAGGAAATCCTGCCTGGAGGCCGCGTCCGCGCCGGCTACGAATATCAGATGGTCCGCGCTTCCGGAAGGCCGGCGGGGACGCCGGCGTCACTTTGGCGGGATTATACGGAGGCGGCGGCTTCCAGGGCAGGCGTGCCGGCCGCGACTTCGGGACGAACATGCTTGAGCTGTTTGTCGAGGTACATGACCTCATCGGCTTTCTGCCACGCGTGTGTCAGGCCGAGGCTGGGGACGCGAGAGGCGAGGCCGACGGAGGCGCTGACCGCGGCGGTGTTCAGCTTGTCGCGGAGGCGCTGCACGAACTCGCGGCCGCCTTTCTGGTCGCACTCCACGCAGAGCACGGCGAACTCATCGCCGCCGACTCGGGCGACGGCGTCGGCCGAGCGGACGCTGGCGGCGATGGCGCCGGCCGCCCGGCAGATCAGGTCGTCGCCGGCCTTGTGTCCGTCGTGGTCATTGGTCTGTTTCAGGTCGTCGAGGTCGATGACCACGACGCAGGCCGGATTCCCGTAGCGGGCGCAGCGGCGTTCCTCGACTTCGAGCAACTGGTCCCAGCCGCGGCGGTTGAAGAGGCCGGTGAGGCCGTCGCGCATGGCGTCGAGCCTGGCACGTTCGGCCGCGCGGATGGCCGCGGTCATGCGCAACTCGTGCGAGAGGACGGTGGAGAGCATGCGGGCCAGGAGTTCGACGAGCGGCTGTTCCTTCTCGATGGCGACCGGCTGAATGTCGGGCGAGACGGCGCAGAGGGTGCCGAAGAGGCTGCCATCCGGACGTTCGAGCGGGATGCCGACGTAGGCGCCGATCTTCACCTTCTTGCCGATGGGGGCCTCGCGGTAGGCGGCGACGGTGTTGGAGTCGGCGACGACGCGCGGGCCGAGCCCCTTGACCATGCGCGAGCAAAACGAGTCGGACCACTGGAAGACGTCGCCTTCCTTGACGCCGTAGCCGCGGTCGAGTGCGCCCAGGACGATCCAGTCTTCGCCTTCGGTGCGCGTGACCATCCACAGGTTCATGCCGAGCCGGGCGTGCAGGAACTGGAGCACGGCCGCGGCGGCCGCCTGGAAGTCGGCAAAGGCGGCGAGAGAGACGAGCGTGTTGGCTTCAGGAGAGATTTCGGTGGCTGGCATATTGAACTCCTTCGGCGATTTGGCAACGCACAAGGATCGTCCCGAAGGATTGAATTACTTTACGCAAAGTTTGCAGTACGTCGGTTCGATCCCGGCGGCCTTTCCTGCCTGGAGATTATGGGGGACTTGGGTGAACGCGAAGGAGATTGGGCGCTACCGATATTGATCCTGATGAGGCCGGATCAACCGGCCTTCCCTGCGCCGATCAGGTGCCACTTGGCAGAATCGTCGGGTACCCACCGTCCGCTTGTGCTGCGAAATGTGCGACGGTGCGAGGTGCGACGAAATGTGCGCCGAAATCCGAATTGCAAATTCCCCACCCCCCGCTATACTTCCTGCCCTTCCCGGCCATGCCCCAAAACCATGGCCGGGGATACATGTGCATCAGCCGTCCGCGTGTTTTGAGCCGGGGTTTTCCTGGCAGCGCCGGGACGCCGCACCAGTTTTGATCGGGCGTTCCCGCCCGTGGAAAGTCGCCTCATGTCTCGTTATCTCGGCCCGAAAGTCAAGCTCTCCCGTCGCGTTGGCGTTCCCATCGCCGACATCAACAAACACACCGGCAAGGAACTCACCATCCCCGGCATGCACGGGTATCGCGGCCGGCGCAATACCGAATACGGCGTCCGCCTCACTGAAAAACAGAAGCTTCGCTACCATTATGGGATGCTCGAAGGCCAGTTCCGCCGCTTCCTGACCACCGCCAAGAAGTCCAAGGGCAACACCGGCAACACGCTCATCCAGCTCCTGGAGCGCCGGCTCGACAACGTCATCCGCCGCCTCGGCGTCGGCAAGACCATCTGGGCCTGCCGCCAGCTCGTCGCCCACGGACACATCCTCATCGACGGCAAGAAGACCGACATCGCCTCCTACATCCTGGAGCCCGGGCAGGTGATCACCTTCCGCGAGAAGAGCCACAAGATGCTCCGCGAGAACATGGAACAGAACGCGGGGCACTCCGTGCCGGCCTGGCTCGAATTCAACCCGGCCCAGCTCACCGCCAAGATGCTCAACGTCCCCACGCCGGAGGATGTGCCCTTCGAGGTCAACATGAACCTGATCATCGAATTCTACCGGTGATCGCGAGAAATACCGCGACATGGCGGACTGGCGCCGAAGAAGATGGGCGAAGAGCCCCCGGTTGGCGATCGGAGTGGGCTGACGGACCCGGCGGTATCGCGTGGGAACGCGATTGGATTCCGCCGACGAGGGCGTCGGCGGCACTTGTGCGGCGGCACTTGTGCGGCGGGCCATGACAACCGGCCGCGTCGGCCTTAACATGCTGGGATGATTCGCCGTCGCGTGGACGATCGCTTCTATCTCATCGCGCAACACGAGCATGCGCTGCTCAGCGGGCGACTGGCATCCCACTATGGGAACGGGCGGTTCAGCAGGCCGGACCCGATGGCGCAGGTGGTCGAGGCCGTCTCCATGCACGACTGCGGGTGGCAGGACTACGACCGGCGGCCGGCGCTCAACGCCCAGGGCCACCCGTACGATGTCTTCGAGACGCCGCTGGAGACGTCGCTGCGGGCGTGGGGGTTGGCCGGGGAACTGCTGGCCGGGGCGGAGTCGTACACGCGGCTGATGGTCAGCCTGCACGTGATGGGGCTGTCGGGCTTCGCGGCGCAGCAGACGCGCGGCCGGCGGGCGGAGTTCGAGATCAACCGGTTTCAGCACGCCGAGGCGGAACGACAGGAGATCCTGCGTCGTCAATTGGGCATGCGGGTGGACGTGCCGCTGAAACTCGGGCTGGCGGTCGTGCCCGGCATCACCGAGGAGGAACAACTCCGCCGCAACCATCTGGTCCTCCAGGCGATGGACCGGCTCAGTCTGGCGATGTGCTGTGCCCAGACCCCGTTTTCGCAGATCGAAGGAATCGTGCCCCGGGAGGGCGCCCGGGCCACGGCGCTGCAGTTCGCCCGGACGGCCGACTGGTCGATGAAGGTCGAGCCCTGGCCGTTCGATCAGCAGGAGATCCGCCTGACGCTGCGGGCCAGGACCGTGGAGCCGAGGGAATATCAGGCCCGGGAGTTTCAGGAGGCGTACGACGAGACGCCGGATGTGGAGATGGAGATTCTGGTACATTCTTGAGAGGCTCAACATGATGAAATCCCTGATCGCGGTATGTCTGGCAACGGTGCTTGTCGGTTGCGTGGGCGACCCGCCGGCGACGGAGTTCGTGGTGGAGGTCATGAATATCTCGCCGGAACCGGTGTCGGCGGGTCTGGTGAAGACGCGCGAACCGAAGGAGGAAGGGTGGACCGCGCCGGCGGACGTGGCGATCCACTCGCCGGAACTCGGCGACCGCCACTGGGGCGAGTTGATCCGGCCGGGCGAGACCAAGGTCCTGGGGCCGAGGAAGGGGCACTTCCAACCCGGCAGCGTGGCCGTCTTGCGCGTGTACGGAGGCAACCCGACGATCGATGAGTTGATGGCCGTGGGAACATCCGATCCCGATCGGGTGGATGTGCTGCTGGCGGCGGGAAGAAGCTCGTATGTCATGACCATACGGAGTGGCCGGCTGGTGGCGGTGAGAGCGGAGGAATATCGGTCGACGGCGAAGAAGCCGGAGGGGAATTAGGCGGGCGAATCACCCATGCGGTTTCTGATCGGTCTCTTTGCGATACTCTGCTCGACGGCGTGCATCACGGCAATGGGCCAGGCACAGCCCGGGCAGCCGGCCGCACCGAGTCCGGGCGTCCGGGTCGAACGGAACCTCCGCTACGTGCCGGATGGAGACGCGGCACACGTGCTTGACCTGTATCTGCCACAACAGGCGAGCGAGAAACCCCTGCCGCTGGTCGTCTGGGTGCATGGCGGCGCCTGGCGCGTGGGCAGCAAGGCCGCATGCCCGCCCACCTTCCTGTTGCCGAACGGCTATGCGGCCGCCAGCATCGAATACCGGTTCAGCGATAAAGCGCACTTCCCCGCCCAGATTCAGGACTGCCAGGCCGCAGTTCGCTTCCTCCGGGCCAATGCCGGGAAGTACAACCTCGACGCGAAACACATCGGCGTCTGGGGCGAATCAGCCGGCGGGCACTTGGCCGCCCTGCTCGGCACCGCCGGTGGGACCAAGGCGTTTTCGCCGGTCGGGGGAAACGAGGATCAGTCGGACCGGGTGCAGGCGGTCTGCGATTTGTTCGGCCCGACCGACTTCAACACGGTCATGGCCCAGGCGGCCGCGGACACGGTGAAGAACATCATCAAGTTCAACACCCCCGGGGACCCGTACTCGGAACTCATCGGGGTGAAGCTCGGGGCCGACAAGCGGAAGGACGACGCGGTCAGCCCGGTCCACTACGTCAGCAAAGACGATCCGCCGTTCCTGATCATGCACGGCACGGCGGATACGTACGTCCCGTTCGCCCAGAGCGTGGAACTCGCCCGCGCGCTGCGGCAGGCGGGCGTCACCGTGGTGCTGCAGCGGTTCCCCGGCGCCGGCCACGGCGCTCCGGTGTTTCAGCAACCGGCGGTGCGCGACCTGATCAAGCGGTTCTTCGACAAGCACTTGAAGGGAATGAATGTGACGGTTGGGCCGCTGCCCGCGGCGGACGTGACCGTGCCGCCCCCGGCGGGGAAACCGTAGCGTTGCCGTCAGCCGGCGGCGACCTGGGCGAGTTCCTTCTTGCGGTCGGCCATCTGGGCCTTGAGACGCATGAGGATCGAGGTGTGCATCTGGCTGACGCGCGACTCGGAGAGGTCAAGCGTGGCGCCGATCTCCTTCATGGTCATCTCTTCAAAGTAGTAGAGTACGATAATAAGCCGCTCGGCGCGGCTGAGACCCTTGGTGATGAGTTCCTTGAGGTCCTTGCGCTGGACCGTGCGGACGGGATCGGCGCCGCGCTTGTCCTCCAGAACGTCGATCTCGCGGACGTCCTTGTTGGAGTCAGTCTCGAACCATTTGCGCGAAAGCGAGACCACGCCGACGGCACTGGCATCCTTGGCCATCTTCTCGTACTCGCTGCGGCTGATCTGGAGCCGCTCGACGAGTTCGTCCTCGGTGGGGGTGCGGCCGAGTTCGACTTCGAGCTGCTTGGTGGTGCCTTCAAGCTTGTGGGCGCGGCTGCGGACCAGCCTGGGGACCCAGTCCATGGAGCGGAGTTCGTCGAGGATGGCGCCGCGGATCCGCGGAGCGCAATAGGTCTCGAACTTCACGCCGCGTTCGCGGTCGTAGGCGGCGATGGCGTCCATGAGGCCGAAAATGCCGGAGGACATGAGGTCGTCGAGCTCGACCTCGTCGGGCAGCTTGGTGTGGATGCGCTCGGCGTTGTAGCGCACCAGATGGAGGTAGTGCTCCATCAGGGCATTGCGATATATCTCGATGCGTTTTTCGGCTACGAGGCGGGCCTTTTCATCGCCGCGGGCGGCGGCCGCCTTGGCGTCGGCGCGGGACTTGTTGTATTCGTTCCAGATCTGCTTGATGTCACGACTTGCTTTGGTGGCCATGTTAATGCTCCCAATCCGTTGGGTCCTGCACGAATTGGCCGCTGCACCATCCTTTGCATCCGTGCATCAGATCTGCGCGCAGGACAGGCCAATTCGAGTTATCGGTCATTCTTCCTGGGACTTGTGAATTTTTTTCAGCTTTTCTTCCTCGGTTCGAAGGTTTTCCCGGACCATGCGCTGGGCGGCCCAGCCGACGGCGAGTCCGACGCAGTAGGTTCCGGCCATGCCGATCAGCGCCCGGAGGATCGTCGTCGAGAACGAATTCCCGGCCCTGAAACCGCCTTCGAGAAGGCAGAGGGCGAAGGCCAAAAGGGCGAGACTGGCGGCGATTCGGTGGATCATACAATTTACTCAGCACTCAGGACTCAGCACTCTTATCTCCAGAACCAGCGTGACATTCGGTAAAAGAACCCCGCCGGCTGCGGCGGCACGGCGGCTAGGCCGTGGTGGAGTCGGCTGGCGAGCTGGGCTATGCCCAGGCTGGCGGGGCAACGGGGGGAGGCCAGCAGGAAAGGCACGCGCTTGCGCACGGCCTGGGAAACGTTGTCGTCATGGGCGATGGAGCCGGCGTCGTACACGCTGACGCCCAGGAACTGCCGGGCGACACGGGAGATGCGGTCATAGACCAGGCGGGCCTCGTTGGGCATGCGAACCTGGTTTACCAGCAGGCTGATGCGGCGCTCTTCGCGCCCTTCCCGCGACAGGACCTTGATGACGGCATAAGCGTCGGTGATGGCGGTGGGCTCGGGAGTGGTGACGACCAGGACATCGTCGGCCGGACGGGTGAAAGAGAGCACGTTGGGGCTGATGCCGGCGCCGGTGTCGATGAGAATGATGTCGGCCTGCTGTTCCAGCAGGGCGAGCGAGTCGACGAGGCGCTGGCGGTCGTAATCCGATAAATCGGCCATTCGCGCCAGGCCCGAGGCGCCGCCGATGAGCCGGAAGCCGCCGGGACCGCGAACCATCACCTCGCGAAGGGGCTTCTTGTTGGAGATCACATGCGACAGGTTGAACGGCAGTTCGACGTTGCAGAGCACGTCCGCGTTGGCCAGACCCAGGTCGGCATCGAGCAGGACGACGTTCTTGCTGACGGCGGCGAACTGGATGGCGAGATTCACGGCGATGTTGGACTTGCCGACGCCGCCCTTGCCGCTGGTGACGGCGATGACGCTGGCGCGGACCTGCCGGCCGGCCAGGGTGCGGAGCGAGGTTGCCTGGTCGATCAGGGTCATTTTGCCTCCCTCTGCGCCGCGGGTCCGATAATCAGTTGGGCGAGACTGCGGCCGTGGCCGACTTCGATGTGGTCGGGCACATCCTGGCCGGTGGTGATGTAGGAGAGGGCCTTGTTGACCTTGCGGATGACGTTGAAGACGACGCCGACGTGGACGGCCTCGTCGAGCTTGGTGAAGATGATCTTGTCGACGCGGACCTGGCTGAACCGTTCGATGGCCCGTTCGATGCACTCCTGGCTGGCGGTGCTGGAGAGGACGAGGTGGACCTCGTCGGTGCGGGCGGCGGTGAGGAAGCCGCGGAGCTCGTTGAGCTTGAGCGTGTCGGAAGGGCTGCGGCCGGCGGTGTCGATGAGCACGAACTCGCAGTCGTTCATGGACTGGATGGCGGCGACCATGTCGTCGGGGCTGGAGACGACGCGCAGGGGCGAGCCGAGGATGTCGGCGTATTTCTTGAGCTGGTCGACGGCGGCGATGCGGTAGGTGTCGATGGTGACCAGGCCGACGCGGCGGCCTTCGCGGAGCTTGAGAGTCGCCGCCAGCTTGGCGATGGTGGTGGTCTTGCCGACGCCGGTGGGGCCGATGAGGGCGGCGACGTGCGGGCCGACGGTCTTGGTGCGGACAATCGGGCCGGTGGTGGGGAGGAGTTTCTCGATGCGCTCGGCGAGGCGGTCGCGGACGAAGCTCTCGTTCTTGAGGTGCTCGGGGCGAAGGGTGGACCGCAGGTCGCGGATGAGATCGGCGGCCAGTTGCTGCTCGACCTGGCTGCGGATGAGCTGAAGATAGTGGTCGAAGAGTTCCTCGGGGACGTTTGGAGTCTTGGCGGCGCGGGTCTCGCGGACCAGTTCCATGACAGCGGTCTTGAGGGTGACGACTTCGCTCTGGAGGCCGAGCATGAAGGCGCTGGAAGCGGCGGGGGTCTGGAGCAGGGTGCGGGCGGCGGATGCGGTGTCGGCCGGCGGGTTGGTGACAGGACGGGCGGCGGGACGCGGGGCCGGGGCGCTCGCCCGCGGGCGATAGGCTTTGACGCCGTTGCCGGCGGTGACTTCGACGATCTCCTGGCTGCGCAGCCCCAACCAGCGCCGGCGCGTGTAGGTGCGGGTATGCATGATGATGGCGTCGCTGCCCAACTCGGCTTTCACCTTGTTGAGGGCCTCAACCATGGTCGATGCTGAGAACGTTCGCATATCCATAAGCCCTGCTCAAATCCACTCACCCGTTGATGCCTGCGATCCCGACGGCCTCAACGTGGACATCCGGGACAATTTCGTTGTAAGCCAGCACGGCGGCGTGCGGCATGGCGGTTTCGATCATGCGGCGGACGGCGCTGCGCACGTGCGGACTGCAAAGGATGACGGCGGAGCGGCCCGTCTGCGTGAGTTCGGCGGTCTTGGCGGCGATCTGCTGGACGATCTGCTGCGCGGTTCGCGGGGGCATGGTGTTGGTCGAGCCGCGTTCGGAGCGCTCGATGTGCCCGTTGACGAGGTCCTCGAGCGCCGGATCGAGGGTGATGCACGCCAGGTGGTCGCGGTCGTCGACGTACTGCTTGCAGATGCTGCGGCCCAGGGCGTTGCGGACGTACTCGGTGAGCACCTCGAGGTCCTTGGTGCGCGAGGCATAGTCGCCGAGGGTTTCGAGGATGGTTTCGAGGTCGCGAATGGGGACGCGCTCGCGGAGGAGGTTCTGGCAGACCCGCTGGAGTTCGCCGGGCTTGACCTGGGCGGGGATGACTTCCTCCACCAGCGCCGGGACGCGGGCCTTGAGGTTGTCGAGCAGAGTCTTGAGTTCCTGGCGCGACAGCAGCGCGTGGGCGTGCGTCTTGATGACTTCGGTGAGGTGCGTGGCCAGCACGCTGGTGGCGTCGACAACGGTGAAGTTGAGCAGTTCCGCCTGGGCCCGCTGGCTTTCGGTGATCCAGTAGGCGGGAAGGCCGAAGGCGGGCTCGACGGTCGCCTCGGCGCCGGGGATGGAACCGGAGACGGCGCCGTTGTCCATGGCGAGGAACTGCTCGGGATAAGTGACGCCCTTGGCGACGGCCTGGCCCTTGATGCGGAGGATGTAATCGTTGGCCGAGAGCTGCATGTTGTCGCGGATGCGGATGGGCGGGACAACGATGCCCAGTTCGATGGCGATCTGGCGGCGGATCAGGTTGATGCGGTCGAGCAGGTCGCCGCCGCGGGTGGGGTCGATGATCTTCACGAGCCCCACGCCGACCTCGATCTCCATGGTGTCCAGCTCGAGCAGTTTCTCGACGCGCTCGGGTTCCTTGCGGGTCTGCTGGTCGCGCTGGTGGCGGGCGGTCTCCTTGGCCGCACGGCGCTCGCTGCTGGAGAGAATCCAGGCGAGGCCGCCGCAGCAGATGCCGAGCGTGAACAGCGGCAGCTTGGGGAGCTGGGTGAAGGTCATCAGGCCGAGGAAACAGGCCGTGACCAGGAGCGCCCTGGGTTTGGCGAGGACCTGGGAGATGATTTCGTCGCCGAGGTTGGCGCGGCTGGAGGAGCGGGTGACGATCAGGCCCGAAGCGAGGGAGACGATGAAGGCGGGTATCTGCGAGACCAGGCCGTCGCCGATGGTGAGCTTGGTGTAGAGTTCGAGGCAGGCCATGAGGTCCTGGCCGTGCTGGGCCATGCCGACGTAGAGCCCGCCGAGGATGTTGACGATGACGATAATCATGGCGGCAATGGCGTCGCCGCGGACGAATTTGGAGGCACCGTCCATGGCCCCGTAGAAGTCGGCTTCCTGGGCGACGGCGGCGCGGCGGCGGCGGGCCTCGGCCTCGTCGATGCTGCCGGCATTGACGTCGGCGTCGATGGCCATCTGCTTGCCGGGCATGGCGTCGAGGACGAACCTGGCGGCGACTTCGGAAATGCGCGTGGCGCCCTTGGTGATGACGACGAACTGGATGATCACGATGATGAGGAAGATGATGACGCCGACGACCAGCGACTTGCCGGCGACGAAGTCGGAGAAGCCCAGGACGACCTCGCCGGCGCCGTGGAGAGCCAGGGCCGGATCGCCGCCGCCTTCGCCGGCGGTGAGAATCAGCCGGGTGGTCGCGGCGTTGAGCACGAGGCGGAAGAGGGTGACGCCCAGCAAAAGGGACGGGAATACGCTGAACTCGAGGGGCGACTGGACGAAGACGGTGGTGACAAGCACCAGCAGAGAGAGCGCCAGGTTCAGAATCAGCAGGATATCGAGCATGAACGTGGGCAGGGGCACCAGGATGACGAAAAGGAGGCTGATGAAGGCCGCGGGGAAGAGCAGGCCGCGGTTCTGGTGCAGCCGGAAGAGGAAGGGGTTGGCGGCGAGGGTTAATGCCATGGGGATTTTCGATTTGTGATTTGCGATTTTCGATTTGTTGTCAGTCTGCGTTCACCCGCGGGCTAATCGCAAATCGGCAATCGTAAATCGGAAATTCTTCCTAGGCCACGTTCTGTCTCCGTTTGATCTTTCCTGTAAGTTCGTAAACGTACGCCAGGATCTCCGCCACGGCGGCGTAGAACTGTTCGGGGATTTCGTCGCCGACGTCGCAGGTGCGGTAGAGGGCGCGGGCCAGGGGGGCGCGCTCGATGATGGGCACGCCGGCCTCGATGGCCAGCTCGCGGATGCGTTTGGCCATGAAATCGGCGCCCTTGGCGACGACGCGCGGGGCGTGCATGGCGCCGGAGTCGTACTTCAACGCCACCGCGAAGTGGGTGGGGTTGGTGACCACGACGTCGGCCGTGGGCACATCCTTCTTGAGCCGTTTGTTGACCAACTGGATGGCGATGGCGCGGCGGCGCTGTTTGATCTTGGGGTCGCCTTCCATGTGCCGCATCTCTTCCTTGATCTCCTGCTTGGTCATGCGGAGTTTGCGTTCGTGGTTGAACCGCTCCCAGGCATAGTCGAGGGCCGCCAGCGCCAGCAGCAGCGAGGAGATGCGCAGGGCGATAGAGAAGACCAGCGACATGCCCAGGCCGAAGGCGCTGAGGTAGTCGAGCTGTTGCAGGGTTACGATCTGTCCGAGGCGCCCGCGGACGGCGGTCCAGGCGACGGCCAGCACCAGCCCGACCTTGAGCAGGTTCATCACCAGATGAACCAGGCCCCGGCCGCCGGCGAAGACGCGGGAGAATCCCTGCAAGGGGTTGAGCACGCCCAGGTTGAGTTGGATCCGCTCGAAGCTGATCAGGAAACCGACCTGGGCGATGTTGAGAAACACGCCGAGCGTCATCGCGCCCAGCAGAATCGGCAGCAGGGCCACGCCGACGTTGCCGATGAGGTGGGCCGCGGTGGGATCGATCGGCCCGGCGCGCACGTTGGAGAAGACGTCGGCCGACAGCAGCCGCTCGGTGACGGCGCGCAGGGCGCCGATGAGCCCGGGGCCGAAGCCCTGGAGCAGCAGCAGGAAGCCGAGGATCATCGCGGCGGCGATGAGGTCCTGCGAGCGGACCACCTGGCCCTGCTCGCGGGCCTCTTCACGACGCCGTGGCGTCGGGGCCTCCGTTTTGTCGTCAAAATCCTCGGCCATACCGATTCTCCGGGGACACTACATCAGCGTCGTGCGGACCTCGTCCAACGACGCAAGAAGCGACTCGCGTATCACCTCGCTGGCGGTCGCCAGCGTCAGCACCAGCACGATCATGCCCACGACCGTTCGCAGCGAGAGACCGGCGGTGAGAATATTCAACTGCGGCATGGTCCGGCCCAGGAACCCGAGCACCACGTCGATGACCAGCATGGTGACCAGGATCGGCCCGGCCAGGCGCATGGCCATGGTCGTGGCCGACGAGAGCAGGCCGACGACCACATCCAGCAGGTTGGTGTCCATGCCCAGCGAGAGCGGCGGCAGCGACTGGAAACTGGCCAGCACTGCCGCAAAAAACGCGCGGTGGCCGCCGGCAATCAGGAAGACCACGATCGTAAACATGAAATAGAGGTCGCCGACGACGGCGCCGGACTGGCCGGACTGCGGGTCGAGCACCTGCCCCATGCCCAGGCCCATCTGCTGGCCGATGATTTCGCCGGCCCAGTTGACGGCGATGAAGGCGAGGTTGAGCATGACCCCGATGGCCAGCCCGAAGACGATCTCGCCGGCGATTCCGGCCGCCAGTTGCCATTCGCTGGGCGGCAGGCCGCCGGGCAGGCGGATCGTGGGCGTGGCGGCCAGTGCCATCACCAGGGCCATCATCAGCTTCACCCGCGTGGGGACGCGGCCTCCGCCGAGAATGGGCGCGGCGAGCATCATGCCGGCCATCCGGAAGAAGGCCAGCACGAAGGCGGGGACGAAACTGAGGAGCGATTCGAGCGACATACGATTCGATCCGTAGGGTCCGCATCGCGGACCATTGTCGTAATCCGTTTCAAGGAAGGTCCGCAGTGCGGACCCTACAGTCCTCCCGTCCACACGGACTGCGCGAACGACACCAACCGGGACGCGATCCAGGGCATTACCACCACGGCCGCCCCGATCATCGCGAGAATCTTGGGGACGAAGACGATCGTCTGTTCCTGGATCTGGGTCACCGCCTGCAGAAGGGAGATGACGAGGCCGACAACGAGGCCCACGATCAGCAGCGGCGCGGAAACAAGCAGCGCCATCACGAGCGTCTGGCGAACCAGTTCGCAGGCCTGTTCGATGGACATGGCTCACACACCCTTCCGTGAGTGCCGTCGCAGGAGCCCTTGAAGGGAGCGACGACGAAGCGGACCGCACGTCCGTGTGCCGCCGGCAGGTCTTTAATCCGTTAAAGAAACCGCGGGCGCTGGTCCGATAATTTCCAATTACGTCACAAAGCTACCGATCAGACTCGCGCTAATCAAGCGCCAACCGTCCACAAGGACGAACAAGAGCAACTTGAACGGCAACGACACCAGCACGGGCGGAAGCATCATCATGCCCATGCTGATGAGTATGGCCGAGATCACCATGTCGACAATCAGGAACGGCAGGTAGATCTTGAAGCCCAGCAGAAACGCGGTTTTGAGTTCGCTCAGCATGAACGCGGGAATCAGCGCCTGGGTCGGCACGTCTCCCCAGGTTTCGATCTTCCTGCCCGCGTGATCGGTGAACAGCAGCACGTCTTCCTTGTTTCCGGTGTTTTCGATCTGCGCGATCATGAAGTCGCGCAGGGAACCCGCGGCCCGCTCGATGGCGACCTTCTGGGTCACCTCCGGTTCATTGTTGAGATACGGCTGCAACGCGTCGTGGTTGATCTTGGTGAACGTCGGCCCCATCACCAGAAACGTCATGAACAACGAAAGGGCCACGAGCACCTGGTTGGGCGGCAACGACGCCGTGCCCAGCGCCTGGCGGAGCAGCGACAGCACGATGACGATGCGGGTGAAGCTCGTCATCATGATGAGGATTGCCGGCGCCAGCGACAGGACCGTCAGCAACACCACAAGCTGCAGGGCCGAGGAGAACGTCTCGCGCTTGGTCAGGTCGGGCAAGCCCAGGGACTTGACGGCGTCGCCGCCCGACGATAGAGCCGCCGGCGCCGGGCCGCTGTCGGCGACGCCGTCGCGGCTGGCGGGTGTCCGCGGCGTCGGCGCAGTCGCGCCGGAACCCTGCGCCAGGGCCGGGGCGGACGCCAGCAGCCACGCCAGCAGCATGGCTCGGCAGAGGACTTTGCAGAATGGAAACACCGTAACATCCATGCTCGTGACCTGATTCTCAGGAACGTTTGGCGACGCTGGAAACCAGCCGGACTTTCTGAAGAAGATTCGACAGTTCGTTTCGCGCGGCCGACAACTCGGCGCCGGCCGGGCTCTCTTCCGGCGGCTGCATCGCCGGCGTTTCCGGCCCTTCGGGCGCTTCCGGCGGCCGGGCTTCGTAGGCATCGGCCGCCTTGCCGAAAATGGACCCGAACGAGGCCGCCGCCGACACCCGCCGCTTGTTGGCCTGGGCGACGATCTCGGCGATCTCGTCGGGATCGCTGACCTCGGCCAGGGTGTTCATCTGCGCCCCGGCGTTGGCCACCAGCACGACGCGCCGGCCAACCTGAATAAGCAGCAACTGTTGTCTCGGGGCGAGGTTCTGGCGGCAAAGGACGTTGATTGCCCCGCCGCCGGCCGGGGAGTGTACGCCCATCAATTGCCTGGCCGCGTATTTGGCGGAGAAGATCAGCCCCAGCACGGCGCCCAGCGACAGGATCCATCGCGCATAGCCGAACGATGAGTCGGCCGGTTTGTCGGCTTTCGTCGCGCCGTTCCTGGTCCCGTCACCGCTGCGGAATCCGATCAACTTGCCGTCGTAGATGCTGCCTGCCCCGGCCGCCGGCTGGGTCGCGGGACGGGTCGCGGCGCCCGCGCCCTGCAGCAGGGGCAATAGGGCAACCAGGAGGATGACGCATCGGGGGGCGCGCATCGTCTACATTCCCTCTTCCTGAAGTCCGGTGACAATCTCGTTGATGCGGACGCAGAAGTTGTCGTTGAGGACGAGAACCTCGCCGTGGGCGACCAGACGGTCGTTGACGAAAATGTCGACCGGGTCGCCAGCCAGCTTGTCGAGTTCCACGACCGAGCCCTCGCCGAGCCTGAGGACCTCCTCAACCATCATGCGGGCGCGGCCGAGTTCGATCTTCACGTTGAGGTCGACGTCGCGGAGCAGGTCGATGCTGCTGACGGCGGCGTCGGCCATCACCTGCTGGAGATTGGGGAGGGAGAATTCCTGTCCGGCGGGCGGGGCGGGAGCGGCAACAGCGCCTGCGGTTGTTCCGGAAGAAGCAGCGGGACGAGTCGCCTCGGTGCCGGGCGCAGGATCGGCCGGCGCCACATCTTCGAAACTCGCCTGCTTGAGAAGGTCGTCGATCGCGGCCTGATCAACATTACTGGCGGCCAAGTCGATCTGGTCGCCGTCTGGTGGTCGGTTCGAATCGGAGGGGGATGGGCTATCATCGGCCATGGTTCACCATCCTTGGCGAAAAGGCGACTCCTTCGGGTCCCTGGCTAACTGGGGAATCATTATACCATAGCGCGGATTGCCATGCCAGCGCAAACAGGGTTGCTGGCGCAGAAATCTGGCGGATTATTGGACAAATGGAGGCAAACGGCCGATACAGGCAGATTCAGGGGCCGGGCGGAATCGGGAGGACCGTGCTCCCGCACGGCCGGGACCGCGATCGGCGGTCGCGGCTACAGACGGCCGCAGAGGACTGCGGCCCTCCCAGTTTCCAAATCGAATCGTCACGCCGGTCAGAAGTCTGCCCGGTAGGGAATGCACTTGGGAATGACGACTTCGTCAATGAGCCCGTCGCCGATGATCTCTTCGAGCTGATGCTTGATCTGGCGGCGAAGGGTCTCGAGGCCCGGTTCCTGGCCGCCGCCGAGTTTGGCGGGATCGGTCTGGGCGATGATGGTGCGGATCCGGTCCATGATGGTGGACGATCGGTCCTTGATGGCGTCCGCCACCTTGTCCTTGTTCTCGCCCTTGGTGGTCACGGCAACCTCGACGTCATAGATATAGACGGTTCCGGTGGCGCGATTGGGGGCCTTGAATTTGATGACGGTAATCTCGATGAGCTTCTTGGGATCGACCTTGGCACCGCCACCGCCCGCTTCGCCGTGCCCACCCTCTTTGGAAGCCTCGCCGTGCCCGCCGGAGGGTGTTTCCATGGCGGGTTCGGCACCGGCGGTCTTGGGCGAGCCGCCGAGGAACTTGATGCCGGCAAAGATGACGGCGGCCTCGACGATCATGACGACGCCCAGCATGAGCGGCAGGCTGCCGAGCATCCCGCCGCCGCCGCCACCCTTCTTCTCCTTGGGGGCCTCGGCGACGGGCGGGGGAGCGGGTTTTTCTTCTTTGCGTTCTTTCTCCGCCATGGCAAGTCTCCGCAGACACGGAACGCGACCGAGGCGCGCGATGCGCGCCTATGGACATTATCGGCAGATTGGCCTTCGGGATTTGGCGGCGAAAGCGCGATCCGGCTTCCGTACGGTCCGTGGCCGGTGAACCGACCACGCCGCAAGAAGCCGGACTGCAGCGCAGTCGTCCCCGCGGACGGCTCGGCGAGCCGTCCCTACCACGGTTCAGTCTGCGATGGGCCGGCGGATGGTGCGGGCGTAGTCGATGGCCCGGCGGATCACTTCCTGCAACGACTCGCGGACCATGAGTTTCTCGCCGTGGTCGGTGCAGACGAGCGTGTCGGGGGTGGCTTCCACGTAGCGGATCTTTTCGGCGTTGACGACGAACGCCTGGCCGTTGAGTCGGGTGAGTTGGATCATAGGTCGGTTCCATAAAAAGCGCCCCCGCGACAGCAGAATAAACACTTCTGTCGCAGGGGCTACTTTTTCCGTTGCCGCGGGGAACCGGAACGCCGGGAACCCCGCACTATCCGCCTGTCATCGCGATGAGTTCAACAACTCCGTCATGAGCTGGTTTGCCGTGGAGATCACCCGGGACGAGGCGCTGTACCCGGTCGACGCAATAATCATGTTGGTGAACTCCTCGGACAGGTCCACGTTGCTCATTTCCAGCGCGCCGGACACGACCGAGGCCACGCCCAGGCCGCCCGGCGTGCCAATGACGGCGGTGCCGCTGTTGGCGGCCTCGACGAAGGTATTGCCGCCGCGATCGACAAGCCCCTGCGGATTGATGAAGGTGGCGACGACAACCTGCCCGATGGTCCGGCTGATGCCGTTGGAAAACACGCCGCTGATTTTGCCGTCCGTGCCGACCGAGAAGCTGCTCAGTCGCCCGACCGGCGAACCATCCTGGGCGCTCATGCTCAAGTCCGATGCCGTGCTGGAAAAACTCGTCATCTGCGAGAAATCCATGTTCGTGCTCAACGGAGTGGCCGCTCCTGTGCCAAATCGACTGATGGCGATCTGCGTGCCGGTCGAGGCCCGCAGCTTCCCGTCTGTTCCGAAAGTCAGCGTGCCGGTGGCCACGGCCGGAACCGCGCCGGTCGCCGTCACATTATCGGACGAATCGACGTAGAATCTCCAGGTTGTTCCGTTGGAATCCTGGGCCTCCTTGGTAAGCGTCACATCCAACTGCAGCGGCGTGCCCAGCGAGTCGTAGGCGACGAACCCCGTATGTACGCTCTCGCCGACAGGGTTGTCGGCCTGCCCCAGGCTGTCCGTCCCGGTTGCAAATGTGATGGGAATGGTGCCATCCTGTTTCTTGATGCACCCCGCATCCAGTTCGATCTGGCTGCCGGTTCCGGCGTTGCCCGCCACCAGCAGGTGCGCGAACGCCGGATTGACCGTGTCCGCCTCGATGGTGACGCCCGGAGTCGGAACCGTGGCAGGACCCGCGGGAACCGCCGTATTGATGCCGAGTTCGTTCTGCACGAACGCGGCCAGATCACCCACCGTCGACGTGGCCGTGACGTTGTAGGTTTCGGTCGTGAGGTTCCGGCCTCCCTTGCGGCCGGTGAAAGTCAGCGTGTCGCCCGCGGTAAACGGCGAGGTCGTGTCCGAATTCTGCAGGTCCGTGAGCAGCGTCGTGGCCGTCGGCGCGCCGACGGCACTGGTCCACGACGTCCCCAGCAGAACACTGGATCCCGTGGCCAGGGCGCCGGAGGCGTCGAGGTTTCCCTGGAAGCTGGCTTTGGTTGTGGCCTGTGCCGTCGTGGCCGTACCCAGGGGAATCGCGAGTTTCGTCACGGTGGTGGTGACAAGGTTGTAGTTGGCATCGACGGCGTACCCCTGCACGAAGTCGCCGGCGCTGGTGACCAGATTGTTGGCCGCGTCCAGTTCGAAGGAACCATCGCGCGTGTACTTGGTCTCGTCGGATTTGATGACGAAGAAGCCGTTGCCGTCAAGGGCGAGATCGGTCGGCTTGCCGGTGGTCTCGATCGAGCCCTGATTGAAGTTCTTTTCAAGGGAGGCGATGGTGACACCCAGACCCCGTTGGCTGGGGTTGGTGCCTCCGTTGTCGGTTGTCGGCTGCGAGCCGCTGGAGTCGGTGACGTAGAATTGCGGCTTGAACAAGGAGCGGGTGGCCTTGTAGGAAACCGTGTTGGCGTTGGCGATGTTGTTGCCGACGATGTTGAGCCGGGTCTGGTTGGCATCCAAACCTGAGAGGCCGGCAAAGAGCGTGTTTGAGAATCCCATGGAACTCGCCTCGTGACTGCATTTCCTGGTCCCGGCTCCGGGGCCGGTTTTGCGCAACCGTGCGCATCTCTGTCAGTGCGGCCTGCATCCATCGGCGTAGCAGGCGGGTCGTTCGCTCCAACGGGCTCATGGAGCAACCGCCGTGCCAGTGGCCGTGGACTGCGCGTTGGGACCGGGCGCGATGTTGGTGACCTTGTCCAGGGCCAGCGTCGACCCGCTGTCCAGGTTCAGCAACACCTGATTGTTGGTGACCTGAATCGAGGTGACCAGTCCCTGCACCTGGTTGCTGTTCGCGTCCAGGCCCTGAACCATCTTGCCCAACAGCGACCCGGCCGTGCTCAGTTGGTTCTGCGTGGTCATCCCGGTCAGCAGAGTCTGGAGCTGCGAGTTGGCCTGAAGCTGGCCGATTTGCGACATCTGGGCCATCAGATCGGAGTTGCTGGTCGGATTCATGGGATCCTGATTCTGCAACTGGGTGAGCATCAGGTTCATGAAATCCTGGGTCGACATCGAGTTGGCGCCGCTCGGAGCCTGGGTGGTGCCGGCGGTCGATGTTGAAGTGACACTTGATACGGTTGCCATAATGATTCCTCTCGTGCTTAGGCCATGAGATCGATCGGATCGCGTCCATACGCGACGCGATTCCATAATTGCCGCAAAACCTCGCGGCGCTGGTCATTTTGTTGCTGCTGGTAGCCCTGCCACTGCGTGGCGGACTGGCCCGAATTCTCGCCGGTGGCGGCCCCGTCCTTCCTGGGGGCGCTGACAACCTGTAGGCGGCCGACCGAAACCCCCTGCTGCTCGAGTGCCTCCTTGAGCTGGCCCAGGCTGTGAGTCAACATCTGGGCAGCCTGGTCGTTGGACGTCTGGAAGGTGGCCGCGAGGATCTCGCCGCGCATCTCCACCCGGACCTGCATGGCGCCAAGTTCCGGCGGCGAGAGATGGATCTGCATCGTGCCGCCATCCGGCAGAAGCTGCGTGCGAATGCCGTTGATGATGGACCCCTGGTTGGCCTGGACGAACGGCTCGGGCGATGCGGCGGGCTGGCTCTGCGAGACCGGCTGGAAGCCCGGCGATTGGGCGGCGTGTTGGGTGGCGGCGCCGGCCAGGGCCGAGGGCGTGCCAGCCTGCGCGGGTTGGTCCGCGTCAGCGGGTAAATCGAGCTTCTTCAAGGCATGTTCGAGACCGTCGGCGAAGGCCTCAGTGCCGGTGGCCGCCGAAGCGGCTGAACTGTCGGCCAAAGGAGGCGAGTGGGCGGCCGCCACCTGCGCTGACGGCTCCAAAGATTGCGGCGATTTGGCTTGCGGCGAAGCGGCCTGCTGGGTCATGATGCCCGTCTGCACCATCGCAGGGCTGGCGGGCTGGGAGGCTGCGGGAGCGTCCGTGGCCTGGGGTTCGGGGGTTTGCGCCGGTTGCACAGGCGCCGGCACGGCGACGAGAGACGCCACGGCTGGCTCGGATGACGGTTTGGCCCGCTCCGCCTGCTTGACGGCGGGCTTGACGTCAACCGCTTCGGGAACCGGCTCGGGATCCTGAGCCGGCACGATGGTGGGCGCGGCCTCCTTCGGCTTTCCGGACCCGGAGGCGGGCTGGGACGAGTCGGTCTGCTGCGACTGAGCCTGCGGCTTGGCGGCGGCATCGGACTGAGGCCGCTCTTTGCCCTGCTCGCCGACAACCGGCGAATCAGAGCTCGACGTGGGGTTTGCCTGGGGGTCGCGGTCAGAAGCCGGCGCCGAGGCACTGGCGGCGTCCAGCATGCGGCCGAACGAGCCGTCCGATCGGGGGTCGGCATCGCGGCACCCGCCGCCGGCGGGTTGGGGCGATGCCAGGTCTGTCGGGCGTAAGGCCGCGAGGGTGATCGGCATGGGATTAGTTGCTGGATGCAGCCTGCGTGGTGGGACCACGCAGACGATCCAGTATCTTTTTCAAGCGCTCCGTCTCCTCGGGCGTCTTGAATTCCTTGGTGATCCGCGCGGCCGCGCGCGGCTCCATGGCTTGGAGGTACTCGACTGCCTTGTCCACATCCAGACTCATGAATAGTTGCTTTGTTTGTTTTGCCGGAAGCGAGCCGTACAGCGCCAGACTGTCCTGAAACCCCTTGTCGGTGGCCTGTTGGAGCATTTCCTTTTCCTTCGCCTCGAGCTTCCTCCTGGCGATCTCCAGGGCCTCCTGCTCGCGACGGGCGGCGGCCTGGGCGGCCTCCGCCTGGGCCCGCAGCGCCAGCATCTCCTTCTGGGCCCGCTCCAACTGCACCATCTGCGCGTCGAATGCCTGGCGGATGTACTGAAGCTGCTCCACGGGAGGCCGCCCGGCGTACTGCGCCAGGAGTTCATCGAGCTTGAGCCCGGGCTGGGTCGCGGGGGAAGGCTGCGTCGTCGGAACCACGCCGGATGCCTGTGGATGGACAATATCCTTGATGGCGTGGATCTTGTTGCGGTCGAGCCTGCCGCTCTGGAAGAGATAGGCCACGCCCCCGGCCACCGCCAGGAAGTTGAGGGCCAGCGTCCATGCAAGCAGGTTGAGGAGTCTTTTCATTTCTCGCCTCCCTGGGCCACGGGACCAAGGGAATCTTCACCGGATACGCGGTGGGCAATCTGCGTGCCAATCTCATCGAGTTCCGCGAATTCCTTCCGGGCATGCTCCGCTCGAAAGGCTTTCCACTGGTGTTCCCGCAGTTTTTCCAGGACCTTGAACTGTTTGGCGGCTTCCACGACTCGCGCCCGGCGCTCATTCACCTCGCGCTGGGCCAGCGCAATTCGCTGCACCAGCGTGATACCTTTGCGCTGGGCCGACATGATGAATCGCCGGTGGGCGGCCAGATAAGTGGTGTCGACCGTCCCGGTCATGTGCCCCTGCCGCACATCTTCATTGGCCTGTTTGATGGCTCGTTCCAGCGCCCGGAGTTCATCCTGGAGATCCTGCATGGCCTTGAGGGCGAGCGCGAGTTCGCGCTGGCGCATCTGTTCGATGTTCCGCCGCTGGCGAAGGGGGCCGTCCAGGGTGAATGTGAACCTCGGCATGCGGTATTTCCATTTCCCCATGGCTTACGCCATGCGCTAACATCTAGCGCCCCTACGGGGCTGAATGCGGCTCTCACGATGTTGAACCGGTTCGCTGCGCGGGCTTGCCCGCCTGCGACTTGATTTCCTTGTCCTTCTGATCGATCCATGCCGCCAGTTCGAAGAGTTGGCGGCGGGACGCTTCGATACCGGATGGGGTGGAGGAGTCCTGACGCAAATACTGGATGACCTGCGCGTTCGTCTGGACGGCCAGGTCGTAGTCGGGGTTGACGCCGCGGACGTAGGCGCCGATGTTCACCAGATCTTCGATGGAGCGATACGTCGCGAGAATGGCCGCGACCCGCCGGGCGGCCCGCTCCTGTTCCTTGGAGACGACTTCGCCGCGCACGCGGCTGATGCTTTGCAGGATGTCGATGGCCGGAAAGTGCCCGATGCTGGCCAGCTTCCGGTCGAGCCAGATGTGGCCGTCGGTAATGCCCTTGACCGTATCCGGAATCACCTCGTTGAAATCGTCGCCTTCGACGAGGACCGTGTAGAAGCCCGTGATTGAACCCGTCTCGCCCCGTCCGGCACGTTCCAGCAATTCCGGCAGGATCGCGAACATGCTCGGGGGATAGCCTTTGGTCGTGGGCGGCTCAAGGGCCGACAGGCCGATCTGCCGCTGCGCCTGGCAGAGCCGGGTGATTGAATCGAGGAGGAGCAGGACATTCTTGCCCTGGTCGCGGAAATACTCGGCGACGGTGGTGGCGACCTTGGCCGCCCGCACGCGGAGGACAGCCGGGTCGTCGGAGGTGCTGACGACCACGACACAGCGGGAGCGGCCGGTTTCGTCGAGCGTGCGATGCAGGAAATCCTTGACTTCGCGGCCGCGTTCACCGATGAGCGCCACCACGGTGACATCGGCATCGGTGTGGCGGGCAATCGACGACATCAGGGTTGATTTGCCGACACCCGGGCCCGAGAAGATGCCCATCCGCTGCCCCAGACCGCAGGTCAGCAACCCGTCGATGGCGCGAATGGAAGTGGCTATCGGCTGGTCGATGTGGGTGCGGGAAAGCGGGGCGAGGCCCTTGCTGTCGATCCGCCGCGGTGACGACAGCCGCAGGGGGCCCCGGCCGTCGATGGGGCGGCCCAGCCCGTTGATCACCCGCCCGAGAAGCTCCTCGGACACCCAAATCCGCGGCGCCGAGGCGATGTTCTCCACCCGGTCGCCCCGGGCCACGCCGGCCGTCGGCGACATCGCCATCAGCAACGTGCGATCCTGACGGAACCCGATCACCTCGGCCAGGGCGGAGGCATCACCGTAACTGCGTATCTTGCACAGCGACCCGACCGGCAGCGGCAGATCGGATGCCTCCACGGTCAGGCCGGCCAGACCCTGCACGGTGCCGCGAATGCTCAGCGTCATCGCGGTTCGGGCGGACTCGATCTGGGCGGCAAGGGCTGTGCTCAAGGCAGGGGCTCCTCGTGATCGGGCATGAGATCGGCGGCGATCCGTGTCAACTGTGCCTCGAGCGTGGCGTCGATCTCCCCGCCGCTGGTGAAGACCCGGCAACCGCCGGGCAGTATGGAATCTTCGGACAGCAGCTCGAAATGCTGGAGCCGGGGCAGTTGCAGGCGAAGAGCCGGCAGCGCCTCCTCGATGACAGTGAGGTCGACCGGATTGATGGCGATCCGCACCGCGCTGGCCCCGACGACCAGCCGGACGGCCTCCGTCACATTGGCCACGGCAACCGAGCGGTCAACCTGGCCGCGCCGTTTCGTGATGCGGTCGGCCAGGAGCAGAGCCAGTTCCAGCACATCATGCACGGCCGTCGCCTCGAGGGCGCGGCGGGAACTGTCGATGTTGGCGGCGGCCGAATTCAGGGCCGCGACCGCCGCGGTCAGCGCCTGGGTCATCTGGCGCATGGCGTCGTCCCGCCCGGCCTTCTGGCCCTCGGTACGGCCACGGCTCTGGCCTTCGAGCGATCCCTGGGCGACGCCATCGGCGCGGGCCCGTTCCTTGATCGTCTCCGCCTCCGCATGCGCGGCCGCCAGCACCTGCTCCGCCTGCTGTTTCGCCCGGAGGACGAGCGCCCGCGCCTGCTTCTCAATGTCGGCCATCGAGAATGCCCGGAGGGAGGAGGGGGCGAAGTTAGCTTTGATGAGGGGCATGCAACAACCATTTTCGATTTGTGATTTGCGATTTTCGATTGGCAGAACGCTGTTGCCCAGTCCAATCGCAAATCGCAAATGGCAAATCGACAATTCCTAGACAACCATTTCCTTCTCTCCGCCCCGCCCGGCGATGATGATCTCGCCGGCATCTTCGAGCCGGCGGACCACGTCGACGATCTTCTGCTGGGCGGATTCGACGTCGCTCACGCGCACCGGGCCCATGTACTGCATGTCCTCGGCAATGAGCTGGGCGGCGCGCTCCGACATGTTCTTGAATATCTTCTGCCGCAGTTCTTCGCTGGCGGTCTTGAGCGCCAGGGCCAGGGTCTCGTTCTCGATCTCCTTGAGCACCGACTGGATGCCCTTGTCGTTGACCAGCAGGATGTCCTCGAACACGAACATCAGCCGGCGAATCTGTTCCACGAGGTCGGGATCCTCGGCCTCCAGGCCTTCCATGATCCCCTTCTCCGTCGAACGGTCGGCGAGGTTGAGAATCTCGGCCACGGTGTCGACGCCGCCGGCCTTCTCGAACGTCTGGCTGACGATGTCCGACAGGCGGTGCTCGAGCCCGCGCTCGACCTCCTTGATGACCTCGGGGTTGGTCTGCTCCATGTTGGCGACGCGCTTGACGACCTCGATCTGCTTCTGGCTGGGCAGGCCCACGAGAATCTCGCTCGCCTTCTGCGACGGCAGGTGCGCCAGGATCAGCGCGATCGTCTGCGGATGCTCATCCTGGATGAATGTCAGCAGGTTCTCGCTCTCGGCCCGCTGCAGGAAGGCAAACGGCGTGGTGGACACCTGCTGGGTGACCTGCTTGATGACGCGATCGGCCTCCTGGTCCGTGAGGCTCCTTCTCAACAGCGCCTTGGCGTAGTCCAGACCGCCCACCGTAATCTGGGCGTTGGCCACGGCCATGTTGTAGAACTCGCCCAGCACCGCGCGGCGATCCGACGCGGTCACATCGCCGATGGAGGCGATCTCCCGGCCGATCTCCTCGATCGCCTCGGGCGGCATCCGCTTGAGCAGCTCGGCGGCCTTTTCCTGCTCCACGGAGACCAGGAGGATGGCGGCCTTGCGGGCACCGGTCAGTTCGCGTGTGGCGATGGACATTCTGGTTTCCTCGGTTGCCGCGGGAATCAGACGCGGTTAAGCCAACGCTTGATCAGCGAAGCGGCCGCGTCGGGGTCGCTGGAGACCATGTCGGCAACCTGCTTCTGCATCTGGTGGCCACGGGCTTCATCTTCATTCAATTCGACGGCCTCAAGCGCGGCGATGCCTTCGACGGCCTCGCCGATCGCGGCCTCACGCGTGTCCAGTTCCCTGGGCTCGACCACCGGCGCTTTCACGACCGCAACCGGCACAGGCGCGTTCTTCTTGACGATGTTGGAGACCATGAAGAGGCTGATCAGCGCCAGCACTCCCAGGGCGACCTCCTTGGCGTGGTCGGTCAGCGCCAGGGCGATCGACGAGGTTGCCGCCGCCGCGGGCGACGCCGCGGACGATCCGGCCACGGGCATCAGGTCCCAGAACACCCCGGCGGTCACACTCTCCTCGGTGGCCAGCCCCAGGCAGCTTCGCGCACTTTTGGTCAAGCCGCGAAGTTCCTCCTGGGTGAAGGTCTCCAGTGCCGTCGGCTCCGGTTCCTTATCGGTGTTCGTTTTCCGCTGATAGGCGCGGACGTAATAGCTGCGCGGCACGTGAATGGCCGCCGCGGTGACGTTCAGATCGCCACCCGGGCTGAGGGTCTCGATGTTGGTGCGGCCGTAGTCCACCATGTATTCGGTCTTGTTATTCTCGGTGGTGCTGTTGTTGCCCTCGGGCGTCGACGTCTCGGCCGCGCCGCCCGCGGTCAGCGGCGCATTGGAGACCGCGCCGGGCTCGCCGCCACCGCGCGAGTTGGAGCGGCTTTCCTCGGTGTTGGTGTTCTCGCTGACAGATTTCTGAAGGACGCTCTTGGGGTCGATCTTAACTTCCTTTGTGGTGACACGCTTAATGTTCGGCGTGACCGACACGGAAAAGAACGCCCCCTCGATGAAGTTGAAATGCTTGGCGAGCTTGTCATGGTAGTAAGCCTCCGCCTTCTGCACGTTCGCCAGGTATTCGTCGGAGCCCGCCAGGCCCGTCGCCTCGTCGCGGTTGCGCACGGGGTAGGAAATGCCGTTGATGATGACCTTCACCCGGGCCCGTTGCAGGCTGGCCACGGCGCCGCTCACGAGGTCGGCGGAAGCGACCACGAGTTGTTGTGTGGGCGATTCGCCACGTTTCATGGTCATGGAGACGGTCGCCGACGGCTCCACGCCATTGGGCCCGCGCTCGCGCTTCGGATCGACCAGGACCATGGCGCTGGCCACTCCGGGATACTGGCGGATCATCGTTGCCAGCCGGTTCTGCCGGTGCTCGTTCATGATTTGATCGGTCCGGCCAGGCGGATCGAACGGGCTCGTGCTCTTGAGCAGGTCCTCGAAGGAACCGTGGGTGTCGCGCGGCAGCATCTGCCCGTACGACAGCACGGACCATGCCTTGATCTCATCCTCGGCGCTGACGAAGATCTTGCCCCCGGTCACCGTCGACTGGATCCCGGCAACCCGCAGTGCCGTGGTCATCGCGGCGATCTCCTCCGCCGAACTCACCTGGTCGAAGAGCACCTTGGTCTCCGCCTGGCCGGCGTAACGGGTCCACCAGTAGACGGTCATCGCCATGATGACGACGAGGGCCCCCGCGAGCATCCTCTGGCTCGGCGTGAGCGCGGCCAACTGCTGCTGAATACGATTGATCTGGTTCTTGATGAAGTCCATGGCTTCGCCTTCCTTGGCTGAAGAGCCCTGGGAACCCGGGGACCCGCGGCAAATCCATCGCCGCAACAAGGCCCGTCAGGCCGGAAAACCGCAGCTCCGCTGCGGCGCTTTGCGTATCATTCCGTTCGCGGCCACAGGCATTCCGCCTGCCGGCTAAACCTGCATATTCTTGATCTCGTCGTACGCGTCCATGCACTTGGAGCGGATGGCCATCATCGTCTTGAAGGCCAGATCCGACTTCTCCACGGCCGTCATGACGCCGCTCATGTCATCCGTCTTGCCCACGACCAAATTCTCAACCGCCTGCGAGGCATCCTGCTGCAGCCTGGACACTTCCTCGATCTGCTGCTTGAGCGTATCGGCGAAACTGGTCGCCGACGTGCCCTGCAGGGGATCGGCCTTCGCGGGAGCAACACCCGCCCTGGCAATTCCGCCGATGCCCGTGAGATTGTTGATATTGCCGGTCATGACCTGTGAAAACGTTCTTTATACCACATCTCTCGTGTTTTGTCCCGCAAAATCATGCCAGAAGGCGCAACGACGAGTTGATCATCGCCTTGGTGACCTCCATCGTCGTGATGTTCGCTTCGTACGCCCGCGAGGCTTCCAAGGCATTCACATACTCCACGGCCATATCGATATTCGGATAGCGCACGTACCCGCTGGCGTCGGCATCGCGGTGGCCGGGGTCATACTCAATCGTGAACGACGCATCCTCGCGCACCTGGGCCCGCACGCCCGGCCGGGCCGGGTCGTCCGGCTGTCCGGCCTGGAAAACCACGAATTTCCGCTTGAAAGGTTCCACCTTGCCATTGGCGTTGCGGGTCGTGCGCGTATTCGCCACGTTCTGCGCGATCGAGTCCAACCGCGTCCGCTGCGCCAGGAGGGCACTGCTGCTGATGTCGAGGGTGCTGAACATGTCTTCTTTGTTCTTGGTTCTTGGTTCTTGGTTCTTTGCTGTTTGTCGTTGGCCGAAGCCAGTTCAAAGAACAAACAACAAAGAACCAAGAGCAAGAGTCAGTTAAGTCAATCTGTCTTTCAAAGCCATATCCATCTGCGAATACTGCTTCCTCAGCAACTCAATCGCCACGTTGTGCATCAGTCCGTTCTTCGCCAGGTCGGACTCAAGCTGTTCCATCGAACGGTTGTTCCGGTCGTGAAACAGAATGCCGCGGGTGGGGTGGTCCACCTCGTGGCGAATGTCGTCGAACCGCACCGTTCCAGGCGCCTGCTGGTCGCGCGTCTCCAGCCGCTGCACCAGCATCTTCTGAAACCGCCCCAGCGACAGGTCCTTCTGCCGGTAGCCGGGCGTGTCCACATTGGCGATGTTCTCGGCCAGAAGCCGATGCCGCTGGGAGGTGAAATTCACCACCTCCTCCAGAAGCGGCGAACTGCCCTGGTTCAACATCCGGTTGATGAACATCGCCTGACAATTCCTTTCAAACGGCGTGCCGCGGCACGCGGAACCCACAACGTCCCATAGTCCGCCGCAGGCACGCAAACACGGGCAATTTCGTCGCCGGCCACCGCGCCATCCGACGCGCAATATCTGCGCCTCATGCGGCTCTTTCAGCCCCGTCATGGGCGGCACATGTTAGCCCACGGCGTAAGCCGTGGGAGAACATCGCGAAAGCCATCTTCAGCCCCGTAGGGGCTTGCATGTTCCTTACACGCATCTCTCCCATGGCTTACGCCATGGGCAAACATGTCTCGCCCCTACGGGGCTAAATGCGGCATCGGCAAGTACGCTTGTCGATGCCACCTCAACCTACACGCCTACCGGCACTTCCACACCATCTTCCCGCCACTTCTTGAGCTTCATGCCCAGTGTCCGCACGCCGATGCCCAGCGCGGTGGCGGTCTTGATGCGGTGGCCCTTGAACTTGTCCAGCGTGCTCAGGATCACGCTCTTCTCGATCTCAGCCAGCGGCTGGCCAGCCAGGGTGCCGGCGGCGTGCTGCGGATCGCCACCGTGGTTGCACAGCCACGGCTCCACCGTGGCGGCGCGAACCACGCCGGGCGCGGTCTCCAGCACGCAGGCGCGCTCGATGATGTTCTGCAACTCCCGCACATTGCCCGGCCAGTCGTACCGCTCCATTGCCCGCAGGGCCTCGGATTCGATGTGCCGGAAGGGCGACTTGTCGCGTTTGGAGATCAGGCTGAGGAAATGCCGGCAGAGTTCGGGAATATCCTCGCGCCGCTCGCGTAACGACGGCAGTTCGACGGGCACCACGTTCAGGCGGTAATACAGGTCCTGCCGGAATTTTCCGTCCGCGACAAACCGCTGCAAGTCGCGGTTGGTGGTCGCCACCACCCGCACGTCCACCTGCTGGGTGACGCTCGAGCCGACCCGCTCAAACTGGTTTTCCTGGAGGACGCGCAGCAGCTTGGCCTGCAGGCCGGGGGCAACCTCGGAGATCTCGTCCAGCAGCAGCGTGCCGCCGTCGGCCAACTCGAACCGCCCGCGGCGCATGCGGTCGGCCCCCGTGAACGCGCCTTTCTCATGGCCGAACAATTCCGACTCCAGCAGGTTCTCCGACAGCGCTGCGCAGTTCACGGCGAGCATGGGTTTTTCGCGACGTTCCGACGCCGCGTGGATCAGCCTGGCGACCACTTCCTTGCCGGTGCCGCTGGCCCCGCTGACCAGCACGGTCGCGTGGCTGCGGGAGAGAAGCTCGAGTCGGCGGCGCACATCCTGCATCACCTGGCTGGTCCCCACGAGCGGCCGGGGCGCCAGCGCCTCGGTCATGGTTCTCAGCGCCTGGTTCTCACGGAGCAGGCGGCTGTGTTCCAGCGTGCGGTCGACCAGCAGCTTGATTTCCTCGCCGTCGAACGGCTTCTGGATGTAGTCGTAGGCGCCGAGTTTCATGGCCTCGACGGCCGTCGACACCGTCGCGAACGCGGTCATCAGCACCACGGGCAGGTCCGGCCGGATCTTCTTCGCTTCCTGAAGCAGTTCGATGCCGGTCATCTTCGGCATCTTCAGGTCGGAGATCATCAGGTCGAAGCGCGTGCCGGAAAGCCGAGTGAGCGCCGCGGGGCCGTCGCTGGCGGCGACCACCTCGTGGCCTTCGCGCGCGAGCGTCGACGCGAGTGAGTCACGCATCATTTCCTGGTCGTCAACAATGAGGATTCTGGCCATACATCTCCAATCAGATTCGGATTTCAAACCGCGCTCCTGTTCCTTCCCGATTTGAAGCCGTTATTGATCCGTCGTGTGCCTCGACGATGCGATGCACGATCGCCAGGCCGAGCCCCGTCCCGTGGTCTCGCGTGGTGAAGAACGGGTTGAAGAGACGTTCCATCACCAGCGGCGGGATTCCCGGTCCCGTATCTTCCACCAGCAGGAAGAACTGCTTCGCCTCGTAGCCTTCCCTGGGCGGGCCGAAACTCAGCCTCAATTCGCCGGCGCCGCCCATCGCCTCGCCGGCGTTGCGGACCAGGTTCAACACCGCCTGACCCAGCAGGTGCCGGTCGATTTCCACGGCCATCGGACGCGGACCCCGCACCGACACCGCGACTCCGTCGCCCAGCGCCGGCCGCCCGAGTTCCACCGCTTCGTCGACGACCGCCGCCAGGTCCGCCGGAGCGATCTGCGGCCGCAGGTCGCGGGAGAAAGTCAGCACCTGCCCGACCACGTTCTCCAGCCGCTTCACGCCGCCGGAGATCTTCTGCATGATCGCCACCGCCTCCGGGCGGTCGGCCAGGTCCCGGGTCAACAGGGACACATAGAGCTGGATTCCGCCGAGCGGATTGCGTATCTCGTGGGCCATGCCCGCGGCCATCTCGCCCAGCGCGGCCAGCCGCTTGCGGCGCTCGAGCTGGCGGTTCTTCTCGCCCAGTTCGGCGCGGAGATCCTGCACCATCTGCGCCAGCTTGTCGTGGGAGAACTGGAGCTTCTCCGTCAGCTCGGAGTAGGCAATGATCATCTTGCCTAACTCCTCCATGCGCTGGCGCACGAAGGCGGGATCATGAACGGTCAGTTCGCTCATCGTTGCAAGTCCATGGTCGATTTCGCCGACCCGTACGCGGCCGCCGCGTAGCGCCGATTCACCGCCACCGCCGACGCCGCCTGTTTGATCTCCTGCCCGACCGACAATTTCCGCTGTTGCAGCACGATCGCGTCATTGCGGTCCGCCGCGGTGATCAGTTCCAGCAACCGGCGCGTTTCGCCCAGCAGGGCCTCCGCCCGCGGGCGCAGCGCGGGCCCCAATCCTTCCATCCACGCCGGCCAGCGCCCGCGCGCGCCGGCCAGCGACGGCTCGAGCGCGGCGATGCGGTCGAGTTCCTGCTGCCGCTGCGCCAGCACTTCCAGCAGCGACTGCGTCTCGCCCGACTGGACGTGCTCGTGCTGGATCGCGGCCAGCTTCACCAGCCGCCGGTAGCATTCCACCTGTTCCGCAAGCGCCGAGATGACTTTCTGTGGTTCCATGTCACTTCCAGAGTCCCGCCTGGGTCGACCATTCCAGCCACTTTTCCCAGGCCGCGCGGCTCAGGGCGCCCGACGCCGCGCTGTCGCTGAACGCATCCTGCGGCATCCGCCGGAGCATCCACTTGGCGCGCTCGTTGGCCGCCTTGGCCTCTTCCAGTTTCCCCAGCGCCACGTTCGCATTCACGATCTGCACGTACGCCGCCAGGGCCGACGGATCGTCCTGATAGCGGAACGCCGCATCGTCATACAGCTTGATCGCATCCGCATACTGCCCGAGCTCGTAGACGCAGTCGGCCACGTAGAAATACGCGAGTTTCAGATACACCCGGTCCAGGTCCGTTTGCGGCGGCGCAGCGCGATACAGCTCGATCGCCGTCCCGAACAGCGCCCGGGCCCGTGACAGCCGCTGCGACCGCGCCGCGGTGGCCTCTTCGATGTTCAGCGACGGACGCGTGGTGGCCGATCCCTTCAGCGTCGCCAGCTTCGCGTCCAGCACCCCCGCGCTCTTGCGGTACGAGTCGGCCATCAGGAACACGAGCTGCGCCATCCGCGGATCGCCGGGATAGCGCTGCGTCATCTCCTCCAGCCGGCCGATCGCCAGCTCGTAACGTCCCGTCCGGTGATACAGACCCGCCAGTTCCGCCAGCGATTCGCGAAATTCCGCCGCTTCCGGCGTAATCAGCGCGTTGTTCTCCATGATCTCCTTCAGGATCTGCTCCGCCCTGGCGTAGAAGTCCGGTCCCTTGGCGATGTACGCCCGTGCCAGCGGCACGCCCGCCTTCGATGCGGCGAGACTTCGCGGATGCAGGAATTGAAGCTTTTTGTAGGTGGCAATCGCTTTGTCGAACAAACCGGCCGCGTGGTACGACAGCCCCAGCCGCAGGTAGGCGTCGGCCGTCTGCGCATCCTCCGGCCGCTCGCCCACGAACGTCTCCAGCGCCGAAATCACCCGCGGCAGGTCGCCGGCCTTGTCGTACATCTCGATGGCCTTCCACATCGCCTGCCCGAAGGACTTGTCGTCGCTCAGCACCATCTCCCTGGCCCAGGCGACAAACGCATCGCCCGCCCGGGCCCGGACTTCCCGCAACTTCTTTTCCGTATCGGCCCGGTCCTTCGCCTCCGGCTGCGCCGCGGACAACTGCGCCGCCCGCGTCTCATACAACCGCGCCAGCCGGGCAAAGAAATCCGCCGTCGGCTTCTCCATCAGTTGCTGCTCGAGGCCCATCAGTTCCAGCACGCCGCCGTAGTTTCCGCTGGTGGTCAGCAACTGCGACCCGTGGACCAGCGCCGCCATGGCTTCCTGCCTGGTCCTGGCCGGCATCGCCGGGCGCTCGCGTATCCGCCGGGTCGTCTCGATGATGTCGTTTATCCCGGGCTCTTCATCGCCCCTGGCAATCCGGCACATGCCCCTGGCCAGGCGGGCCAGCGGCGCCTCCTCGGCATCCGCGTGGCTTTGCAGCACCTCGTTGTAGAACGAGATCGCCCCGTCCCAGTCCTTCTGAACTTCGCGAATGCCGCCCAGCAGCAGCGCCGCGTTCCCGTCCAGTTCGGCCGCGGTGGTCAGCAGATCCCGGGCGACGCGCAGGTGTTTTTCGGCTTCTTTGAGATCGTTCAGCTTCCAGGCGCAGTAGCCCAGCCAGTACTGGTACCGGCCGATCTCCCCCTTTTCGGGCGAGGTCGCCTCGCCGTCCTCGCCGATCTTGATCGCATTGGTCAGCAACTCGCGGGCCGGCGCAAACTGCTTCCGGTCGATCAGCACGTGGGCCTTTTCGCCCAGGGCCCAGGCGCGCTCGCCGGCCGCCAGATCGGCGCTGCCCAGATACGCATCCAGCGACCCCAGCGCCGAATCCAGGGCCTCGGTCTTCAGTTCCAGGTCGATCACCTTCCGTTGCCACTTGAGCGCGTGGGCCTTATCCGTGGCCAGCGTCTGCCGGTATTGTTCCAGCGCGTGCTGCGTCTGCCCGGTCGCCTCGTAACTCCGCGCCAGAATCGCGGTGGCCTGTGCGTCGGACGTTATCCCGAGTTTGAGCGCCAGGCGGACCTGCTCGATGATGTTCTTGTAGTTGGCCGCGACCGAAACATGGTGTTCGCGCTGCCAGAGATCCAGGGATTGCGCCAGCATCAGCCGGATGGCGCCTTCCTGGGTCTTGGTGATTTTCTGCTCGCGCAGTAGTTCGTTGAGCATCGCGATGGCCGGATCCGGCCGCTCCGCCGCGATGTACTTCCGCGCCGACTCGATTCTCTGTGCCACCGACGGTCCCGGCTGGGGATCGATCAAGAGCCATGCCGCGTAGCCGAAGAGGCCAAGCGAGAAGACGAACATCGGCAACTGCCAGAGCTGCGGACGCTTCGGATTGGTTTGGTTAAACCCCATGGCGTCCATGCCTCAAACTCCAACAAGCGCCGCCATCCATGGCGGCAGTTCACTTGTATTTAACCATTATCGGACCGACAACGCAAGCAACTTTCGCCGGGATTCCTGGAGTAGTCGCTCTTTTTGTGCGTATTGACGGGGTCTGTTAGGCGAGCAGGCGACTTGCGGGTACAATGGCCGACCAAAGGTGAGACGATGGGAATCTGGCTGCTCGCGATAGAATCGAGCCTGTGCATCCTGGTGGGATTGGCGTTCTGGTTCTCGGTGTTCGGCCGATGCCGCCGCTGGCTCTATCTTCTCGTGACGTTGTGGTCGTTTGTGTCCACGGCCGGTGCAATCGGGATTCTCGCAGTGGGCAGTTACTTGTTTCGCTTTCGACAGCACTGTTTCATGGCCTATTTCCCGCAGGCCGCCCTACTGGCCGGGACGACGATCGTCGGCGGATTCTGGCTGCTCGTTCGCGGAGCCCGACAACATAATGGACGGCTTCGGGCAGCCGGTTGGCCTTGGCTTCGCCTCCTGCTTCTCTGGCTGGTCCTGGGTGCACACATATTGACCATCTTTCTAATTGATTCCAGGGTCCGGGCGTCTGCCGCGATCACCCATGCCAACGCACTCAGCGAATTCGCCGACCTGGTTGGCTCAATGCCAGCCGAGACGGACAACGCGCGGGCTCTCTACGAACAAGCGTTTGCGCGGATGAACGAGACTGTTGCCGCCTGCGACCGCGAGCGAAAGGCGAAGTTCTCTGCAGCCGTCACGGAAGCCGTCGCACGACGCCGCAAGATGGCCACGCAGCCTTCGGCACGCGAAGGCGCCGCCGCGGACGATCCCGAAATCGACTTTGTCAAGACCGATGACCTGTTGGATAAGGAACACACTGGGAATCCCGAGACAGGCAAACTCCTGTCGCGCCTCGAACCAACCATCGCACTGCTGAGGCAGGCGACCACCCGGCCATCGTGTCGCTTCCAGAAAACATCCGGGCTGCCCAACACCTTTGACTGCTCCGACATTTCGCACGCCAGAGATTTCCGTTACGCGGCGTCACTGTTGCGCGCCCATGCCATCGAAATGGCCCGGCAAGACAGGCTGGATGCCGCTTTTGCGGATGTGCTGGCGATCCGGCGGCTGGGAGCCCATGTCGATCAGACGATGCCCTCCCTGCTTTCCTGCCTTGTCAGGACCGGCATGAATGCCAAGGTCTGCGAGACGCTGGTTGAGGTTCTCCCCCACGCCAAACAGGATCCCGACCTGCCGCCAGATTGCCTGCCCGACCCGGCCGGTTTCGCGGCGCTTTTCGACCGCAATCTGCGCGGAGAAGAGTTGCGGATGCTGGGCACACTACTGGCCATCAGTGACGATACGCTTCAGCCGGATTCCGGGCGGCCGGGCGGCCCCACGCGAGTCGGATTGTACTACCGGATTCTGTGGCTGGAACACGACATTCAGGCGGCGCGCATCTGCATGGACAGCGAACGGGAGCGCCTGTGGGGCAAGCAGCCGGGGAACTCCTGGCAATACACCGGTGACAGATTCAGCGATGGCAGCCCATTTCTGCAGATCCTCATGCCTGCGTTACAGCAAGTCCACAAAGTCCGTACCAGGATGACCGCCAACATCCGGCAGGCTGAGATTGCCTTGGCCCTCACGCGCTACCGGGTGAAGAACCGAGCATACCCGGCCACGCTGGACGCACTGACACCCCAGTGGCTGCCTTCGATTCCCGCCGACCCGTTCGACGGCAAGCCGATGCGTTACCGTCTGGATGGCCGCGATGCCATCATCTACTCCGTCGGCCCGGACATGCAGGATGATGGCGGAGCTATCGAGCCGGCTTACCGCCGGCGCGGCGCAGACATCGGATTCCGCTTGCGCTGGCACGGAGAGCAATGAACCGATCCAACTCAACCCTCAGCACGGCGCACCCAGCACTTCCGTGATATGCGCCCTCGCCTCATCCAGCGACCGCGCCCGGAAGTCCGCGAACGAGAAATCTTCGCCAGCCGCCAGTTCATCCGTCACCGCGATCACGTACGCCCCGGCGTTCTTCCCCGACAGCGCGCCGCTGTGCGAGTCCTCCAGCACGATGCTCCGCTCCGGCCGCACTCCCAGCTTCGACATGGCGGCCAGGTAGATTTCGGGGTCGGGCTTTCCCCTGGCCACCGTCTCGCCGGTCTGCACGACATCGAACAGGGTCTCAATTCCAAGCTGCGGCAGGATCACGTCGACGAACTTGCGCGGAGCACTGGTGGCGATCGCCAGTTGCAATTTGCCGAGAAAGGCATTCAGGATCTCGTGCAATCCGGGCATGGGCGCCACGCCTTGCCGGAAGCGTTCCAGAACCAATCCCTCGCGTATCGCCAGCAGGGCGGCCGGCGTCTCGGGGATTCCGGTTTCGTTGACGTAGAGGGTCATCGAGTCCATGGCCCCGCGGCCCATCATCTTCCGCAGGGTTGATTCCTGGACGGTCTTGCCCCAGCGGGCCGCGAGCTGGCGGTTCATCTCCCAGTAGACACGCTCGGTGTCTATCATCAGCCCGTCCATATCGAAGATCAGCGCCTCGGGTTTCCGTGCCATGGGGCCGGACATCCTACAGAGAAGCGCCCGCCGGTCCAGCGACAAAGTGGTGCCGGTGCCCTCACCGGCATTGGTGAATATGCCGACGGGGGCGTCGGCATCACGACACGATCACGGCCGCACGAAGTGCGGCCCTCCCCGGAAGAACGCTCACGCCGCCAGGCTGAGGTTCATGCACTGATCCACCCAGGCGAGTGCCTGAGTGTAGACCTGGGAGACCTTGGCCGACGGCAAATTCAGGTCGCGGGCGATGAAATCGACCATGGCGCTGTTTCCCCGCTCGAAGGCGAGCACGAAGCGATAGGTCTTGCCCAGCAGCGTGTTCGCCCCGAGCAGCGCCGCCGAAACGTCCTCGGCGACGGGAATGTCGGAAATCACCATGTCCAGCGGCTGGTCCATCAGCGCATCCATGGCGGAGAAAAGTCCCATCAGGAACGTGTCCAGTTCCCGTCCGGACAGACCCACCATCGGGCCCAGCAGCTCGCAGAACCGGGCCCGCACCAGGCAGGTCACCAACAGCTCGGGGGGTTTGCCCTCGCCCAGGGCGCTGAGCGCGGCCAGCGACGCCCACCGCCGCAGCGGCTCCTCGCCCAGCATCGCCAGCGCCTGCTTGATCGAGGTGATCCGGTGCCGCACGCCCACGAAGGACGAGTTGAGGTACCGCAGCAACTTGGACGCCAGGGAGACCTCGGACTTGATGATCTCCTCCAGCCGGGCGAAGTTCATCGGGGTCTTGTTCAGTTCCTGGACAAACCGCAGGTAGTTCTGCTTGTAGACCGGCACGTCGCGGCCGGACATGATCTCGGGCTTGCAGAAGAAGTACCCCTGGAAGTAGCTGTAGCCGAGGTCGAACGCCTCCTGGAAATCCTCGTGGGACTCGACTTTCTCGGCCAGCAGCATGATGTGCTTGCCGCCGTAGGTGTCGACGAAACGCTTGCGGCGGGCCGCGTCGCTGGCCAGGAAGTCGATCTTCAGGATGTCCACGTGCTGCATCAGAGGCGCGTACTCGGGGCCGTCGACGAAATCGTCCAGCGCCAGTTGGTAGCCGGCCTGTTTCAACGCCTTGCAGGCCGCGATGACCTCCGCATCCACGACGACGTTCTCCAGAAGCTCCACGACGGCGGATTCATTGGGCAGGACGGTGTAGACCTGCTCGACCAGCAGCCGGCGGGTGAAGTTGATGAAGGCGCGTTTTGCGCCCACGACTTCGGTGAGCGGCCAGACGTTCAACGTGTTGTGGATGACCTGTTTCGATGCCAGGTCGTGATCGTTGTGGGCGTAGGCGTTCTCCGTGCCGGCGCGATACAGCAGTTCATAGCCGTAGATCTTCTGTCTCCGGTCAAAAATCGGTTGTCGCCCTAAAAACACCATCTGCATACTCAACCTCCGCGTTCATACCACAACAATTCTCAGGCGGCCCGCGTCTTCGCGCTGCCCCGATTGGTTGCGGTCCCGACCGTCGAACCAGCCGTGCCCTGATCGTGATCCAGTACCATGCATGCCGCCCGGGACAGCCCCGCCAGCACGGCAAAAGCGGTCTTGAGGCGGTCGTTCTCCGCCTCGGCCAGCAGCAATTCGAGCATCTCCTGCGCCGCGTCGCTGATCTGCGGAAACCCGTATCCTCCGGCCGATCCCTTCACGTCGAGGCACAGTTTCCGCAGCCCGGCGCTGGCTTTGCCCGTCTCCAGGACCCGCCCCATTTCCGCGATCGTTTCCTTCATCCGCTTGAGGAACGTGCGAATCAGGGGCTGCATGCGCTCGTCCGCCCAGAGACTGCTCAACACCACCTGGTCGCACTGCGTCGCCAGGCGGGAGCTGAGATACGGCTCCAGCAGGCTGACCAGAGTCTCCATGACATACGGTTTGACCAGCACCGAAGTGCAGCCACGCGCGATCGCGTCCTGGCACACTTCTTCCCGATCGTCGGCGGTCAAGGCAATGATCGGTCCCTTGTACCCGTTGCCGCGAAGGTAATCGGCCAGGTCCAGCCCCGACATCGCCGGCAGCCAGATATTGGCCAGCACGGCGTCGAATTCAAGTTCGTTGGCCAGTTCGATCGCGGCCAGCACGTTGGATACCGCCTTCACTTTCACGCCCACGTTCGAGAGGTGGAAACTGAGGAGGTCCTGGTCGCTGACCGAGTCTTCCACGTACATGACGTGGCCACAGAGCTTGGGCAGTTCCTTGCTGGTCTGCGTGTGGTCGTCCAACGGCATCATCGCCCCGGCAACGAAGTCGCGCAGGCGGATCGGCGTGTTGAAGCGCAGGCCGATCTGATGGATGTGTTTGCGGACGTGCGAGCAGCGGACCACCTTGCCTTCGACGCAGACGGTCTTGCCGTCGGTGGTCAGCAGGGCCATCGTGCAGCGGGTGCCGCAATAGACGAAAGACCCGTGCAGAAACCCGACCCCGCCGGTGCTGAGATCGCGAACCCGCACGAGGTAGGTGGCGACCGATCCGCCGGGATGATGCATCTGCACGATCAGGCCGGCGCGGTGCTCGTACGGCACCCGTGACTGGCGCCGCCGCTCCTTGCCGACGTTGCTCGCGGGACCCTGGGACAGCGCCTCGAGGACTTCGATCTCGTCCGCCTCCGACAGCCTCAGGCTGTTGATGTAACCGTTCTTTTGGAACTCCGGAGAGGCCATGTTACACCCCTGTCATTTTAAGGATTCGCATCATACCAATCAGTCAATCGGCAGCTTTCCGGTACGACTGAAGCAGTTGTAACGTGGCTTCCAACTTGCACGAATGGCCGGATTTCGGGGAACGTTGTGCTGCTGAACGGATTCGCCACCGTCCGATAAGCGAAAGAAAGCACGCCGCCGCGCCTCACACGGGTGACCGGCCCCGCAGCGATTCGAGATAGCGCCCGTGTTTGCCTGTGTCGCGCTGGCGAAGAAACTCGACCAGCCGCCTGACGCTGGGACTGATGCCGTTGAGCGTGTTGAACTCGTCCAGCACCGCCGCGAACGGCGTGTCGTCCTTGCGATAGAACAGCCGCCGGCAGGCGTCTTCGAGCTCTTCGATCTCCCCCTGCTTGTACCCGCAGGCCTTGAGAAGCTTGATGTTGACGCCGCGGATCTGGTCGGCGCCGTCCACGCGCATGAACGGGGGAACGTCGTGGTGGATACGCGAGGCGCCGCCGAGGAAGCAGAACTCGCCGACCGTCACGAACTGGTGAATCCCCACGCCGCCGCCCATGACCACATTGTCCCGGATCACCACGTGCCCGGCCACCATCGCCGAGTTGGCGATGGTGCAATTGGAGCCGAACTGCACGTCGTGGCCGAGATGGACGTTGCACATGAGGTAGTTGTTGTTGCCGACGCGCGTGCATCCGCCGCCCTTTTCCGTGCCGCGATGGATGGTGACGCCCTCGCGGAGAATATTGTTGTTGCCGATTTCCAGGCGCGTCGGGGCGCCGCTGTACTTGCGGTCCTGCGGCGCGCCGCCCAGCACCACCTGCGGAGAAATCAGGTTGCCCTGGCCGATCGTGGTCGGGCCCATGATCGTGACGTTGCTGAGCAGGCGCGTGCCCGCGTCGATCTTCACATCCGGGCCGATGACGCAGAGCGGGCCGATTTCCGCATCCGGCGAAATCTCGGCCCTGGGGTCGATGATGGCATGGGGAGAAATCTTCATATCACTAGCACGTTCCTTTGCGCCCTCGCGGGTCCAACCCGGCCGGGCTTGTCATCCGGAGCGTGTCCTTTCCTTTTTCGGTTCACATCGGTTCGGCATCCACCAGCATGAATTTGATCTCGGCCTCGGCGGCCAGCTTGTCGTGTACAAAAGCCTTGCAGCGCACGTGGCCCATGCGCGTCTTCACGCGCACGGCGACGGCTTCGAGAATAAGCTGGTCCCCCGGTACGACCGGGGTGCGCATCTTCACCTTGTCCATGGAGAGCATCATCGCCAGCTTGCCGGTATGCTCGAGTTTGGTCGAGAGCAGAATGCCGCCGAGTTGCGCCATCGCCTCGACGATCAACACGCCGGGCATGATCGGCGTTCCGGGATAGTGGCCCTGAAAGAAGACGTCATTGAAGGTGACGTTCTTGATGCCGATGGCCTTGGTGTCGCCGACGATCTCCAGAACCCGGTCAACCAGCAGCATCGGATAGCGGTGCGGCAGGATGCGCTGAATGCGGCGGATGTCCAAAGCCGCATCGCGATACAGCAGCGCCTCCCGCTGGGTCTCTTCCACGTGCTGCAAGAGTTTCCGCACCAGCATGTGGTTCATCTCGTGGCCGGACTTGTGGGCGACAATCCGCCCATACACCGGGCGCCCGGCCAGGGCAAGGTCGCCGATGATGTCCAGAACCTTGTGGCGCACGCACTCATCCGCAAAGCGCCACTGGTTCTCGACCGGGCCCGATGGCGATATCACCAGCAGATCCTGCGGCGTCAGATGCCGGCCGAAACCCCGCGCCCGCAGTTCCTCGGCCTCCTGCTCGAAAACGAACGTGCGGGCCGAGGCGATCTGCTCGACGAAGGCATCACCCTTGTGCTGAAAGACAAATACCTGTCGCCCGACCGGCGGCGGGGCCTCAAAATCGTAAATGATCTCCAGATGGTCCCTTGGCCCAGGCAGCGCCGCCAGGGTGGCATCGCCAGACGCCACCTGCACCGGCTTCTCGACGACGATCGGATCCACCACGGCATCCTGATCGACAATCCCGGCCGTCTGCAGGGCCTGGACGAACGGCATCGCTGACCCATCGGCGGCGGGCAACTCGCCCGCAATGCCCCCCGCGATGCGAACGACCGCGTTGGTCACCCCGGTCCCGGCCAAGGCGGCCATGCAATGCTCGATGGTCTCGACATAGAGTGTGCCGTTGCGAAGGC
>JBIOJL010000005.1:0-39918 GCA_044450885.1 Tepidisphaerales bacterium
CATCATCATCTCCCTCCCCAACGTCGCCCATCTGGCCGTGCGCCTGATGCTCCTCTTCGGCCGTTTCCCCAAGATGGACCGCGGCATCCTCGACCGCACCCACCTGCACTTCTTCACCAGAGACACCGCCACCGACCTCCTCCAATCCGCCGGCCTGAAGATCGAGCAGATCCACTGCACCGGCATCCCGCTTGACGAAGTCTTCAAACGTGGCGAAGGCAAATGGTGGTTCGCCGCCGTGATGCGCACCCAGCACCTGCTGCTGTCCTTCCTCCCGCGCCTGTTCGCCATGCAATGGGTCTTCATCGCCCGCAACACTTTGTAGCCGCGATCGCCGATCGCGGAGCATGCCGTCGCACGCGCAAAGTAGGGCCAGCGTCCCCGCTGGCCTCCTCCTCCTCCTCCTCCGCGGCGTCGGCTTATAGCGCCGACCCCGACCGCGGAGAATGTCGACCGCCTATATCCGCGATCGCCGATCGCGTTCCCGTGCGTCCGGCCGTCCGAAGCCACGTAGTGGCGATACACGTTAGCCCATGGCGTAAGCCATGGGTTGGCAATATCCGTCGTCATCCCAAGCCCCAGCGGGGCGACAGAAACGCAACCCAACGCCGCCCGGCAACGGCAAACCCATTCACCTCCCCACCACAAAACACAACCGCCCCTCGACATAGACCAGCCTCGCCCGATTCTCCTTCACCCACTTCTCGCGATACGCGCCCGGCCCCTTCTCCCGATAGTTTCCCCCACTCGGCCATCCAATGACAGGCAAGAATGAATGCCTATCCCACCGAATTGTGCCTGCTCCCCACTGCCCTGGAGGAACATCCCCTTCGCGTCCGCCTTCGCGCCTTCGAGTCTTCGCGGCTGATTCTCCGCTGCATGGACCGTCAAACGCGATTCCCAGAATCCTGACAATCCTGATTTGGATCGACCGTACATATGGCGTACAATGTCCGCCATGCTCGTCATGCTCTCCCAAGCCGGCATTCTGCATTCATCCCTCATCGTTCATCCTTCATCCTTCCGCCTTGAACCCTTAAACTCTTGAACCCTTGAACCTCCCAACACCCTCATCTTCGCAACCAGCCACCCCTTGGCCCACCGTGCTCCTTCTCGGCATCGCGGCCGCCGCCGTCGGTTTCGCCATCGGTCGCAGGGACGGCCTCTATTCCGCCGGCGCACTGATCTGGCTCAACGTCGCCGTCGCTGCCGCCTTGGTCGCCGTCGTCATCCGGGCGCCGCGTCTGTCGCGGATCCTGGTGACGGCCGCGGTGCTGGCCACGGGCGGCCTGCTCATCTGGTCGCGCTTCGCGTTCGACATCGCCCAACGCGCCACCGGCCAGCAGATCTCCGAGCCCGAGCACGCGGCCGAGTTCGCCGTCAAAGCCTCGCTCTGGCTTGCCAAGGGATACTTCCGCATCGACCTCGCCATCGCCGCCTTCGTCATGGTCATCATCTTCGGCGCGGGCGCCCTGTGCGTACGCGCCGGCCACAAGACGGCCATCGCCGTGCTCGGCGCGCTTGCCGCCGCGTCGTTTCTGGTGCTGCTGGTCGGCCCGCCGGGCACTGTCTGGAATGCCCATTATGATGTCAACGACGGCTACGATGTGGCGCCGCTGTCACAGCCCGGCAGCCTGATTCGTCCTTCGCGCCCGCCCGAGGCGCACGACATCAACGACCCGGCCGCCGCCGCCCGCAACCGGCCACTCCAGGCGGCCGCCGCCGACCGGGCGACCCAGTGGCAGTTCCGCCTGCTCGGCGTCGGGCTGCTCGCGGCCGCCGCCATGGTCCGCTGGCGCTGGGTTGGCTGCGCCTGCCTGGCCGCGTTCATCCTGGCGCATGCGCTGCTGGGCGCCTGGGTGATCCATCACACGCCGCGTCCGCACATCGACGTCTGGCTCTTCCAGCAGGAAGCCTGCAAAGCCCTGCTCGACGGAAGAAACCCCTACGCCAGCGACATGCCCAACATGTACGGGAAGGACTCGTTTGTCTACGGCAAGGAATTGCAGCACAAGGACCGCGTCCTCTTCGGTTATCCGTACATGCCGCTGAGTCTCTACATGGCCCTCCCCGGCTATCGCCTCGGCGGTGACGTCCGCTATTCCCAACTGCTCGCCCTGGCCATCGCCGCCACCCTGATCGCCCTCGCCCGGCCAGGTCTCGTCGCCACCCTCGCGGCCATGCTCCTGCTGTTCTCATCCCGCGTCTTCATGGTCCTCGAAATGGCCTGGACCGAACCCTACGTCATCATGCTTCTCGCGGCCGTCGTCTTCTGCGCCTGCCGTTTTCCGCGAACCGTGCCTTACGTGCTGGGGCTGTTCCTCGCCAGCAAACAGTACCTGATCTTCGCCGTGCCCCTGGCCGTGCTCCTGTTGGCCAGGCCATTCTCGTGGAAGGCGTATCTGACCCTGCTCGGCAAGGCCGCCGCCGTGGCCCTGGCCGTTTCGCTGCCGCTCATCCTCTACTCGCCCGCAAAGCAGTTCGGCCCGGGCAAGCCGCAGCATGAATACCAGTGTTCGCCCATGGCCGCGTTCACCCACTCGGCCGTCACCCTGCAACTGAAGCAGCCCTTGCGGAGCGATGCCCTCAGCTATCTCGCCTGGTACTACTGGCACTTCGACCAGGACCTGCCGCCGAAGCAGCGCGAGGGAATGATCAACCAGCGCTATGGCTGGATCTGTTTCGCTGCCGCCGCCCTGGCCATTGCCGCCTCGCTTTGGCGCTGGCCGCGCAGCGGCGCTGGCTTCGCCGCCGGCATCGCCCTGACCTACCTGACGTTCCTCATCGTCAACAAACAGGCATTCTGCAATTACTACTTCTTCGTCTTGGCCGCCCTGTGCCTGGCGGTGGCGACGATGCGCGAGGACGACCCCGCAGAGCAGTTGATGTAGGGTCCGCTTCAGCGGACGCGGCAACCCGCGACCACGCCGAAAACGCGTCCGCTGAAGCGGACCCTACAAGTACTGGCCGCCCTGTCCCTGGCGGTGGCGACAATGCGCGAGGACGCGCCGGCGCCGCAGGAAATGCAAAATGACGAGTGAAAAGTGAAACATCCAAACTTCGAAATGTAGGAACATGGCACGGTTCATTGCAGGGTCCTGGCCGACACGGTTTCTCCGCCGATCTCCCGCAGGCACCACTTGATGAGCAACTGCTCACGTTCCGTGGGCGCACGCTTCAGAGCCTCCGCCACCCGTGTCCGCGCCGGCGCTGCGGGCGGACCCATGAAGCCGAGAGCGACAACCGCCCGCTCGCGCTGCACGATGCTCTTGTCTGCCAGCGCCGGAGCGAGAATCCCGATTGCCTCATCCGGAAACCGGGCCAGCAGCTTGTATGCCCAGGTGGGCACCTGCCCGGCCGATCCGGCCATGAGCTTCTGGGCCAGCACGCGCGAGGCGGGCCGGAGATGATCGCCCAACTCGCTGACATACGCCTCGTAAATATACACAACGACATCAGATTCCTGCATGAAGCCGCCACCGCGGCCGCTGTTCTGCCACGGGAAACTCTTGTCGGGCTCGATGGCCCAGAGTGCCGCGGGTTTGAGCGCCGGCTGTTTGATGCGCGCGTTCTGAATGGCGGGAATCGCCTCACTGGCGACGGGCCCCAGCAGGCCGAGATAGATCATCATGTTGTAGCCGTCCACCTCGGAGGCGTCGCGGAGTTGGCCGATCATGAACTGCACGGCCGGGGAGGCGTCTTCGCCGCCGATCTGCGACATGGCCCGCACCGCCGCCCATCGCAACGTCACCGCGTCGGCAGAGAGCATTTTCGCCAGACGTTTCTGCGCCGGGCGCGCCGCCGGGCCCATGCGGCCCAGGGCATCGGCCGCGTCCGGCGCCGTCTGTGGATCGTCCAGCAGTTTGACCACCGCATTCATCGCGCCGGCGGCGGCGGGGCCGAGCGTGCCGATCGCCTGCAGCGCCGCCAGGCGCGTCAGCTCATCCGAATCGGACAGAAGTGCGGCAAGCTTGTCCGCCAGCGGCGCGGCCGACGCACCGGCCGCCCCGGCGGACCGTGCCGCGCGACGCCGCACTGCGGCATCGGCGCTGCCGAGCCCCTGGCTCAGCACCGCAAGCGCACGGCCATCTTCCGGGGCTATGCGCAACAGCGCCGCGGCGGCCGACATTCGCACCGGCACGGATGGATCATCCAGCAATTTCGCCAGCGCCGGCACAGCGGACCTGGCCTGGGCGCCCAGGGAGCGCAGATCGTCGGCCGACTCGGCCCGGATCGTTGCATCCGGTGACGCGAGTTTCCCAATCAGCGCCGGAATCTCCTCCGCGCTGGCCTGTCCCTGGCCGACCACATACCCGGCACCGCCCGATGCCTGCATGACCTGGCCCGGCATGCGCAGGCTGGCGCGAAGCCGCTGCACTCGCACGAGGCCGGGGTAGTTCGTCCGGTTCAGCGCCAAATCGAAACTGGCGGCCTCGTTGTCGGCCCCGTGCGGAACCGTCGTGATTATCGCAGTCTTGTTGGCCAGCATCAGCTCCACGGCATCGCTCAGCCGCGACACCGTGCCGCAATAAGCCAGCGGCAGATCCGGCCGTGCCGGCCCGAGTTTCCACCAGCCGTCGGCCGAGGACTGGACCTGATACCAGTTGCGTCCCATGCAGACCAGCGTGGTGTTGCCCGAGACAAACAGCACGCCTTTCTGGCCGGGCTCGGCCCATTCGAGGATGTCGCGCGGCACGGTGTTGCCTTGGGCGCCCGACACCTGGTGCCGGATCGGCTGGGCATCCACCTGGTCCTTGATATCCCGCACCTTCTTGAGAATCACCGCGCCCTTGTCGCGGCTGAACCTGTCCACGTCGATGACGGCGATCTTCTGTGATTCGCCGACGAGCTTGCCCAGCGTCGGCGCCAGGTCGATGTAGGCCCAGATCCGCGGTGATGGGCCGAGAAAGAGGATCGCGAGAATGATTAGGAATTTCGGAAGCCTCAACATGACATACTCCGTTTGAAAACCGCTTGGCTCCATCAGGCAGGGTTCAGGGGTCAGGGTTCAGGAAATGCAGATGCGGGCGATACTCGCATTTCCTGAACCTTGAACCCCGAACCCTCTGTGTGACCGGACGCTATACGCACTTGAACCGTCCGCTCAATCCAGGTAGCCCAGGCTGATCAACACAAGCTGCTGGTCGGCCGTCAGAATCCGCAGCAGATCTTTCTGGGCCGCATCCAGATCGGCTTTGGCCTTTTCCCTCGCCTTGCGCAACGCCGCCATCTTCTCCTGAAGTTCCGCGACGGGGGATTTCGCGTCGAGGGCGGCCTGAAGATCGGCCTGGGCCTGGCTGATGGCGCCGTTCATGCCGGGTCCGCCCGGGCCACCGGGCCCACCGCCAAATCCGCCGCCACCTGGTCCGCCGCGGCCGCCGAAGTTGCCACCGCCTGGTCCGCCGCGGCCACCGAAGTTGCTGCCGAACATTCCGCCCGGCCGGCCCGGCTGGTCGGCGGGGCGCCTCGCGGTGGCCGCCGTGTCCAGCATCTTGAGCTGCGCGGGAGTGAGGATCGCCCTGAGTTTGGCCGCGCCCTCGTCGGGTTTGTCGCTCGTCTGCTCGCGCAGCGTCTGGATCATCGTCTTCTGCTCTTTGGTGAGATCGAAGTCGGGGTTGAGAACGAGGTCACCCAGCAGGGCGAGCACGTCGGCCAGACTGCCTGTTGAGACCGATATGGGACCGCCGGGGCCTCCAAAGTCGCCAGGACCGCCTCCGAACCCGCCGCCGCGCCCGCCAGGTCCGCCGGGTCCACCGCCGCCCGGTCCGCCAAAGCCGGTGCCCGGCCCGGCAAAGCCGGCGCCGGGTGGTCCGCCGAAGCCGCCGCGACCCGCAAAACCACCGCCGACCATGAGCGTGGGCTCAGCTTCCACGATCTGCCGCATCGCGGCGACCTTCTGCAGCTTTGGACCGATGACCGTCCATTCCTCGTCGCTGGCGAGGATCTTCGCCTTGACATCCTCCATGCCGCGCCCGCCAAAGCCACCGGGACCGACGAACCCCGGCGGCCCACCAAATCCGCCCCTTGGCCCGCCAGGACCTGGACCCGCGTCTCCCGGACCGGCCTGAGCCAGTGCGAGCCACGGCGTCGCCAGGATCAGGCCCATCCAAACCAACAACGGTTTTCGCGCAACCACGGGTATCTCCTTTGTCAGAGAACGCTTGCACCGCTGAAGACACAGCCGATTTCCAACGGACTGGCACGATGATAGTTAGCGCAACCTTAATGGAACATGAAGGGAAGAGATTTCTTGGCGATTCCGACCGATGCCGGCGCGAAGCCCACAGCCCCGCTATCTTTCGGGGATCACTTCTTGCCGCCGACGTCGCGGCAAGGCCATGCCCAGCAACATTGCCAAGGCTGTCACCGAGATCCCCAGGCCGAGCCATGCACCGGGCGTACTGTAGTGAAACTGTACGGCGTGCTTGCCGGCCGCGACGGCCACGGCCAGGAATGTATCGTCTGCGATGATGACGGGTGTGGAGATGCCATCGACCGTGGCGCTCCATCCATCATCGGCTGTCTCCAGCACCATCACGTATCCGGCGCTCGGGGCGGTTAGGTCCACGGCGATGGTATCGGGGCCTTCACGTCTCCATGGGCACGGCAGGGGGGCCGAGCCGTTCGTGGCGGTCTGCGTTGTGTCCGGTGCTGTTCTCGTCGGCAAGAGGATTTGCCCAAGTGGGATGGTGTCGGCATGTCTGAGTCGCGCTTGGATATCCTCGGCCGACATGCATACGGCCGACGACGCCGGGTAGAACGCCGCCCGCGGCGCCGGGTTGCGGACTTCATAAAGCGGAATTCCCGGCCAGCCCCCGACGCGCTGCAAATCCAGCCGCGTTTCCGGCGTCAGCACGTATTTCACGCCGAGGAACGCCAACGCCCCGGGCGACAGCCTGGAGCCGCTGAATTCCTGGATGTTCGTGGTGGCCGGCAGTTGTGCCAGGCTCAACAGAGTGCGATACGAGCGGGCCAGCATCAGCGAGTCGAAGAATCCGACATCGTCGAGTTCCCGGTTGATGTTCACCGGGATCGAGAAGTCGAAGGCCACACGAGCGCTGCCGGCGGCCGCGAGGATATCGCGCTGAGCGGAGTCCATCCGCGCGGCCGGTGTGTTCTGGATGTACGCGCGGTCGTGCAGCGTCACATCCAGCGCATTTCCGGCGATCAGCGCGATGACCAAGGCGCGCTGCCACCAGTAGGACAGACATTTTTGTCTGTCAACGGACAGACATTCCTGTCTGCCAACATGTTCCTCTCTGTCGGCATGTTCTTGTCTTTCAACGGAGGGCCCGGCGTCTGGCGTTGCTCTTTCCTCAAGGCCATGCGGCGTTTGTGGTGCGGTTCGCACGAGCCCGCGCCACCACGCCTCCATCGCCGACCCGGCCGCCAGCGCCAGGGTGAAGGTCGTGACGTAGAACTGGCGCGCGGGGCTGCGCAAATACGTTCCCGGCAACAGGGATAAGAGCCTATGCGCAAACGGCAACGCCGCGACAGTAGCCAGGACGCCCACGGTGAGCCAGAAGAGCCAGAGCGATTCCGGCCGGCGTCGCTGGAAGAGGCGCTTCGTCCCAAGAAACGCGGCCGCCAGCAGCGGGAGCAGGCCCATGTAGATAACCGTATCCCAGAAGACCACGTCGTTGCCAACAAACTCATGCCCTTTGTTCTCCGCCAGCGCGGCCGGCCAGCCGTTGGCCCAGGGATGGAGCAGCGACCCCAGCCGCCACGGCGGGAGCGCGACATCGTTGTATGCCTGGCCGAGTGCCAGAACGCGCGTGGAGCGGCGGACCAGGAGCGACATGGGCACGAGGGCAAACGCCGCCAGTGCCGCGCCGAGAACCAGCGCGCCGAGCAGTTTCCAGCGGCCGGTTCCGCGGGCGCGAAAGAGGATGTACAGAGCCGTGACGCCCAGCGCATACGCGGGAACCTGCGGATGTCCCGCGAGCAGGATGGCCGCGGTAGCCAGACTGAGCGCTGTAGCCGCGATCGCCGATCGCGGTGCGCGCGGCGGCTGTGGTTCGCCGCGATGGACCATCGCGGCTACAGTCGCCGATCGCGGTTCGCGCGGTGGCGTCCCGCCGCGATCGGCCGTCACGGCGACAGCATCGCCACCGAGATATCGCTCCACGAGCCATACGAGCAACGGCAGCGCCGGATACGCCTCCAGCAGAGGCAAGTGTCCGGCCATCACCCGCGAGGCGAAATACCCGGCCGTTGCGAAACTCCATCCCGCCACGGCCGCTCCCAGCGGGCCGACACCGACACGCCGGGCGTACAGAAATGTGAACAGCGACGCCAGCAGCGCGGCTAGCGTTGCCCCTGTGGCCATCGCATAATCCGGCGGCACAAGCAGCAAGGGGAATCGCGTGGGGATCATCGGGAAGTTCTGCAGGTTGGCCCGGAACGGCGTGCCCAGCAGCTCGCGGGAATACCACGCCGGCAACGTCGGCGAATCCGGCAGCAGGCTTTGGGTAGCAAAACTGATTCGGCGCTGGTGCAACAGATGGTAGTCGCTGGCCCGGAGCGTCGCTGGTTCGCTGCCTCCCGGCGGCGGCAGATATGCCGCCAACACGCCGAGGAACATCGCGGCAACGGCGAGGAGGTTGGCTCTGGCGGGAACCATGTGTTGGGGATTGTAATGGCAGGGGGTTGGTGTTCGTAGTGCTTGTTCGGAGTACACGTTCGGAGTACGCGTTCGGAGCACCGCCTTCAGGCGGTTCTTCTGCGAAAAAGGCCGGCTAAAGCCGGTACTCCGAACAGCCCGGTACTCCGACCAGCCGGTGGTCAACTCGCCGTCTGCGACGTACACTGCTTCCCATGTTCTCCACCGACGTCGTCCTGATCGGTGCCGGTCCCATCGGGATCGAGTTGGCCGTCGCCCTCAAGCGGGCCGGCTTGGACTACGTACATCTCGAAGCCCGGCAGATCGGCCACACCATGACCTGGTGGGCCCCGGGGACGCGCTGGTTCAGTTCCAACGACCGCATTTCCATCGCCGGCGTGCCGTTGCACACGCTCGACCATGGCAAGGCGACGCGCGAGGAATACCTGCGCTATCTGCGGTCCATCGTCGAGCAGTTCGACCTCAGCATCCGCACCTACGAACCGGTGACGGCGGTACGCGCCGACGACGGCGAATTCCTGGTACACACGGCCACCCGGACGCATCCGCACACGTATCGCGCCCGCCGGGTCATTCTGGCCACCGGCGGCACGGCCCGTCCGCGCCGGCTCGACATACCGGGCGCGGAACTGTCGCACGTCTCGCACTTCATGCACGAGCCGCATCTCTATTTCCGCCAGCGCGTGCTGGTGGTGGGCGGGAAGAACTCGGCGGTGGAGTCGGCCCTGCGCCTGCACCATGCCGGGGCCCGTGTCGGCCTTTCGTATCGCGGCGCCGAACTGCCGGCCAAGACGATCAAATACTGGCTCTATCCGGAAATCGCGGGGCTTATCAAGGCGCGGGTCATCACGCCCTATTTCAGCACGGTGCCGACGCAGATCACGGCGTCGGCCGTCACCCTGCATTCCCACGCCACCCGCGAAGACATCGAGGTTCCTGCCGATTTCGTGCTGTTACAGATCGGCTATGTCGCGGACATGACGCTTGCCCGCATGGGCGGCGTGGAATTGCGGGAGCCGGCCGAGACGCCGGCGTTCGATCCGAAAACCATGGAGACCAACGTCAAGGGTCTGTACGTCGCGGGAACGGCCATCGCCGGCTCGCAGGACAGGTTCGCGGTCTTTCTGGAGAACTGCCACGTACACGTCGGGCGGATCGTGGCCGCCCTCACCGGCCGGGACCCGCCGCGCGAGGTCAAGTCGCTGCTGCCATCGGAGGTGTGAGCGCCTCCAGCATGGCGCGGGCCTTGACGAGAGTCTCTTCGTATTCCTCGGCCGGTACCGAATCCGCCACGATGCCGCCGCCCACCGGCACGTAGGCCAGACCATTTCCGATGATGATGGTGCGGATGGCGACGTTCAGCTCGATCGACCCGTCGGCGGCCAGCAGCCCGATTGCGCCGCAGTACGGCCCGCGCCGGGTCCGTTCCAGCTCCTCGATGATCTGCATTGCCCGGATCTTGGGCGCTCCGGTGATCGAGCCGCCGGGAAAGGCCGCCCGCAGCAGATCGACGAAACCCACGTCCGTGCGCAGTTGGCCTTCGATGGTAGCCACTCCGTGATAGACCGTGGGATGCGCCTCGATGGCCCGGCTTTGGGTCACGCGCACCGATCCGATCTCGCAAACCCGGCCCAGGTCGTTGCGTTCCAGATCGACGATCATGTTCAGTTCGGCCTGGTCTTTCACCGAGTCGCGCAACTCAGCGTCCATTCCCGGCTGGCGCGGCCGCGTTCCCTTGATCGGCCGGGTGATGACGCGCCGGTCGGGCGCGACGTGCAGGAACAATTCCGGCGAGTTGCTCACCAGCGCAAAATCGCCGTAGTCGAGCATCGCCCCGTACGTCGCCGGCGCGCGTTCCAGCAGGCGGCGGTATATCTCGGCGGCGTGCTGCGGCAGCGCAACACGGAACCGTTGTGAAAGGTTGACCTGAAAGATGTCCCCGGCCGCGATGTATTCGGCCGCTCTTGCCACGGCCGATTCGTACTCCGCCCGAGTGAAGTTTGACGAAGGCAGGGCCAGCGTCCTCGCTGGCCTGGAATGCCAGATGGTTGGTGCTTCGGGAAGGCCAGCGAGGACGCTGGCCCTACTTTGGTTGTCCTGTTCGCAAGATGTGCATGGAGGCGAGGGTGCAACGCGCTCGTCTGCGTCATCGTGGAAGGAGAATACAAACAGCGGAAGTTCCAGTTCATCCGCCGCCGTCGCCGGCAATTCCTCGAGGAATCTCCCGAGGTCGTAGGACAGAAACCCGATCCATCGTCCACCCGGAGAGGCCGTGCGGACGTGCCCGCTCATCCACCGCAGCGCCTCCAGCGGATCGTTCCAGGTTCGTATTGTTTTGTCGGCAGCGTAGAGCGTTGCCACCGGCGGGTTTCCCTCGCAGCGCAACACCACGCGGACGCCGCCCCGCGGCGAGCGCCACAACCCCGGCGCCGCCCGCGATGAGTCAAGGAGGATGGCTGGTGACACATGCATGGAACAAAGAACCAATAACAAATAACAAATGACCAGTGACCAGTGACAAATGCCGATCAAGCTTCCTTCTGCTTCTCTGCTATAACGTCGAATCCCCGTGGTTCGTCGGGGCGCTCCGGCCGCGCATCAATGAGCGATCCGAACCTCAGCAACTGCGGCCATATTATCGCGGTCGCAATCACCGTGACGATGCTGCCGATCCCGCCGAACACGGCCGATCCCACAGGTCCGAACCAGTGCGCCGTCACGCCGGATTCCAGCCCGCCGAGTTCGTTGGAGGCGCCGATGAAGACGTTGTTGACGGATGACACCCGCCCGCGCATCGAATCGGGCGTGAGCACCTGCACCAGCGTGTGGCGCACGACGACGGAGATGTTGTCCAGCGCCCCGATGACAAACAACATGGCGAAGGAAAGCGCGAAGTTCCGCGAAATGCCAAAGACGATGGTGCAGAGCCCGAACCCGGCCACCGCCAGCAGCATGGACCGGCCCGCCCGTCTCATTGGCGGCAGATGGGCCATGACGATGGCCATGGCGAAGGCGCCGATGGACTCCGCCGCCCGCAGCCATCCGTAGCCGGTTGCTCCCACATGGAGGATGTCCTTGGAGAAGACCGGCAGCAGATAGACGACACCGCCGAGCAGCACGGCGAACAAATCGAGGGTCAGCGTCGCCAGCACGATCTTCGTGCTCCAGACGAATTTCAGGCCCTTGGCGAGCATGCTCAGGGCGGGTTCGCCGTGGTGGCTCGGTATCTGGTTTGCCGGAAGCGTGATGGCGATGACCGCGTAGGCCATCGAGCAGCAGGCGTCGATGATGTAGACGGCCTGCACGTTCCAGGCCAGCACCAGCCCGCCGATGGCCGGTCCGAGCATGGCGGACAACTGGAAGAAGCTGGCGTTCCAGGTGACGGCATTGGGGAACACATCCGGAGGCACCAGGTGCGGCAGGATGGCCGACCGCGACGGCCTGCCGAGCGTGAGGCAGCAGCTCAGGGCGAGCATCACCAGGTAGACCCAGCCGACATGCGCCCGATGGTAGGAGATCATGGCCAGTGTCAGCGAGCAGAAGGCCGCCCCGATGCACGCCAGGGACAGGATCTTCCGCCGGTCGAAGCGGTCGGCCAATATCCCGCCCGGCAGCGCCAGGAAGACCAGGGGAATCACCTGGATGCCCGCGACGTATCCCAAGGACAGCTCCGAATGTGTCCAGGCGTAGACTTCCCAGCCGATGGCCGTTGCCGTCATCATCTGCCCAATGACGGCCGCCATCCAGCCGATGGTGAACAGCCGATAAGCCGGATATCGCAATGCGGAATAGGGATCGTGTTGGACGGGTATGGCCGGAAGGGGCGCGCCGGCCCCGGGTGTTTGCGGTTGGGAGTCTTCCTCGGACTGCATGCTCATCGTCCCGAGTATATCCGGCTACGCGGAACTGGGCGAATGACGGCGGCGGCTGGGCGGCCGATTGGGTCTGAGTTCACGCTTTAGCGTGTCGCGCGGACGTTCCGGGGAAAGGCAAGCTGAAGCTCGAACTCCGAACGGTGGCAAAAGACCACATGAAATTGCCTTGCGTGGCCGGCCGTTCCGCATCCTGTCATGCGGACAGATCGTGCAGCCGCAACGGGAGATACTTCGCGTACCGGGCGAAGTCCCCATCGGTGGTGAAGATGGGCGTGTCGCTCCGCGCGGCCACGGCGCAAATCAGCATATCAACGGCCGTTCCGGCGACGCCGTGCGAGCGACAAGTGTTGTAGAACTCGGCTGCGCGGTCATGGTCGCCGTCGATGACGACAACGTGCGGAAAATCACGCAATATCTGCTGGATGGCCTTAAACACGGCGGCATCGCGAATGCCCGAGAGGATCTCCTGTCGAATCGGCCCGGTGAGGCACGCCTGCCCCGCCGTGGCCAGTCGACTCCATTCCTCGACGAGTGCGGATTCCCGCGACGAAAGGCTACCGGCCTTGCGGCGTAGTGCGAGAGACCAGATGGTGGTGTCGACGAGGATCATCGGCTTTTCCTGCGACGAAGGGCTTTATGGTCGTAGTCGGGCCAGAAGTCGACCTTGCCCACCCACTTCAGGATCTCCGCTCGCCGTCTGGAATGCACGTACTCTTTCATTGCAGCCGTCACCGCCTCTTTCTTGCTGCGATGCTGTCCGGCTTTCTTGGCCTCTTCGATCAAATTGTCGTCCAAATCCAGGTTTGTCGGCATGCTGACTCCGATCTGTGGGCGTCTGCCACACATAAGCATGTGTGATTCTACCTCGGACCCCACCCGGCATCCACCCCAATCCGCCTACTCCTTCGGCGCCTGATAAGTTATCTCCACCGCCACGCTCCCGTTGGCCGGCACGTTGATCGTCTGCTCGATTTCCCCGAACTTTTCATGCCACGCAACCAGCGTCCACGGGCCGGCCGGGGCGGTGTTGATCTCGTAGGTGCCGTCGACGGCGCTCACCGCAAAGCACGGGTGATCGAACACGGCGACGTGCGCCTTCATCCACGGATGCACGTCGCACTTTACGGGAAAGATCTCGGCTTCCTTCATCTTGTAATGCCGCGTTTCCGGCCGGGGCATGCCGATGTTCACCGGCGGGTTCTTCTCGGTCACCATGTGGACATTGTGAATCGTCGGATCGGAATTCTTCACATCCAGCGGCTGGCCCACCTGCACGGCGAGCACGTGCGGCGTGAACCGGCACTTCACCTGGTCGAGCACGACGGTTTCCGTGCGGTCTTTCCCGGTAGGGGGGCAGTCGCGAACCGACAACACCACGAAGCGCAGGTTCCGCTGCGCATCCTGAATGACCGTCTCATCCACCAGGTCGTTGGGCCCGAGTTTGCAGCAGTCGTCGGGAATGGGCGCCGGCTTCTTGTCCCAGCCCAGCAGTTTCACGCGCCCTTTGATCGTGCCGAACTCGGTGGGCGGCGCCGCGGTTACATTCTTTCGAGGTTGGGCGCCGCCCGACGTACCCGCGGGCTTGTCCCGGTCACAGCCGCAGGTCCACATGAGCAGACACAGCCCCACGGCCAGGACCAGCCCACTCGTTCCGGCAAACCGCCCGCTTGTAGTCGCGATCGTTGATCGCGGTTCTGAGTTCCGGCCCACTGTAGCCGCGATCGTTGATCGCGGTTCCCTGCCGCGATGATCCGTCGCGGCCGCATCGGCCAATTGCCAAAATCTGCGGGCACACGTCCCGGCGTTCGGAAGCTCTATCTTCATCGCTTGTCAATCATCAGGAAAGCCAGCAGCAAAGGCAAGTAGAGCACGGACGCCAGGAACAGCCGCCGGCAATCGAGCCGCGAGCGGGTGGCCGCCGCTCGCGCTCCAAAACAGAGGAACGCAGTCCCCAGCGTCACCGCCGCGGCGAAGTACATGCCCCCGGCCATCCGCAGCGGTATGACCAGCAGTGTCGCCGGGATCAGCGCCAGGCAATAGACCACGATCTGTCTCGATGACAGCGAGAGATCCTCGTCAACCACGGGCAGCATCTTGAATCCGGCCCGGCGGTAGTCGTCGCGGTAGAGGATGGCGATGGCCAGGAAGTGCGGCATCTGCCAGAGGAACAGGATGGCGAACAGGCCCAGCGCCTCGGGCGAAAGCTCGTTGCGGACGGCCGTGAATCCCATCACCGGGGGAATCGCGCCGGGCACAGCGCCGACAATCGTATTCAGCGTGGTCGTTCGCTTCATCGGCGTATAGATCAGCACGTAGCTAAGCAGCGTAAAGAGACCCAGCCCGGCCGTCAGTGCGTTCACCGCGAGGAGCAGCCACAGCAGCCCCGCCGCCGCCAGGACCAGTCCGAACACCAATGCCTCGGCAGGCGACAGCCGCTCCTGCGGCAGGGGCCGGTTGGCGGTGCGCTTCATCAGGGCGTCTTCGCGGCGCTCGGCGAACTGATTCAGCGCCGAAGCCGCGGCCGCCGTCAGTGCGGTTCCGATCAGCGTGTGCAACAGCCGGCCCCAGTCCATGGAATAGCGCACGCCCATGTAGTATCCCACGCCCGTGGTCACGAGCACGAGGAAATTCAGCCGCGGTTTGGCCAGTTCGCGGTAATCCGCCAGCCGGTCGCCAAGACGAAAGCCGGTCGCTGCAGTTGCTGTTGCCGTTGTCACGCGCATGCCTTTCTACACCATCGCCGGCTCCGTGGCCGGGATCGACGCCTTCTCCTGTGATTCGACCCGCTGCGGACGGAGCATCAGTCGCCTTGCCCGCACGGCCAGCGTACACGTCACGAAAAGTACCATGGCTCCGGTCGCCACATGATAGCTGGCAATATCGGCCGGCTTGCGGTTTGTCACCGTAAGCCATCCCAGTGTCAACTGGGTGGCCAGCAGAACCAGCAGCAGCCACGCCGGGTTTATCAGCAGTGCAACCCCGCGCGCCTGCCGCAGCACTGTCCAGACCAGCGTCAGCAGCATTGCGCTCACCGCGACGGCACCGATCCGGTGTCCGAAGTGCAGCCAGACTCGGCCAAGCGTCACCCGTTCAATCCGCGGATCGTTGAGCAAGATGCGTTGCTGATTGATCCGCTCCAGCCCGGCCGCGTCCGTCGGCGGGAGCAACTTGCCGTACGCGAGTGGCATGTCGGGAATCGCCAATCCGGCCTGATAGTGCCGCATCAGCGCCCCGACGACGAGTTGCGCGTAGATTACCACGACAGCCGCCACAGCCAGGCGGAACACCCGCCGCAACTCGTCGTGGTAGGGACCGCTCGCCGAGCGGTCCGTCGCACGCCAGGAGAGGTTTCCAGCACCGAACCACCACCTCGACGTCATCGCCACCATCAGCGCCGTCAGGCAGAAGAAGGCCTGTGCGAAACACCCGTGGATCACCGCCAGATCGAGGTTGATCAGCACGACTCGCAGGCCGCCGAGAACGCCTTGGACCACGACGGCAACCAGGATCGTCACCGCCAGCCAGCGCACGGAAGCACGCGGCTCGCGCTGCCGGCACAGCCACGCCGCCAGCATCACCAGCCCCATCGCCAGCCATCCCACGAACAGGTGCGGCATCATCCTCGCCAGCAAGTGTTCCGAGCCGTGCAATGCCAGCCATGCCATGGCGCTGAGTGCGGCGAGCGCAAACGACGTCACGATACCCCAGCCCAGCACACGCCTGACTCGCTGGCTTCGGGCCGACCCGTGGGCCAGGCACAGGAGCACGATGGCCGCAAACCCGGCGACCGTTCCCAGCAGCCGGTGCGTGTGCTCGTAAAAGATTCCTCCCAGCCAGCGGCTTGGGGGCAGCAGGAACATGTTGTATCCGTAGCTGTTCGGCCAGTCCGGCACGGACATCCCCGCCTGATGGCTCGTCACCAGCCCGCCCAGGAAAATTAGTGGAAATGTCGCGGCCGCCGTGGCAATGGCCGCCAGATGCAGCGAGAGGCGATATCCCGGCCCACGCGCTTCCACGGTGATGCTGCGATAGTCTACATAGGGCGCATCCTGTGGTGTGTCGGTCTTCATGCCTGGTGTATGTAAGCATAGCCCTGTTGGAATGATGCGACAACTTCCGGGGCGAATACAGGTGCTCGACGGGCGTGGCCACAGATCCGGGAGGGCCGTGCTTCTGCACGGCCGGGATGGTCGCGCCGCGAAGTGGCCGCCGAGGACTGCGGCCCTCCCGAAAACGCGGCTATGCCGCCAACCCGATGGTCTTCGGAATACCATTGTGGGCGATCAGCGGGATTTACCCGGTTCCCCGCCGTTCACCGCCGACAGGAGGAGTACGAACGCCCCGGCCATATCCCCTCCCGTGGCCACCACCGCCGCCAGCGGCAACCACGTCCATCGTGGCGGCCGGCGGTGCGCCAGGGAGACGATCAGCATCGCGCCCAATACTGCGCTCATCGTTGCGCTCATCCCGTATCGCGCCACACGCCAGGCTACTGCCGTGTCCGTGGGCGTCGCCAGTGTCCCCGCTGCCACCGCCCCCAATCCCCAGATCAGCGACAGCATCATGGCCGCTCCCATGGCAGTCCACAGGCTGAGGCGTGATTCGCTCGGTGTTTGCGTCACAAGCGGTGCATCATCTGCGAGTACCCACGTCGCTACTCGCCACGACAATGCCACAATCGCGCAAGCCAGCATCGGCGCCATGCCCCTCGCTATGTCGTGGAACAGGATCAGATGTGGCGCGTCTTTCGCCAGCGGCAGCGACAATCCCTGGAGCAGGCCACTTAGCGCCGACAGCCCGGGGCCTGTGCAGCCCAGCGCAATTGCCAACAATATGCCCCCGGCCGTCATTCCCATTTGCCAGCGTCGCGTTACGAGTACCGTCGTGACGCCGGTCACGAGCACCAGCAGAGGCACGAACCGGATGAAGGCAGTAGCGTACGAATCGGTCAGACACACGGCTTGTTGCCCAACATCATACCGCAACTGCACCCCGTCAATCCTTGGTGCAGTGGTTGCTCCGTCACGGCCTCGAGCACCGACCACGTCAGGGATTCCAGTGGTTGACGCCATGCCGCGGGCATGACCTGCGGCACCAGCCCTGACGCCAGCCACAAGGCGACCCCGGCTCCCACCAGCGCCATAAATATCCCGACGACGCGCAGCTTCGGTTGCATGACACCGGCCGTTGCGTAGTCCAGCGTCTCCGCCATCTGATCCGCCTTCCGCGTTGAGACGACAAATAACTACCTCCAAGTCATCATCTGGTCAAGGCCCGCCTCGCCGGATTATGTGCGCTTCAGCGATGGTCTGCCGCGGGCCGCGGGCCGTAGTGCGGGGCGGCGGCGCCGGACTCGAGGGCGCCCAGGTCTGGCGCCTTGCCGGAGAAACCGTCGTTCAGGCCGGACGGAACCTCGCCGGCGTCGATGGCCTCGCCCTGCCGGCTGAGTGTGAAGTCGAGCTTCGCGCCGTCGTGGATCGCGAGTTCGTCGTCGGGCGCCCGGAGGCCGGAACGGAAGACTTTGGCCGGGTCGAGGAGCACAAGGTGGCCGTAGACGTCGCCCTTGCGGTGGATTTCGTCGGCGCTGGCGTAGCGGCGGTTGAACTTGACGAAGGGCTCGTCGGGGGCGGGGTTGAAGCCGCCGAAGCCGTCGTAATCGAAGTCGCAGCCGATCATGGGGCAGTCGAAATTGACGGCGCGGCCGGTGGTGCCGATGAAGAGGTTGTTACGCGTCCAGCAGTTGGAAACGGGCGCCGAAGTCGAGACCAGCAGCGGCGGGCCTTTCTTCACGAAGGTGTTGTGGAAGATCACGGCGCCGGAGGGGCTGTTGTGCAGTTTGAGCGGCTCGTTGCGGATGTTGTAGACGACGTTGCGGAAGGCGTAGGCCGGGCCGCCGTAGATCGGCTGGAACGAGATGCCGCAGAGGCAGTCGGTGATGCGGTTGTGGAAGAAGCGGACATTGCGGTACGAACCGTCGAGTTCGGAGCCGTCGTCGAAGACCTGGGAGATGTCGTTGTTGTGGATGTCGGTGGAATCGCAGCGCTGCGACGGGCTGACGTCTATGCCGTCCTTGAAATGGTGGACACGGTTGTAGGCGATGACGTGGCCGGTGCCGGTGAGCCAGACGCCGCGGGATTCGGGCAGTTCATCCCACTGTTTCTTGGTCGCCGGCCAAGGCATCATCCCTTCCATGAGGTTATCGGTGATGAAGAAGCCTGCGAGCTTGGCGGTGTCGTTTGTGGAGCCGAAGACACCGCCGATGCAGCCGGTGATGTGGCAGCGGCGGATGACCAGGCGCTGGGACTCGTGGGTGCGGATGGCCGACCAGCCGTTGCGGATGGACAGGCCCTCGAACCAGACATCGTGGACGCCGATGGCGTCGACGACGTGGCCGGTGGGGTAGCCTTCCTTGTTCTTCTCGAATCGTCCGTCGAGGATTGGCTCGCCATCGCCGGCGGAGCGCCAAACGATCGGCCGGCCGGGCTCGCCGCTGCGATTGACGGTGAAGCAGCTCTCGTAGGCGCCCGCATGCAGCAGAAAAGTATCGCCGGGCTTCGCGGATTTCTGGGCGGCGGCCAGACCCTTGAAGGGATTGGCGGCCGAGCCATCGCCGCCGCCATCGCCGGGGGTGACATGGAATGTCGGGCCGCCGGCCGGAGCGACGGGCTCGGCCAGGGTTCTCGCCTTGAGAACGCGTTCAGCCGAGCCGCCGTCGGGATCCGTGAGCTTGAGGCGAATCTCGTAGGCCGTATCGGGATCGAGCAGGATCACGCTGCCGGCGAAGAGCCATGCGCCGGCCGGGACGTCGATGAGGCTTTCGCCGTTCTCGCCGAGGTGCCGGCCCTTCTCCACGCGTAAGAGCGGCCAGCCTGCGTGCCACTCTGCGCCCCGTTTCCGCCAGTCCACGCTGACGCGGGCATTCTTGTTGTCGTCGCCGCTGATGACCCAGTAGACACCCAGACTGCGCAGCGTCGGCGGATCGAGAACGGGCTCGCCAATCGGCTGGGCCGTGTCGGCGGCTAGCGCGAACGGAGTGATGAGAAGGAGGCAGAGCGGATTAAACACGAAGACACGAAGACACGAAGCGGGGTATGGTGTTCGAAATTGAGTCGCGATGGGCATGATGCTTCGTTTCTTTAACTAACCAAAGTTGTTGTGCCCTGGAATCACAAGCGTCCGATCAACCAGAAACCGCTTCGTGCCTTCGTGTCTTCGTGTTTAATCTTCTTCGATCACCTTTGTTATTCCGCCAATTCAAGCGTGATGGACCGCATCGCCGGCTTTTTGTCGCAGTGAATACTATAGGTTTCCTGCGGCGACTTGGCGGTGAAATCGTTGGTCTTGGCCTGGCCGTTTTCGTCCCATGCGTAGCTTACTTTCACAGGTGTGAAACCGCCGGCGGGTTCCTTGTAGTCGGCGCTGATCCGCAGGTCCATCATGCAGGTGGTGTTGCGCTGGGTGCCGGAGATCCGCACCAGGGCCGAGCGGACGGCGGCAGGGGGCTTGTCCAGGACGAGGTAGGCACTGCTTCCTGCCGCGGGGCCGCGGACTTCTCCGATCTTCGCAAATGTGGCGCCGCCGTCGAAACTGGCCTCAAATGTCCAAGTGTCTTTCGCGTCGCGTACACGGTAATGCGTGCCGATCCGCAGGTGCGTGATATCGCCAGGAGTTTCGACGGGAATAGTTACGCGGCCGGTTCCGCCGTCGAGACGCAGCAGCGACGGTTGGATGCCTTCAAACTTGGGATGGAAGTCGGTGAAGACCAGATTCTTGCCCTTGGCGCTGTCGGGGTTGAGGTTGCCCTGGATGGTGATCGTTCCTTCCTGCGCACCGGCCGAAAAGCGGATGCGGTTATCACCCTGCACCAGCACGGGCAGCGGGCGCTGCGAGTGCTGGATGTCGTGCGTCAGTTTCGCGGTGCTCAGGCCCGTGCCTTTGCCCGACATCGTGAATTTCAGGCGATAGTCGTATCTGCGATAAATGGAGTTTTTCAGGTCCACCGTCTGCGGCCCGCTTTGCGTGACCTTCGCAAGTTCCTTCCAGTCCAGGCCGTTGTTCAGGGAAATGCCCACCGTCACCGAGCCCCCATCGCCGATGGCGGGCGTGAAAGCCAGCGAGCCGCCGAGGTACACGTAGCTGCTGGGCATGCGGAAGATGATCTCGGCTGGCTTCGCTTGGTCTTTCACGCGCGGCCCCGCCGGCGTGTCGTCGATGTTGTCGACGGACAACATGCCGCCGCGATAGGCGCCGCCGGCCAGCGGCAACGTGTACTCATGCGTGCCGTTGCCAATCCGGCCGGGCGAGCGGTCGCCGAACTTCGGCGAGTAGCGGAGTTGTCCGCCGGCGTTGGCGGGGTTCTCCTTGAGTGTCGAGCAGTCGGTGCCTTCGGCGGCATTGACGTGCAGGCCCTTGTTGGACCAGTTGCGCACGAGTCTCTCGCCGGGACGCAATTGGATATTCACTTCATAACCGACGGCGGTTCCGTACTCGTAGGGGAAGTTCTTGCTGCCCCCGAATTCAAGCATGCTGTCGCCCCAGGAATGCGTGGCGGCCGGCAGCCAGCCGTTGTCGTCATAGCCGGTGCCGCCGGCCAGGATCTCCGGGCCCTTGCGCCAGCCGCCGCCGGCCATGAACTTGTACAGCTTGTTGCGGTCGCCCTTGTATCCAGGATTCTTCGCGATCCAGTCGATGGCGCTCCTGTTGATCTCCTCGACCCCGGCGACCGAGCCGTCGGGCGTCTTGAAATAGTTCACCAGCGAGGCGTCGAACATGCACCACTTGCCGTCGATCTTGATCTCGGGAACGCTGTGGGCGACGATGGCCCAGCCGCGGGCCTCGAGCCCGGCATGGCGGGCCAGTGCCTCCACCATCGCCGACGCGCAGCAGCACTGGTTGTATCCGTAGACATTAAACGCCTTGATCGGGTCATGGGGATGGCTCTCGCCTTCGAGGAACTCATTCGGCGGGTTGTCCTGGTGGCGGAATTTCACCACCGTCTCCCAGACCGCCAGCGCCTTCTGCTGGTCGGTCATTCCGTCCTTGATCACCGATTGCTTCCAGGCTTCGAGACTGGAAACGTCCTCGACATTGTCCGAAAGAACTTTGATATGGCTGACCGGCCCGGCGGCCAGGGCACAACAGGCGAGCGCGGCCGTGATGATGGTGCCGATGGTGCGGAGCATGGTTGGTTCCTCTGAAGCAGGTACGTTTGGTGTGGAATGGTGTTGTTTTGGTTTGGGTGGCATGGGCAAGCGTACCCGCTTGCCCGTGATGGCGGGGTAATAACACCGGTGTGCCCAACTGTGGTGGCACGGGCTTCCAGCCCGTGGCCGCGGTACGCCGCGGCATCAATGCTCCCTCTCCCTCCGGGAGAGGGCCGGGGTGAGGGCTTTTGGCGGGCTTTTGGCTCTATTGCTCGAACAAACGGCCACCCCCAATGACACAGGCAAGGGTACTTGCCCATGCCACTCCAGCGGTATACTCCCGCATCATGGATTTCTTCGAGTTGCAGAAGAAGCTCGTCGAGGAGCAGAAGGCCACCGCGAAACCCGCCGGCAAACCGGCGCCGGCGGCCGATGCGCTGACGGTCTCGCAATTGACCTCGCAAATCGAGCGGGCGCTTGCGGGCGCGTTTCCCGGGTCCGTGCGCGTCCTCGGCGAGGTGTCCAACTTCAAGGCCCACAGCGCCAGCGGCCACCTCTACTTCACGCTGAAGGATGCTTCGGCCTGCATCAACTGCGTCATGTTCCGTTCCGAAGCCGCCCGCCTGAAGTTCTCGCCGGAAGACGGCATGGAACTGATTGCCACCGGGCGGATTTCGCTGTACGCCCAGCGCGGCCAGTACCAACTCTACCTCACGCGTCTGGAGCCGATGGGGCAGGGCGCGCTGCAACTGGCGTTTCAGCAGCTTCACGACAAGCTCAAGGCCCAGGGGCTGTTTGCGCCGCAGCGCAAGAAGCCGATCCCGGCGTATCCGGCGACGATCGCGATCGTGACGTCGACGCAGACGGCCGCCATCCAGGACATCTTCAAAGTGCTGCGGCGGTTCGGGTTCCTGCGGCTCGTGGTATACCACGTGCCCGTTCAGGGCGAAGGAGCGGGACAGCAGATTGCGGCCGCCATCACCGATCTCGGTCGGCAGCACCAGAAGATCGGCGGCATCGACGTGATTCTCCTGGCCCGGGGCGGCGGTTCGCTGGAGGATCTGTGGGCGTTCAATGAGGAAGTCGTCGCCCGGGCCGTGGCCGCGTGTCCGATTCCCATCGTGACGGGCATCGGCCACGAGGTGGATGTCTCCATCGCCGATCTCGTGGCCGACCATCACGCCCACACGCCGACCGAGGCGGCGCAGGTGGCCACGCGCAACTGGCGCAACGCCGCCGAGATCGTCGAACAGGCGGGACAGCGCCTGCGGCGCGAGGCACGCAATCGCGTGGAAAAGGCCAGGCAAACGCTCGCGGCGATCGAGAAGCATGTGTTCTTCGAGCGGCCGCTGGATCGCATCAACGCCGCCCGGCAGTTCCTCGACGACCGGCAGCGGGCCATGCAACTGGCTCTGGCGGCGTGCCTTCGCCGCGAGCAAACACGACTGACATCGCTTGCGGCCAGACTCGAAGCCAACCGGCCGTCGGCGGTGCTGTTGCGGATGCGCCAGCAATTCACGACGGCCCAGCAGCGGCTTTGGCGCGGCTGGGCGGCGTGGATGCGCACTCGGTCCACCAGTCTGATGTCCCTCTCGGCCGCGTTGGCCCGGCGTCATCCCGGTCAGCGCGTTCGCTTTGCCGGCGAGCGGCTGGCCGACCTGGCACAGCGCCTGGACCATGCCGCCGCGATCACTTTTGCCCGGAGCCATCAGGCCATCGTGTACCTTACCGCCCGGCTCAACGCCATCGGCCCGGAGCAGGTGCTTGGCCGCGGCTATTCGATCACGACCAGCCGCCGGACCGGCAAGGTGATCCGCTCGGCAACCGAAGTCCACGGCGGCGACCGCCTCGTCACCCGTCTCGGCGAAGGCAAAGTGGAGTCGACCGCGGATGATCCGAAACAGCCGACGTTGTTCTGATCCGCCGATGCACGGCAGCGGCGACCGGGCATCTTCCCGGTGACCGTCGACCAGTACGCCCCACTGGCAACTGGGTCCACGACCGTTGTTGCCAGGGGCTGACGCGGCTCCAGCCCCGTAGGGGCGATAGATATTAGCCCACGACGTAAGTCGTGGGTGAAAAAGGGCAAGGCACAAATCCAGCCCCGTAGGGGCGACACAAGCGTTCTGTCGCCCCTACGGGGCTGGCATCAACTGAGGGCCCTTACCCCCATGGCTTGCGCCATGGGCAAACACAGAGAACATCTACGGGGCTGATGCAGCGCGTCCAGGCCGCCTCAACAACGGTCGTGGACCCCTGGCAACTCCGCCACCGGCCGATTAATGTTTCCACCATGCACAACCCCAGAATCGTCGTCGCCGCCTTGCTGCTGGTGACTGTCGTGTCCGCTGCCGGCCGCACCTTCGCCCAGGACTGGCCGCAATGGCGCGGGCCCGGCTGCGACGGCAAGGCGACCGGCTTCACCGCTCCTCAGACCTGGCCCAAGGCCCTGATCCAGAAGTGGAAGACGCCCATTGGTTTGGGCGATACCACGCCGGCCCTGGTGGGCGAGAAGCTCTATGCCTTTGGCCGGCAAGAAGCAGATGAGGTCGTCACCTGCATCGACGCCGCCACGGGCAAGACCGTCTGGCAAGAAAGTTACCCCGCCCAGTTCGTCGTCACCGGTCCCAGCGCCCGTCACCCGGGCCCGCGCAGCTCGCCGGCGGTGGCGGATGGCAAGGTCTGCACGCTGGGCGTGGGCGGCATCCTTTCCTGCCTCGACGCGGCCACCGGCAAGGTGGTCTGGCGGAAGCAGTCGGCCGCCGACTATCTCGACATCCAAGCCAGGTTCGAGTCGTCCACGTCGCCGCTGGTGGTCGATGGCCTCTGCATCGTCTACGTCGGCGGCAAGGGCAAGGGGGCGATGATCGCCTTCGACCTTGCCGGCGGCCAGGCCAAATGGAAGTGCGAGGGCGAAGGCCCAGCCGCCTCCTCGCCGGCGCTGATGACCGCGGACGGCGTCCGCCAGGTTGTCACCCTGAGCGAGAAGCAACTGATGGGCGTCGCCCTGGCCGACGGCAAACTGCTCTGGCAGACGCCTTTCCAGGCCAACCGCGGCAACAACACGACGCCGGTTATTGACGGGCCCGTCGTCTTCATCACCGGCGAGAATAAGGGGACGCGGTCGATGAAGATCGAGAAGCAGGGCGGCCAATTCGCCGCCAGGGAACTCTGGGCCAACTCCGACACCAGGTTCAGCGCCCGTTTCACCACCCCGATCCTGCGCGATGGATTGCTCTTCGGCAACGCCAACGGCAAGTTCTTCTGTCTCAATGCCCGGACCGGCGCGGTGAACTGGCTCGACACCGAGAACCGCGGCAACAGCGCCGCCATCGTCGATGCCGGGCCGGTGCTGTTCGCCACCGCGACCAACGGCGAACTGGCCGCCTGTCAGCCCGACGGCAAACAGTACACGGAGCTGTTGCGCTTCAAGGTGTCCGAGACGGAGACCTGGGCCCATCCCGTCATCGCCGGCAAGCGGATCTTCGTGCGCGACCGGGATGCGGTGACGATGTGGGGGATGGAGTAACGGCCTGTTTCGTACGCTCATCTTTCCGATCGCCCCGCGGCTCCGGAATCGCGGCGGCGTCAGTCTTGGGGTCGAACTCGGCCGCGGATTCCCCGCTTTGATCATTGCCCTCCCTCGCGAAGCTTGGCCAGGATATCTTCGATCTGCTGATGGTTGGCCGGCGTTTGCGAAATAACCAGCATGCCGCCGAAGTAGTGCAGTTCGCCCGATCGGCCGCCGTTGTCAACCCAGTTTTCGCGGTCGACTTCTTCTTTGATGATGTCCGAGAGGTCCTGAATGGCGCTGGCTTCCGTTACTGGTTCGAGGGAATTGGCACGGCCGCCGCCACGTGCTCCTCCACCCAGTCGAAGGGTCCATCGCGCGGGCCCCTTCATCGCCTCGGTGATGATGTCGCGCACGTCGTAAACACGGAGGACCTGGTCCGGCGGGTCGTCGCTCGTCCAGCGGATGATCACCATGTTGTCGTCCACGTCATAGGTGAGGTGTTCGCCGCCGGTTCCTGAAACCTGGGCCAGCACCAGCCGCAGCGCCAGATTCAAGGAGATCTTCGGGGCCTTGAGCGTGATCGGGTACAGCGTCGGGATGCCCTCGCCTTTGCGTTTGGGAGTTTCCCAAAGCACCAAAAGCGTTGCGCCCGTCGATCGTTCCATCTGGCTGATGGCTTGTTCAAGAGGCGTGCGATCGAAATCGACGGCGAGCATGATGGTTCGCGGGTTCAGGGCTTGCGTCGTTGGATTCGGCCGGACCTTCGCCGACGGCGGTGCGATGACGATGACCGGCCGGGCGGGACCAACGATCCGTTCGACGACGAGGATTGCAGCACCGGCCGCAACGAAGACGGTGAGGATTTGCCGCATCATCGCGTGGTCTCCTTGGATTCGTTCATCCTCTGTCGCAGGATGTTCAGCAGGCCTTCGAAGAGCTGGTGTGTCTGAACAGAGGTGGTCACCACCATGCGTCCGCCGATGGTGACGCTCGTGCTCGATTCAAAGCCGGTAACGCTGTCGCAATATTGCAGGAGTGGATCAAGTTCCTCGGCATTCGTCGCCAGCATGGGAAACGTGGGCGACTTGAAGGCGCGCTGCTCTTCGGTCAGCAGGGATGCTGTATACACATGGAATGCATCGGCCTGAGCCAACAGATCCTGGACATCATAGAGACGGCTGACCGTTGCGGACTTGTCTGAAGCCGTGGCGGGTGGCGGGACAGGCAGATCCCCGCCGGTACTGGTGCGTGGAGAAGCATCTGGGTGAGTGAACAGCGTGTACGTAACCACGAGGATCACGCCCGCCAGCGGGGATATCCATTCACTTCGTTGCACGACTCGGCCTCCGATGTCCGCGGCCTCCCGCCAAACCCAAGATCCCCGTGCATGTGGATCAGATCCATGGCCTGTTCCACCTTCTTCGCATCGTCGGACTCTGTCGCGTTTGCGGCCTGCTCCGCTGCCATGATGTGGTCCAGTATCGCTTCGGCCGGGTTGATCGTCAAACCGCGGCGAGACGCCGCTGCGATATGACCGGCAATTCGGGGAAGGGATCCACGGAGCGTTCGAGCGCTTTGCGTCGGCATCCGTGTATTGTTATCTTATGTCGGTTGTTTGCAGAAATCGCTGACCATCGACGCACGGAAGGTGGGCGGCCATGACGAGCAGATGGCGATGCATGATCGTGGCGATGTTTGCCGCGGGGCTGACCGCGGCGGCGACGCGGGCACCGGAGCAGGCGGTGGGGGCGTGGCCGGGACGGGCGACCAGCACCAGCAGCAACTCGGTGGCACAGGGGGTGATGTTCAGCATCACCAGCGATGAGACCATCGAGTGGATCGTGGCCGATTCAGACGTGATCGTCCGCGGGACCATCGTCTCCGCGGATGCCAAAGAGATCGTAGTGGACGTGCGAGAGACCCTGAAGAATCCGGCCGGCACGCTTGACGCGCAACGGCTGAGGATCGGGGCGGACCGGACCTTCACGAAATCCATCGTTGCAGCGGACGCACTGGTTTTCCTGCGCAACACGGCCAAAGGGCTGGTGCTCCGGCAGGGCCGCGGCGTCGTGTTACCGCTGGACGGAATCGAGAAGGCGCGCACGATGGACCTTCAGATCCTGACACGGCCGGAGGAGGTGATGGACGCGGCGCGGCGGGCCCTGGCGCAGCCGGCAACCCGGCGGTCGATCGACATCTGGGACAACTGGGCCCAGATGGGCCCGAAGAGGCAGGTGAGGCTGCACGTGCCGGTCATTCCCCGGCTGGAGGAACTGGGTTTGCGCTGGGTCGCGGACAGTGATGCGACAAAGAAGCTCCTGGGCATCCACGCCCTGCAGCCGTTTCGCAGCGACCGGAATGTGGCGGTTCTCAAGGCGATGCTGGGCGACCGATCCGTCACGCGCGTGTACCAGAACAATGGGAAGTGGCAACGCGGGTTCTACGGCGTGCGCCTGGAAGCACATCTTCAGTTGCGCGACTGGGGCGTCTATGTTCCGGAGCCGGAACTGACCGGGCCGGCGCTGGCCTATCGCCCGCCGGTCACCTCATGGGTGTGGCTGCTGGTCTTGCCCGGCATCGCGGTGGGCTGGGGTATCGTACTCTGGGCGGGAGCATGCTTGGTGGCCCGGCGGGCCGGCCGGCCGACAGCTTTCAACTGGCATCGGGGCATCATGAGCGGGATCACTGTGGTATCGCTGCTGCTGGCGGTGGCGGCCGGCTGGATCTGGCTGCGCAGCCATGTGTGGGTGGACGAGGCGATTTATCAAGTCGGCAGCACCTGTCACCAGGTGGCTTCATACCGCGGCGGCGTGCAGTATCTGGCCGCAGGCAAGTGGACCAGCACCACGGGAACGCTGGTCGGCAGCTTCAACCTGCAACAGGTGGATGACGCGTGGTCGTTTGGCGCGCTGGCACCCACTGCCTCCAGGAGCGCAGCCGGATTTTGCTGGGCCGATGGCACTACACGGGGGCCGGATGGGCTGTTGCATCCGTACTCGATGTTTCGCGTGCCGTACTGGTTCGTGTTGATGGTGTTTCTAGTGCTGCCGATGCGGCCCGTGTTCCGCTTTGGGCGACGGTGGCGGCGCAGGCGTCGCGGACAGTGCCCCTGCTGTGGGTATGATCTTCGGGCCAGTTCGCCGTCCGGGTTGTGCCCGGAATGCGGGCATCGCGCTGCCGGCGCTTCGGGCCTTGGATGATTGGGGATTGCCGCGTCTGTTCCGCGACCTCACGGCCACGGCTGCCACGGGTGATGGTCAATCGGGGCAGTCACCGTGGCCGCGACGAGCATCGCCGGTCGATTCGGCAACAGCGCAGATGCTCCACCTCTCCCGGAGGGAGAGGGAGAATTAATGCCGCGGCGTACCGCGGCACACGGGCTGGAAGCCCGTGCCACGATAAAGGGGACGCCGATCGTTGTGACTGCCTGGCCTCATCCGTTGTCGGGCGGAACGTAGTCGTCGGGCATGGGGTCGTCGGGTGGCGGCGAGTCGGGAGGCTCGGGCGGCGGAACGTCGGGAGGATTGTCGGGGACGGGGGTCGTGTCGCCGGATGACGGGAACGGGTCGGAGGGATCGACCACCAGGAAGTCGGTGGATGTGTGGGAGCACCCGCGGCCATAGTGGAGCTTGTTGTGGCCGGGGCCGCCGCAAAGCACGTCGTTGCCGTCGCCGCCGAACAGGGTGTCGTTGCCCGGGCCGCCGTAGAGGCGATTGTTGCCGCGGCCGGCGATGAGGAGATCGTTGCCGTAGCCGCCGTCGAGGGTGTCGTCGCCATCGCCGCCGTCGAGCGTATCGTTGCCCGCGTCGCCGAAGAGCAAGTCGTCGCCGGCGCCGCCGTGGATGTTGTCGTTGCCGGCGCCACCGTGGATCGTGTCGTCGCCAGCGCCGCCGAAGATGCTGTCATTGCCGGCATCGCCGAAGAGGCGATCGTTGCCGGCGTCGCCCTGGATATAGTCGTCCCCGCCGTTGCCATGGATGACGTCGTTGCCCGGGCCGCCGTAGAGGCTGTCGGCGCCCTCGCTGCCGCTGAGCGTGTCGTTGCCGGGGCCGCCCTCGATGCGGATGCGGATGGCCGCAGCGCCCTTGAACGCGAGTTTGTCGTTGCCGGCCATTCCACGGATGACGACGGCGCGGACGTCGGCCTGGGAGAAAGTGCGGACCTGGGCGTTGTCGTGGACGACAAGTCTGCCGGGGAGGGCGTAAACGACCAAGACGTCCGGGCCGGAAGTGCCGGTGACATAGAGGGTTGCGGATTTGAGGACGACGGAGAGGTGCCGGCGGGGTTCGAGGGGGTCGAGGTTGAACGTCTTCGTCAACATGACTTATTGATGAAGACACGGAACGCGGGCGTTGGTTTGTGTCAGAGTGGGTTCAATGGCGTGGTGCCGGCGCCGGGGAAGCGCGCGCTGTTCCTGCCCCACCAGTCGTGCCACTGGCGCAAGGCCGTGCTGCGCTGCGGCGGGCCGGCGTCGCGCCAGGATGCGGGGGGCATGCCCATGTTCCGATCGGTCAGCCGTGCCAGTGCCGTGGCCGCGTGGAAGCGGACCGTGGAGTCGGCGTCGCCCAGCAGGTTGATCAACTCGGCGATCTGCCGGGTCGAGGCCACGTCGGCAATGACGCGGGCGGCCTCGCGCCGCCGGTCGTCGCGGCCGCGCGATCGGTCCGACTGGATGTAGCGTGCCAGCGGCACGACGCACTGGTCGCCCAGCCGGCGGATGTCCTCGGATGCCAGGTATGACATTTTGTTGTCGCCGAGCTGCGCCAGCAGATCGTTCACGCGGGCGGCCAGTTCCGGGTTGTCGTGGCCCTTGAGCACCAGCAATTCGTCGATCCAGCGCGTGGCCGCCACCATGTTCTGGATCGGCACGGGGTCGCCGAATCGGCCGTCGGCGACACTCAGCGATTCGCCGGTGCGGACGGTGCGGTTGCCGTCCGGGCCGTCGATGCGCACGGTTCCCGCGACGACGGTGAGGACGGCCCGGCGCGGATTGGCCAGCAAGTCAAACGCGGTGCCCAAAGCCGTCAGCGACAGCCCGTTGGAGCGGTCGCGCACGGCGAAGGCGCGATCGGCCGGCTGGACGGTGGAAAAGAGCTGGCCGGAGATGAGTTCGACATCGCGGGAGGAATTGATGGCGGCGACGGTGCCGCTGTTAAGGCGCACGGCCGAGCCGTCGCTGAGGGTGACTTCGCAACAAGAGCCCGGCGGCGTACGCAGTTGGGCGCCTGCGGGAACGCCGCCGCCCGTGACCAGGGCGTGCCATTGATCGGAAGGCGACTCGAGGACGTCAACCTGGCCTGTGGCGAGGCTGAGCCGGCCGACGGGCTGCTGCGGCGCGATGGCGGGCACGATGACCGGCACGGTGGTGGGGCCGATGGCGATGGGCAACTGCGCCGGGCGGCGCCAGGGTTGCCAGAGCATGACGGCCAGCGCGAAGCCGGCGGCCGCGGCGAAGAGCGGACGCAGCAGGGCGCCGATACGCAGGCGATGGGCGCCGGCTTGTTCGGCGTGCCGACGGGCGATGGTGTTCTCGGCCAACTCCGCGGCGCGGCGTCTTTCGGGGGCGAAGGCCCGCCGCAAGTCGGCATCCCCAAGGGCCAGCGCCTCGGCGGTGGCCCGGCAGGCGCTGCAATCGGCGAGGTGGGTCGCCAAGGCGTTTGCCTGGGCGGCGTCGAGTTCGCCGTCGATTCGCCGGCAGATGAGGTTGACCGCCTCGTCACAGTTCATGGTTGCCTTGCCTGTTCTCGCCCAGCCGACGGCGCAGCAACTGGCGCGCCTCGGTCAGCCGGGCGTTCACCGTCGCGGGCGAAACGCCCAGCCGCCCGGCCAGTTCCGCGTAGGTGCAGTCGTCGTAGTAATACATCATGATCACCTCACGCAACGGCTCGGGAAGCTGCTCGACCGCGGCCATCAATCGGGCCAGCGACTCCGCCCGCTGCAATCGCTCCGGCGGGCCGGGCTGCCCGTCGGGCCGGTCATACGCGGCATGCCCGGCCGATTCGCCAATGGGCGCGGCCTTGCGGGCCTTGTGCTTCAAATGGTCCATGCAGGCCCGGGCCGCGATGCCGCAGACCCATGGGCCGAATTTCTCGGGCTCGTCCAGCGTCTCCACGGCGCGCAGGCCGCGGAGAAACGCCTCCTGAGCCAGGTCTTCCGCGGCGGTGCGATCGGTGCGTGCCCGGCACACGGCCAGGACGCGCGCGAACCACCTGCGCACCAGCGTATCGAACGCCGATGTCTCGCCCGCGCGAGCCCGGTGGACCAACTCACCGTCAGTCATGTCATACACCTGTCCAATAGTGTAGTAGCCCATCGCGGGCAGGTTATTACCGCGCGAGAGATCTTCTCGCGCCCCGGGCAATTGCATGTAGTGGGGCCGACGCCCTCGTCGGCCGCATGGAACCAACCAGGGATGGCCGACGAGGGCGTCGGCCCCACTTTTCCGTTTTCGGGTATTAACCCCCCGCCCTGGGCCTACTACTCCTGTGAACACGCAGGGTCCGCTCCGGCGGATGCGTGAGAACACTTCGGCGAGCCCACGCCGCGTCCCCGTGTGTGCCGATGCACACCCCTGCCGAATTCGTAGCACGGGCGTCTCGCCTGTGTCGTGTCGGTATTCCGATACGTCTTGGTTGCCCGGGAAATTGCCCGGCAAACTGTCACGCCCGTCCCAACCCACGGAGGTCTGTCATGAAAGCGCTGCTTTCAACTGCGGTCGCATTTGCGTGTGCGTCGGTGCTCTGGGCTGCCGAGCCCGCCCCGTCCAAGCCGGGAGCGGTGAAGACGAACCCGCCCGAAACCGCCGCCTACACCGTCCACGAATGGGGCACCTTCACTTCCTTCTCCGGTTCGGACGGCGTCAGCCTGGAATTCCGGCCGCTGATCGACAGCACGCTTCCGGCGTTCGTCATGACCCTGGCCTCGCAGGCCGAGGCGCTGGCCGGCGGCAGTCCGATTCACGGCCTTTCGGTGGACGATCAGAAATTCCAACTGATCACCCGCCAGCGAATGGAAACGCCCGTGACCTATTTCTATACCGACCGTGTGCGGACGGTGAGCGCACGGGTGGACTTCCCGCACGGACTGCTGACCGAGTTCTTCCCCCCGGTGCGGGCCTTCGGACCGGCCTGGGAGAAAGGCGCGAGGACGCCGCTGGATGGCGGATTCCTCGACTGGGGCCAGATCCGCCTGATCCCGGTAGAGCCCGCCAAGGGCAAGAGTGATGAGGGCCTTCCGCCGGCGGGCGACGCCGCCGCGGCCGCACACTACGCCCCGGCCCGCGAGACCGACTCGGCCATCGTCGAGTTCATCGACGACATGCACGGCGGGCGGGTGCGCGAGAAATTCCTCTTCTATCGCGGCGCCGGCAACTTCGAACTGCCCGTGAAGGCGGTGGCCCGCGACGACGGGCGGGTGACGCTCCAGAACACCGGCACGCTGCCCATTGCCGCGGCCATGCTGGTACACATCGAAAAGGGCAAGATCGCATTTGCTGTGCAGAAGAATATCGGCGGGGAAGCGGACCTGACGCTGCCGGCCGAACTGCGCCCGATCGCGGCGATGGAAGGTGAGATGCGTCATATGCTGACCGAGGCCGGGCTTTTCGACAAAGAGGCGGCGGCCATGGTCAAGACCTGGGATTCATCCTGGTTCGGCGAACCGGGCACTCGCGTGCTCTATCTGTTGCCGCAGTCGTACACAGATGAGTTGTTGCCGCTGCAGTTGTCGCCGCCGCCGGAGAAGATGCTGCGGGTGATGGTCGGACGGCTGGAGATTCTCTCGCCGCAGGAGGAACGGCGGATCGAGCAACTGGTGCTGCGGCTCGGGGCCGAGAGTTTTTCGGACCGGGAGCAGGCGACAACCGCGCTCGCACAATACGGCCGTTTCGCCGAGCCGGCGCTGCAGCGGATCCTGAAGATCGACCCCGATCCCGAGGTTCAGGTGCGGGCGAAGAGACTTCTGCTGGCGCTGCGCACAGAGGCCCGGCCCGCGGCGAAGAAGCCCTGAGCCGGCCGGAGATCGGGGACAATGCATGGCGGCAAAGACCCGGTTTCGCCTCCATCTTGTCACTTGCCATGGACCTGCCGGGTGTACCGTCTTTCCTGGCAGCCTGATTGTCTGTAGCCGCGACCGGCAATGGCATGTGTGATCGCCCCGAAAGCGTTGCCGATGACCATCAACATTTCCTACGCCAATCCCCGGAACGACCCGTCGATCGGCGCCGGCGACGCAGAAGCGCAGCGCCCGCCGCACCCAGCACCATCAGGCCCCATGTCGCCGGTTCCGGGACGGGTACAACCTGCAGCTCCACGAAATTGGCGCCGTAGTCAACGTTCCACGCTGCGCCCGCGAGGGCGGGCAGGCTGGTCGTGGCGAATGTGCCGGTAAGGGACGAGCCCGGCTGGCCGTCGATGATGCGGAAGCGGTCGCCCACCACGGGCTCGAAGCCGCCCAGCAGATGCACGTCCAGTTCGCCGTCCAGCGTGCCTTGGGCGTTGTTCAGCAGTTGGTCGAACGCAGTGCCTGGCGTGTATCCGCCAAGGTCGAAATCCAGCTTGCCCGTGCCCAGCTCCGTGAACAGGTTCTGCAGCGTGATCAGCCCGACGCCGCCGAGCCCGCCCGGGGCAATCACCCCGTCGCTGCTGAGGGGGTTGAGGAATTGCCCTTCGCCCCGGATGAGTCCGTGGCTGACGAGCGGCGAACCGTATACTGTCGGCATCTGTTGTCCGACATGGTTCAGTTCGAGCACGCCGGTCGCATTCAGTTCCCAGTACGCGTCCGCCAGTCCGCGCGCGTTGGGCGGATCCTGCAGCAGGACTCCGAGTTGCCCGCTGTTGAGATGGATCGTGTCGCCGAAGCCGGCGGTGTGGAACTGCAGGATTGGTGCGCTGCCGATCCGCAACGCGTGAATTTCCAAGACTGAGTTTGGCTGGATGGTGGTGGACGAGTCGGTGCTGCTGGAGGGATCCCAGTTGAAGTAGCCGGTGGTGATGGTTTGCAAGCCCGACACGTTGGATGGTCCAAACTGGCGGATCATGCTGAAATTGATCTGCCCCGTGTCGGTGGTCACCTGCCCGCCGGAGTAATTGACCTGATCCAGGAAATCCAGCGTGGTATTGTCATGCACCACCACCTGTGACGTGGAATTGAGAAAGACATGCGAGCCAAAAGTGCCTCCCACCGTGGCGACTTCGATCGAGCCGCGCATCACCAGCGGCGACCCGGTCACCTTGCCGCCGTCGAGAAAGAGGATCGTGCCGTTGGTCCCCACGGTCCAGGTTCCGAGTCCGCTGGTCTGCGTCACGCTCGCCAGCCCGCCGTTGTGCATTTGCAGCAAGCCGTTGTAGACGCCGGTCGGGTCGACGGTGTCCGCCACGATCGTCAAGGTTCCCCCGGAGTTGACGGTCGTGACTGTCGGCGTGGCCACCTGGTAGCCGTCCCAATCCAGGCTATGCACCGTCAGGTTGAACGGGCCGTTCACGGTGACCGGCGCGTTCAGCCGCAATGTTCCGTCACCGCTCAACTCGCCTGGCCCGCTGTTCGCCAGGCTCGTGGGCCCGGCCAGCGTCAGCACGCCGTCCTTGTAGACGGTTCCCACCAGGTTGTTCGCGCCGCCGAAATTCAGGTTGATCTGCGGCACGTCGATGATCGCGCTGACGCCGCCCGCCACGCTGATGCCGCCGGAATTCGTGGAGAAGCTGCTCCCCGCGCCGCCGGTCAGGGTGGCCGGACCGCCCGGAACGCCCACGAAATTCAAGTTTCCCAGCAGCACCAGCGGGCCCACGTAACTGACCTGGTGTCCCGACGCGATCTGCATCACGCCCTGGAACGATCCGGGGAACGCGCCGGCGATGTTGCTTTCCAGGGACACGTCGCCGGTGGTTGCATACACGGCTCCCAGCTTGCCCGTGCCATCCAGGTTGATCGTCGTGTCCGACTGGACGCGCAGCAGACCCCCGTCGCCGACCAGATGGCCCTCGTTGATGACAGACTGGGCGTGGACAACGCCGCTGCCCTGAACCAAGCCGTTGGCGCCGATGTTCAGCGGTCCGCCGGCCGTGGCCGTCGTGCCGTTCAGCACCAGTTGGCCGTTGCCGATATTGATCGCGTTGCCGACGCTCAAGTTCCCCGGCGCATTCACGGTGATGACTGACGGCTGGCTGTCGCTCGCCAGGCCCAGCGTCAGGCTGTTGCCCACGTTCAACGAGTCGAGCACGACGAGTTGCGATGCGCTCACTACCGTGAGATTCTGCGCGTTGCCGGGGGAAATGAGGGTCATCGTGCCGCCCCAGCGGACAAACGCATCGGTCTGGGACGTGGGCGCTTGTCCCCCTTCCCAGCCATTGCCGATGTTCCAGAGGTTGGCAGGGTTGAAGATCGTGCCGCCGAAATAGTCGATGCGGGCGAGGTTGATGGTGGAGAACCCCTTCTCATGCGCGTTGACGATCACGTCCAGCGCCGAGGGCAGGCGGCGTACACCCTGCGGGATGGCCGGCTGCATCAGGGCGTCCGGGCCGGCAATATGGGCATTGTCCGCTCGCTTCGCCTTGATCCCTCCGACGTCGCCGACAAACTGCGACGGCAAATCCACGTCCGGGCTGAGAAGATTGGTGCTGATGCCCGTCATGTGGCCCATTTCGTGAAGCAGGACGGAGAACATGTCGTAGCCGTTCTTCGCGGCGTTGGAAGTGGCCTGAGCATGATACCCCACCTCCAGCAGCGGCGAAGGCGCGGTGCCGGTAAACGCGGCCAGCTTCTGGGCGGCTGTGAGATCGCCGTATAGAGTCTGCGTCAACGGTGCGAAGTCGGTGGTGTTGTAGGGATTGGCGTCGATGAACCAGTTGACGTTGGAGCCGACTGTAATCGTGTTGTCGATGGGGTTGAAGAAAGCCAGTTGGGTGCCGCCCACCGTGTTGTAGTGGACGGTGATGCTGAACGTCTGGCTGTCCGGCTGCAACTGCTCCCACATCTGTGCGCACGCTTGCACGACGGCCGTCATCTTCGACCCATCCGGATCGTACGCCGGGTCGTTCTGCGGGTTGTCGTAGGAAATGTTGATGGAGATTGCCGATGCGCGTATCGGGGCTGCACATGCCAATGCCGCCGCCAGGCAGCAGCGGCCAATCACGCGCCGAGCGTGCGGAGTTCGTCGGTTCATGATTGCAGTTCCTCCAGGCGAGACAAGCACCACTCCACTCCGGTCGGGAGTTTGTGCAGCATCGTGTTGATCACCTTTCAAGACCAGCCAGCACCGGGACGTGACATGCTGCAGCGTACCGGCCAACTCAACCAACCGCATCGTACGCAGCTTTTGGTTGCCAGTCAAAGAAACCGCGAGATGTAATTGGGCGTTCATCCAGAACCCAGGTATCCCCCTGGCTCGCACCCGCGTCGTGCAGCCAGGCGCGTGTCCGTCAGCAAGCCAGGACCTCCAGTCCGAACCGTCCAATCCTGCCGCACATCACCGCTGCAAGCGCACCACAACATACGGCGTCTGCTTTTCTTCGTCCGGGTAGATGACGCCAACACCCTTGTTGTCCATCGCCTCAATGTAGTACATGAAGTCCCACTTGGGATTGATCTGCTCGGCCGGCACCGTGCCCGCGTACTCATCGGGCTTCCCGGTTGGCTGCAGCGGCAGCGTCTGGTAGTCCAGCGTCTGGTTCACGCTACGATACCGCAGGCGCACCCACTTGATCCCGGCCGCGCTGCGGGCCGTGACCGTGATCGCAATGGACCGATTCTCAGTCCCCGCTGCGATCGTTGCTCGCTGCACTTGCGGGAACTCGGGTCTGGCCGCCAACAACGCCGCAAACTGCTTCAGCGCCGCCGACGCCGGCGCGTTCGCTGCCGCCTTGGCGTCGGCCCGTTGCTTCTGCAGCGCGGCCAGCGATTTCTCCAGCGCCGGCAATTCGTCGCGCCAGTGCCCGCACAGGTCGGCGCCGCGCACGCCGAACATCAGGTCGCGTGCGTAAACGTCGCCCGCGGCGGAGACGAGTTGCTTCCAGGCATCGATGGCCGCGGTTTCATGGGCGATGGCCTGATCGAGTGCGGCCGGGTCGTTGCTGCGTTTGAAGATGCAGTACGCCACGGCGGCCGGTATGCGCCGGGAATGATATAGGGACAGATACGAGAGGATCTTGAGATCGACGAGGGTCGAGTCAAACTCCTTGCCGCGGCGGCCGCCGATACGTTTCTCGGCTTCGGCAATCTGCGTGTTGATTTCCCTGGACGCATCGGCGAACCACCGGGCGGTTTGCGCGGGGCGGACTTTGGCCAGCTCTTTGCCTTCCAGCAGCGCCTGCGCCTCTTCGTCGAAGCTGGCGAAGACGGCGACATCCGTACCCTCGGCTTTGGCGAATTGCGCCAGGCTGCCCAGACACTGCTTCTCAGCCCATCCGCGGGTCATGGGAAAATGGCTGTACGGATAGGATGAGGCGATGATTCGCGGCAGGATCCAACTGGCGCGATGCAGCGCGGCCGAGACATACGGCGCGGCCTCGGGGCCGAACCGGCGGATGAACTCGCGGTCGAACACGTCGGCCGGCGTCTGCGGATTGTAGCCGATCCGGCCGAACGACTGGAAAAAGTGCCAGTAACGCTCGAACTCGTAGTCGGTGTAGCGATATTGCGGAGCGAGGATGTCAAACGGCTTGGCATCGTGCGGCTGCGCCTCCATCTTGGTGCAGAGCGGCTCGTTCACCTCGAAACCGTCGCCGTTATACAAGTGGGTCGATTCGGCAAACCGTCGCGCGAATTCGGGATCGCCCCAGAGCAGAAGTCGCGAGGTTCCGCCGTTCCACAGCCGCCAGTGCATCTGATAGCGCTGCGGGTAGCGGAGCATGTCCGCGTAGCTGTGGCGGCGGTCGCGCTGGTTGGGCGGGTTGATGTGCGTCGGATGGAACGGCAGGCCCATCTGTTCCATCCAGTATTTGGTGGTGATGCGGAATGGCACGCCGCTGTCGACGGCCGCGTCGATCACGGTATCCGGCAGGCCCTTGGCCCGCAGGTCCAGCCGCAGTGCGGGCGCCTGCTGCTTCATCATCGCAAAGACGCTCTTCCAGAAATCCACCTGCTCGGAGTTCTTCAGCCCCGATTCGTCGTGCATGCGGAACTGAATCGCATCGACCTTGGGCACTGCTTTGACGAACTGCGCGAGGGCGGCCTTGGTAAAGGGGACGAGGTTCTTTTCGTTGACTCCCCACACCAGGTGCGGCGTCGGATTGCGCAGGGCATCGTTGGCGTTGGGAATTCCGCCGCCCTGCACGCCGCCGCGGTAGATGTGGTCCCAAATGCCCAGCGTGACGCGGACCCCCCGGCCGTGGGCCCGGTCAATGAGCCGGTTCATCGCATCCAGATTCTTCTTCTGCTGCCCGGCCGTGATTCCGACCATGCGGACATCGGGAAAGCCCTCGGTATCGAAGAAGTACGGGTAGGGGGGTGCCAGAAACCCGCCGTTCTCATAGCCGAAGATGATGACCAGCGTGTTAAACCGATTGGCGGCCAGCGTATCGAGATAGCGATCCCAATAGGCATCGTCGTAGAATCGCGACTCCCAATAGGCGCGGTTCATCGTGTAGATGGAGATCGCCCGCTCCGGCACGGCCGGCGATTCGGTAACATCGCGCACTTGCTCGAACGGCTTGGCCGCGTCCGTGCCCCAACTGATCCGGTCAGCCACATCGAGTTCGCCATACATCAGCCCGCGATCGTCCGCCCCGGCGATGAGCAGTGCCGGCTTTCCCGCCAGGGTCGTGTTGCGGATTACCAGTGACTCCGGTGTGCCCGGCGCGGGGATGTTCGTCGATTTCAGCAGTTCCGCCGCCGCTCCCGTCCCGGCCGACAACCCGGCCACCACCAGCAGCCTGCCGCGCGCAGCCTTTGGCGAATCGACTTTCTCGAACGCAATCTGCCTGCCCCGCAGCCCGGCCAGCAACTTCTCCATCCCGTACGAAGCCGCCGCCCCAGCCTGCGGATCGGTGACGATGGAAACGACCGGCGGCTCGTCCGCCGCCAGCCCCTGGATCGAGGTCAGCCCCATGCACAGAACAATCACAAGTGTGCGTAGCATCTGTCGCTCCCGGAAATGACCCGTGGCGAAGCCGGCGGACGTGCCAGCCTTCCCAATTACCTCTACGCTCGATGGCAGGCGCCGTGGCCGAGTTTCGCAGCCTGCGCAAGCCGAGCGGGGCCAGCTTCCCCGCCGGCGTGTACGCCGTCGACACCCGCTCGCGAGGACTCCGACACGACCCCGAAGCAAAGAGTAGACAATGGATTCCCCGCCGATTCTCCGGTAATTTGCTGACCGAGTCATGTCGGTTTCTTAAGGGCATGGTGCGTTATGCGTTGTCGTCGGCACGGCTTCCGGTTCGCATTCACCCTGGTGGAACTGCTGGTCGTCATCGGCATCATCGCCCTGCTCATCAGCATCCTTCTGCCCGCGCTCAATGCCGCCAAGGAAGCGGCTCGAACGACCGCCTGCCTGTCCAATCTGCGCCAGATCGGCCAGGCCATGCAGACCTGGATCAGCCGTGAGCAGCAGCGCCGAGGGCGTTCAGAGTGCCGTCCCGAAGAGGAGTGTCGGTCGTGGGAATCTGGGCAATTCGGGGATTTCTTCTGGTCGACGGCGTCGCGGTGCGAAAAAATATTTCTGGGCCTGGGTGTGATGGTTGGCGGCGGCGTAAGTCGTTTGTTGAGATGAGGTTGTGGGTGATAACGGGGGGACTTGGGGTATGAAGAAGCGCCCCCGAAGCGCCCCCAAAG
>JBIOJL010000006.1:0-39403 GCA_044450885.1 Tepidisphaerales bacterium
TTCGGATTTGGCTCGTTCGGTGTTCACGCTTCTGCGTGTCTTGCCGGCGTTGGCCCGTTCGCTGTTCCCGCTTTAGCGTGCCCTGTCGGCGTTTGCGCACCAACACACGATAAAGCGTGAACTCCGAACGCGTGAGCAGATGCATATCTTGCATCGGCGAACGTTCCATCGGTTAGATTGCCGCCGTCCGAGTCGGCTCGGTGCTGTCGGGCGAAGTCCCGCATCATTACGGAGGTGTTGTATGCGCCGGGCGAGGCGTGGTCCGACCGGTTTCACTCTCGTGGAACTGCTGGTTGTAATTGGCATTATCGCATTATTAACGTCGATACTTCTGCCGGCCATGTCGCGCGCCCGGGCCCAGGCCAACGCGGTCAAGTGCATGGCGAACCTTCGTTCCATCGGTCAGGGTCTGGTCATGTACGTCGACCAGAACCACGGATGGATCGTGCCTTCGTACAACCTGCCGCCGCTGCCAGGCGCCACCAGCAATGTCACAGGCGGCCCGGCCCAGCCGCTCGACGGCTGGGCCTGCATCCTCGACCGCGATCGCCTGGTCCCGGCCAAGGAACAGGACACCAACACCACCTTCTTCTGCCCCGATACCGTGGATGTCGAAGGCATGAAGGACGGCCAGACCGGCAGCGATACCTCCAAACCCCGCGGCTGGACGGACTGGCCGTTGAAACTCACCACCGTCGGCGGCGACAGCGCGCCCAAGGTCGCCACCACCATTCCCGAGCGCGGCTTCACCAGGATCATCCGCGTCAGCTACTGGATCAACGCCTACAACCCGATCGGAAGCGCGCCGGCCGATATACCCTCCAGCGACGTACATTACACCGGTTCCCTCGGCCTCGGTCCGGACAGTTCGGGCAACTACATGCGTGCCCACCGGATGAGTTCCATCCGCCGCCCGTCCAGTTTCGTGGTGCTGGCCGACGGCATCTACATGGGCCGCCAGAGTGTCACCCGCCTGGGCGATCTCAACTGCCGCATCGGCTATCGCCACCCCAGCAGCCGGGGGCCCAACACCTCCGCCAATGTCTGTTTCGCCGACGGGCACGCCGAGAAGATCGAAGGCCATCAGTTTCCCCGGACCGTGAGCAGCAGCGACGCGGCCGATGTCAGAGCGCAGAAGATGACCGAGAATCTGTCCGGGCCATCCATCTATGCCAATGCTGAGGAGTTCTTTCAGAACCAGTAGTCCACGAAACGGAGAGTATCGACATGCGTAAACACCGATTCCTTTCAGCCTGCCTGTTCGTCTGTGCCCTGGCCGTTTGCGTGCCAAGATGCGAGGCCGCCGAGTCGGCCACGACCCGGCCCACGACGCGCCCGGACATGTCCCCCGTCGTCATGGTCGGCAGTCTGATTCGCTGGGATGTTCCCTACGTGACCGGCGGCTCCGACATGCAGAAGCTCGACATCTACGCGCCTCCGGCGGCCAGGGGCGCGCCGATTCTCCTCTTTGTGCATGGCGGCGAATGGGCCAAGGGCGACAAGTCCGAAATCAGCTTCAAGCCCAAGTTCCTCAACGAGCAGGGAATCGTCTTCATTTCCATGAACTATCGCCTCAGCGGCACCGACAGGCACCCGGCCCAGGTCAACGACATTGCCTCCGCCCTCAAATGGATCCGCGAGCACGCCCCGGAATTCGGCGGCGATCCGGCCAGGATCGTGCTCATGGGCCACTCCGCCGGATGTCACATGGTCACGCTGGTCGGCCTCGATCCTCGCCCGCTCGCCACCGTCGGCCTGAAACCGTCCGATCTCAAAGGCGTCGTCAGTTGGAGCGGCGGTGCGTTCGACCTGGTCGACAAGGTCGGCAGCGGCGGCATGTACGCCACCTACATCCGGCTCAATTTCGGCGAAGACCCCGCCGCCTGGCGCGATGCCTCGCCGATCGCGCACGTCGGCGATGCCGCGCCGTTCCCGCGATTTCTCTTCGCCAGCGCCGCGGACGGCAACTCCGCCTCCCGCGAGATCAGCGACAAGATGGCAGCGCTCGTCCGCGCCAAGGGCGGCGACGCCCGCTCGCTTCTTCTCGTCGGCAAATCCCATCAGGCGGCCAACCACGAAATCGGCATGCAGGGCGACATCACCGGCCCGGAACTGGTCCGCTTCATCCGCGTGGTCTGTGGCCGCGATCGTTGATCGCGGGCCCCCGGGAACGCCGATCCCCAGATCGGCCCTTTGCCTGCGGCCGCAATCGTCGATCGCGGTCACTGCCGCGATGACCCATCGCGGCCACGTTGGCGCCGCCCGGAACCGAAAAAAACCACCATTTTCCACCCGACCGGCGAGACTTTTGCCAGTTCGCCCCTTAGATTCCGGCGATCTTTAACCAAGGAAGCCGTGCAGATTACAAAGGATTCAGTCGTAGCCATCGACTACACCCTGACCGACGGTTCCGGCCAAGTCCTCGATAGTTCCAAGGGCCGCGAACCGTTGTCCTACCTTCACGGCCAGGGGCGGATCATCCCCGGCCTCGAGGCCGCCCTGGACGGCAAGGTCGCCGGCGACGAAGTGAAGGTCTCGATACCCCCGGAACAGGCATACGGGCTGCGCGATGACCGCATGGTCCAGAACGTCCCGAGCAGTGCCTTTACCGGTGTCGCGCAAGTCCAGCCAGGCATGCAGTTTCAGGCAAATACACCCGACGGGCCGCGGCTTGTCACCGTCGTCGGCGTCGAGGGCGATCAGGTCAAGATCGATGCCAACCATCCCCTGGCCGGCGTCACGCTCAACTTCGAGATCAAGATCATGGATGTCCGCCAGGCGTCTGCGGAGGAACTCTCCCACGGCCACACCCATGACCACGGCCATCACCACGATTGAGAGGGTTGTGCCGCTGGACGACTGCGGCCGCACGGAGTGCGGCCCTCCCGAAATTCCGCGGGGATGGGAATAACAGGACGATATCGCCGTTGTATGAGATGTCGGAAGCAATTCGGGCGGCTTGCCGGGAGGTCCGGTGGGCCGCAGGTGTTCAAAGGCCGGCCGCAGAACGGCTAGGAGATGGCTGTATGAAACTATTGGGAATCGTTGTCGGTCTGCTTGCTCTCTTCATGTTCGTCGGGAGCAGCTTTGCCAGGACTGAACTCGCCGCCAAGGCACCCAAGGCGGTGCAGGGCAAGATCACCGACGTTGCCAAAGACGGGACTACAATCACGGTCACGCCGAAAGCCAAGGCTGGCACCACGGTCGAAGATGTCAAGATTACAACTGATGACAAGACGAAAGTCACGGTCGACGGCGCCGCTGCCACGATCGGGGATCTGAAGGTCGGCATGACCGTCAAGGTCACTCCGGCTACGGGCACGGCCGCGACGATCGATGCCAAGAACCCGAAGAAGAAGAACCAGTAATCAAACCACGAGGCTTCCGGCCACGGCCGGATGCCACTCGATACATACCCTCGCAAAGGCCCGCCGCGATTCGCGCATCGGCGGGCCTTCTTCTCTTCCTCGGGTGTGACCCGCATGTAGCGGCGATCCTCGATCGCGGTTCGCCGGCCGCGATGCAGGGCAATTGCATGTAGTGGGGCCGATGCCCTCGTCGGCCGCCTGTGAGTAGTCGGGGAAGGCCGACGAGGGCGTCGGCCCCACTATTTCGCCGCCTTATCCTCCACATGCAATCGCCCTCGGCCGCGATGGCCCAACGCGGCGACAGCCCCATGCCGCGCGGCCCGGATGCGGCGACCATACCCTGTTTCTTATGAGCAAGAAGAATCCCGCCGGGAACGTTTTGGAACTGCCGCCGCGCACCGGGGTCCGTCCCGCCGACACCTGGGACCTGTCCAGCCTGTTCGCATCCGATGCCGATTGGGAGAAGGCATTCGCTGCCTGGTCCAAACGCATCGATGGTTTCGCCCGATACCGGGGCAGACTCGGCAAACCCAGGGTGCTGGCCGAGTGTCTGCAGTTCGACGCCGACATCGACCGCGAGGGCGAGCGCCTCGGCAACTACGCTTCCCTCAAGGCCGCCGAGGATCAGGGCGACAGCGTCTACCAGCGCATGAAGGGCCGCTACCAGCATGTCGCGACCAGGGCCGCCGAGGCCGCGAGCTGGATGCGGCCGGAAATCATGGCCATCGCACCGAAGCAGGCCGCCAGACTCCTGCGCGATCCGGTCCTGGCGCCGTGGAGGCTGTCGCTCGAGCGCATCCTCAGATGCCGGCCGCATACGCTGTCGGCCAAAGAAGAGCAACTGCTGGCGATGCAGACGCCGGTGTCGGTGGCGTCGAGCCAGGCGTTCCGGCAGCTCAACGATGCCGACCTCAAGTGGGGTACGATCCGCAACGAGAAAGGCCGGCTTGTCGAGCTGGGCCACTCGTCGTTTTCGGCGTTCCTCCATTCGCCCGCCCGCGATGTGCGGCAGGAAGCCTTCCACAAATACTACGCCCAGTACGAGGCGCACCGGAACACCATCGCCGCAACGCTCAACGGCTCGGTGCAGACGGATGTGTACCAGGCCCGCGCCCGCGACTATCCCTCGGCGCGCGCGGCCGCCCTCTTCCATGACAACATGCCCGTGAGCGTCTACGACAGCCTGATCGAGTCGGTACACAAGCACCTGCCGGCCGTCCACCGCTATCTGGACATCCGCCGGCGGAAGATGAAACTTGCGGACATTCACCACTACGACACGTACGTGCCGATCTTGGCGGACCTCGACAAGCGGCACACCTGGGACCAGGCTGTCGGCGTGGTGCTGGAATCGCTTGCTCCGCTGGGTCCGGAGTATGTCGCGGTGTTGCAGGAGGGCCTGAACGAAGCCCGCTGGGCCGACCGCTATCCCAATCAGGCCAAGCAGTCCGGCGCGTTCTCTTCCGGCGGCTACGACGGCAAGCCGTACATCCTCATGAATTACCAGCCCGAGGTGCTGGACCACGTCTTCACGCTGGCCCACGAGGCCGGGCATTCGATGCACTCGTGGTACTCGGCGCGCTATCAGCCATACCAGTACTGGCAATACACCATCTTCGTCGCCGAGGTGGCCAGCACGTTCAACGAGCAACTGCTGGCGCATCACCTGATGCGCCGGGTGCGGAGCGTCGAGGAGCGGGCGTATCTGGTCAACCGGCAGATCGACGCCATCCGCGGGACGATCATCCGCCAGACGATGTTCGCCGAGTTCGAGAAGATCATCCACGCCCAGGTGGAGGCCGGCGAGCCGCTGACGGTCGACAGTCTGCGCAGCGAATACCGCAAGCTGCTCGATGTCTATTTCGGCCCGGAGTTCAGCATCGACAGGGAACTGGAGCTGGAGTGCCTGCGCATTCCGCATTTCTACCGCGCGTTCTACGTCTACAAATATGCCACGGGTCTGTCGGCCGCGATCGCGCTGGCCCAGGGCGTGCTCGGCGGCGGGAAGAAGGAACTGGACGACTACATCGGTTTCCTCAAAGGCGGCTGTTCAAAGTGGCCGCTCGACCTGCTCCGCGGGGCGGGCGTGGACATGGACAAGCCGCACGCGGTGAATACGGCGCTGGGGTATTTCGGGTGCCTGGTCAAGGAACTCGATGAACTGATCTGACAATCCGCGCCCTTTACCCCGGCCACCAGCCCATCTACAGCATTTCCTCAAACTGTTCCTTGGTGATGCCCGCCTCGCGGATCAGGGAGCGGAGCGTGCCCTTGGCGAGTTCGCGATGATCCGGAACGGTAAGACGCCGCATGGTTGGGTGACGCAAGATGATATGGCTGCCGGTCTGGTGATCGACCTCATAGCCAAGTTTGCGGAACGCCTGTACGGCATCACGGCCGGAGCATACCGGAAGTCGGCCCATCGCTAGACCTCAATGATCTCTTCAGTAATGGGGAGCGGCACGGGCTCGTTGTGTTTTTCCAGACTGGCGATGTAGCCCCGAATCGCATCACGAATGTTGGCGATGGCCGCTTCTCGCGTTTCGCCCTGTGAAATGCACCCAGGCAGACTCGGGCACTCGGCCACAAACACGCCATCCTCGTCGGGCTCAATAGTGATCCTGTACCGCATAGGTCTAATCTTCTCCGCAGTGTTTGGCATAGTCAAGATTTCACCTCTCCTTCGCATTGGACTTTGCCTATCCCGGCGGTAGGTTGTGCCTGATGATCTCCCGGCGGAGCATGGTTCTGGCAATGGCGTCGCTGGCGGCCGCGGCGAGCGGGCGGGAAGCGCCCAAGCCGCTGGTGCCGCAGGATCTCGAAGCCACCATCGACCACGGGCTGTTCTACCTGCAGAAACTTCAGAAGAACGACGGGTCTTTCGAGACGGCCGCGCCGGCCGGGGCATCGGCGGCGCTGGTGATCCTGGCGATGCTCGCATCCGGCCACACGCCCGATCTGGGGAAGTACGGGCAGACGCTGCGGTCGGCCGTGGATTACCTCATCGGGCAGGGGGGTGACAAGGCGTACTTCGGCGCGGATGGCTCGAGGATGTACGGCCACGCGATCGCGACGCTGGTGTTGGCACAGGTGCATGGCACGGAATTGGATGAAAACCTGCGCCGCCGGGTGCGGGGGGCGCTGGAGAAGGCGCTGAAGGTGATCTTCGCGGCGCAGGATGCGAAGAAGGAACGGGACATCTATGCGGGCGGCTGGCGCTATGAGCCGGCCGCCGCCGATGCGGACCTGTCCGTCACGGGGTGGTGCGTATCGGCGATGCGGGCGTGTCAGTCGGTCGGCCTGGCGGTGCCCAGGGAACGATTCGAGCGGGCCGCCGGCTTCGCCCTGCGATGCTATCGCCCCGAGCGCAAGGCGTTTGCCTACCTGCCGCAGCAGGATCCGAGCGCGGCGATGACGGCGGTCGGCATGCTCTGCCTGGCCGCGGCCGAAGGCGAGCGGGCGGAGTTGTCGCCGGCCGCCCAGTTCCTCATCGACAACCCTGTGAAGGAGAACACGCCGTTCATGTACTATGCGCTGTACTACACCACGCACGTGGCGTCGGTGGCCGGGGAGAAGTGCTGGACGGCGGTGTGGAAGCAGACGCTGGCGATGCTCAAGCCGCTGCAGCGCAAGGATGACGGCGCCTGGCCGGCGCGCGGCGGCAACGAACCGGCCCGCGACGATCGGCCCGGCCGGTTGTATCCAACAGCAATGGCGTGTCTGGCCCTGGCCGTGCCGTTGCGGCTGCTGCCGATGTTTCAGAAGTAGGTTCTCCGTGCGGCTCCGCCGGTCACTGCTTCTTTGCCGGCGGCGGCACGTCCGCCATCGGGCTCTTCCTGGCCGGGTCGACCTCGATGGTTCGCGGGGCCTCGTCCTTGGCAAACCGCAGGCCGCCGAGTTCGGGGATGTATCGGTATTTCTTCACGGTGCCGTCGTATTCCTGGCGGGTCTTGAAACGCTCGCGGTAGAGCACCTGGTTCTGCTGCTGCACCTTTTCCCAGCCGCCGTGCTGGTTCTTGAAATACCACAACTCGATACGCCAGATGACTTCCGTCCCCTTATTGGCATAGAACCCGTTGTCGCGAATCAGTTCAGCCAGAACCGTCACGCGATCCTGGTTGCCGTTGAACAGGAGCATGTTCCGCTTGTTCTCAAACGCCTGGATGCCGTCGAAAAGTTCCCGCAAGGCCGTCTTGTCCTCATCATCCAGCGGGTCGGCCTGCTTGGGGTTTCTTTCCGTCATATACCACCCCATGTCTACCCCGCGCAGAATTGTACCATCCTCCAGGGTGATGATGACATCATACTTCGTCAAGGGAAGGAGGTTCTCGAACTTGATCGACCCCGTGCCGGCCACGCCCTGCGTCTCCAACTTCAGATCGGGGCACACCGCCACGCCGCTCTTGATCTTCGTCCCGGCCGGCAGCTTCACCTCCAGCGTCGGCCCGGCGGCCAGGGCGTTCAGACCGGCCAGCATGGTCAGCAGAGTTGTCAGGATGGTTATGCGAATGCTCATGATCTGCTCCTGGGATCAATCATACCCGAAGAACAGAGCGGATTTAACACGAAGACACGAAGCCACGAAGCAGGGTTTGGTCGTCGGTGACGAGTTGCCATTCACATAACGTCTTGGCTGTTCCTCCTTGAGTTCGAAGCGGCCTGCCCATCTCAGATCGTCTTCAACCACCAGAAACCGCTTCGTGTCTTCGTGCCTTCGTGTTTAACTCTTCGAGCCTATATAATATTGCGCCATGCAAGATAACCTCGACATCACCGTCCGTCCCCGCCGCCTGCGCCTTCGTTCGGAATTGCGCGACATGCTCAAACGCGTGACGATTCGCCGGAGCGACATCATCGTCCCCATCTTCGCCATCGAAGGCACCGGCCAGAAACGCGAAGTCGCCTCCATGCCCGGCGTATTCCAGATGTCGGTCGATGTCGCCACCGACTACCTCGCCCAGCGCGCCCAGGAGGGCTTCAAGGCATACCTCGTTTTCGGCGTGATCGACCGCCACAAGAAGGACTCCGTCGGGTCACCCGCGCTGGACGAGAACAACGTCGTCTGCCAGATGCTCCGCTCGGTGAAAAAGCGGAAGGTGGCCATGGCCGGCATCACCGATCTCTGCTTCTGCGAGTACACCGACCACGGCCACTGCGGCCCGATGACGGCCGACAAATCCACCGTCGCCAACGATCCCACGGTCGCCCGCCTGGTGCAGCAGGCCGTCAACCACGCCCGCGCCGGTGCCGATGTCATCGCGCCCAGCGGCATGATGGATGGAACCGTCGGCGGGTTGCGACAGGGCCTCGACGCGGCCGGTTTTGCCGACGCGGCCATTCTCGCCTACTCGGTGAAATACGCCTCCGCCTTCTACGGTCCGTTCCGCGACGCGGCCGACTCGGCCCCGGCCTTCGGCGACCGCCGCAGCTATCAGATGGACCCCGCCCGCGGCACCGACGAGGCCATTCTCGAAGCCGCGCTGGATGTGCAGCAGGGGGCCGACATGGTCATGGTCAAGCCCGCCGGGCCGTACCTGGACATCATCTCCGCCGTCCGGCAGCGGGTAACTGTCCCCGTTGTGGCCTACCAGGTCAGTGGTGAATACTCGATGCTCGAGGCCGCCTTCCGCAACGGCTGGCTGGACCGCGACCGCGCCATCATGGAATCGCTGATCGCCATCAAGCGAGCCGGCGCTGACCTGATCATTTCGTACTATGCGGAAGAAGTAGCCCGCCTGGCGGAATAAGAAGTGGTGCCGGTGCCCTCACCGGCATCTTCGAGCCATGCCGACGAGGGCGTTGGCACCACTTACCCATTGGCCCACATCAATTTCCGCATCGCAATCCAGTACGTCTCAAACAGATACGCTGCCCCCGCCAGCACCTCGGCTGAAAGCACATACAGAAATCCCGGCCCATGCAACTCCGATAGCACATCCAGCGCCACCAGCCCGTGATACCCCACCACGGTAACTGTCACCATAATCGCCACCGGAATATAGTGGGCGGCATGGTAGTGCATCGCCCGCTGCACGACCGGCAGCGGCAGGCGCAGGCCGCGATAGCCGGCTTCCCACCGCGTCAGCCGCACCGCCAGCCGGGTCGCCAGCCGCAACACCACCAGCGAGGCGAAGATCAGCGGAACCAGCGCCACGGCCGCGACCGATGCGGCCGCATTGGCCATGCTGAACCGGCCCGGCAGGATGAGCATCCACCGCAGTTGCAGCGCCAGGCACAGCCCGAAGAGCGCGCACACCAGCAACTCGTGCCCTGCGGCGAACCGGGCCGATCGACCCATGTCGCCCCGCGGAGTGAGTTCGCGGAAGAAGCGGCCGGGGTGAAAGACCACTCCGCTCGAGACCGCCAGCCATGGCCAAAAACCCGGCCGTTCGCCCGTCTCCCAGGCCGGCGCCCGCCGCAGCGATGGCAGGCTCCGGGCGATCGCCACGCCGCATTCCGGGCACTGCCCCTCCCGCGGCACGCCGGTCAGGTTGTACCCGCAGGCCTCGCACAGCAGCGCATCCGGCAACGGGATTTCGGCCGATCGATTCATAGGAATTTCGTTTTGGACTCTATCCGACCGATATTCTATGGTAAACTACCGGAGTTGCCCCGTGCGGAAGGGGTGTGACCACAAACTCGGGAGGGTCGTGCTTCGGCACGACCGCGGCCGCTCGGAGTGCGGCCCTCCCCGTAGACTGGCCACGCCCTGCGGATACCTCACGGGGACATACCACCAGCCGGTGAGGTGCCATGACGAAGGACCGTCTATTTTTGCTGCTCGTGCTTGCCGTGGTCATGGGATGTGACCGCGGCCAGCCCAAGAACCAGCCCTCCCAGGCGACCACGGTGCGTCCCCAGGAGTCCCCGGACACCCTGGTCGCGCCCCCGACCAGCCGGCCGACGACTTCGCGCCTGATGATCTCCGATCGCGAGTACGTATTCCCGGCCGCCCGGGTCCTGATCGCTCGCACCGAACCGACCGTCGACGTGCTCCTTTTCAGCGACGACGCCCGCGCGGCTTTGGCCAGCGACTACAAGGGCAACCGCTACCACCTGGAATTCCGGCTGGAGATTGCCGACCCGGCGAAGTTGTTCAACACCGATTGCGTGATCAAGGCATCGAGCCAGGAACGGCTCGATTCGCCCGACGGCATTTTCCTCGAAGGCGACCGCCACCAGCTCCAGCCGCACGATGTCCACGTGCAGTTCTCCCGAGCCGGGCGCGACGTGCAGGTGGAGATCCAGGGCGCGTTCCTCATGTTCGGCGGCCGCGACGAAAAGGCCGCCCCGGTGCAGGTCCTCGTGCAGGGCGTGCTGGTCGCCGAACTCGAAGGCTTTCCCAAACCAAAAACTCCCAACCGCTGATGCGTCAGGCCCCAGGCGCGGCCGTCTGTAGCCGCGATCGGCGATCGCGGACCCGGCCGTGCCGAAGCACGGCCCTCCCGAATCAGTCCTCTGCGGCCGTTTGTAGCCGCGATTGCGGATCGCGGACCCGGCCGTCGGCGCACGGCCCTCCCGGATTTGCGGTCACGTCAGGCGGCGAGCGACTGCGGCTGGGCCTCGGGGGTCGTTGCCGGCAAAACCACGTCCGCCCGGCGGTGGACCCGCGCGCATTGCAGCAGGGTCAGGCCGGCCAGCAGGGGAACCGACAGTTGTACGCGGAGCACGCCCGCCAGCCCCGGCGCGAGCAGGGTCCAGAGATAGAACGCCGTCCAGGCGCGCACGATCCAGCGGTCGGCGGCGACGTCCCGGCGCTGTTCCATCAGATCGGCCGCCAGCAGAGCCCCAGGGACCGCCATCAGCAACAGGTCGTAGTCGAAGTAGAATGGCATCAGCAGAGGCATGGCCAGGAATGTGGCGGCGATCGTGCGGCGGGCGACTGTCCGGCGCTGCTCGATGGTCGAGTCGGGGCAGTGGAGCACGCGGCGGGCGCGACAGAGGGCGTTGAAGATCGCGGCACCGATGCCGAGCATCGACAGGCCGGCGAGTGTCCAGACCGCCGACGATGTCGGACCGAGCGAATGTCCTTGAAGGAGCAGCCGCCAGAAGCCGTTGAATGTGACATGCCGTTCCCAGCGGTAGTGGTTGGTTTCCTGGAACCGGTGCAGATTCGCCGGCATGCGCACGAGCCAGTCGGCCAGGAGGTCGGGCGAGAACAGCGCGCTGGCCGCCACCAGGCCGCCGCCGGTGATGAGCATGCCGAGGATGGCGCGGCGGCCGAGCGTGATGGCCAGGGCGCCGGCGACGACCATCGCCAGTTGCGGCTTGTAGACCATAAGCCCGGCGACCAGGCCGGCCAGCAGATCGAGTGGCACGCCGCTGCGATCGTGTTTGCGCGCCGCGGCCAGCCAGAGGCACGCGGCCATCGAAAGGACGAGCAGCGACGTGAAGGTGTTCTGCCCGTGCATGAATGCCTGGCTGAACGGAAGCGAGACGACCACCAGCGCTACGAGCAGCCCCGCCGACTTCCACAACTGGTCGGGCAGCAGCCGCGACAGCAGCGCCAGGGCCAGCGTGCAGCACGCGAGATTGATGGCCCACCAGAGGTGCAGGGCATCGGGGAACGTGAGCCTGGCCAGCGGCCGGAAGAGCCAGGCGTAGAACGGGGGGTTCCAGAACGGGCCGTAGGTGCCGTTGAGTTCCAGGCCCCAGCGGCGGGCCTCGGTTTCCTGATAGGCCCGCAGCGCCCGCAGGTCGTACACGTTTTCCGGCTGGCCGGTGTTCAGGAAATGTCCCGCTGTGTAGAACGCGAGGAAGTCGTAGCCGAGCATGGACTGTCCGACAGAGCGCGGGCGCGGCATGAAGATGTTTCCCGCGGTGATGGTGGCGATGGCCAGTGCCAGGAGCGAGGCCCCGATCCAGAAGCGGGTACGCAGGGAGTGCCGGAGAAGGGACAGAGCCATGGGGATGTTATCGGATGAGGTGGGCCGCGGCATTGACCGTCGAGCCCTATCGGACGCAGGTTCGCCTGTTCGGAGTACCGCCTTCAGGCGGTCTTCAATTCCAGACGACCGTCTGGCATGCATGACAGAATCCGCGGGGTCGCTTCGAATTGGTTCGGAGGGGCAGGAATGCCCCTCGCTCAGCCATTCGATGACAGACAAGAATGTCTGTCCCACCGGCAGCCGGCGGGGACACCGCCGAAAGTGTCATGGACCCGACCGCCTGAAGGCGGGACTCCGAGCCCTTGTATTTCCCCGACCGGCGGGTAGGCTGACTTCTGCTTTGGGCGGCTGCGAAAGCCTGTCGCGACTAGCGCGACGATCGGGAAGGCGGTGAAATTCCGCCGCGGACGCGCCGCTGTAAAGGACATTATTGGGTCGCCGCCGGCCACTGTCGGAGAACGATGGGAAGGCCGCCGGCGAATCCGGGCACCAGTTCCGGAAACCCGTCCTGAGCCAGAAGACCGGCCCTGAGCACTGAGCGCGGCGCAATGTGTGCCGTGCAAACTTGGGTTTGGCGTCCTCGCGATGAGGGACGGCCCGGGACAGATGCCAGGACGCCACGGCAAGCCGGTCTTACGATCCGCTTCGCTTCGTTTCCTCGACACCTTTTCCCTCGGCCCTCCGGTTATTTCGCGAGGCCGAGGGTTTTTCGTCTCTATCACGAGAACCCTCGCAGCAAGAGCCCCGCGATTGGGCTCGGAGGAGTCTCGTCATGTTCCATCGTTTCGTTTGCCTTGCCGCCGTTGCCATCGCCGTGCCGGTTCTCGCGGATGTGCCTGCGCCGGTTGGACAGGTCACACTGCCCGGGCCGGGAAACGGCAACACCTTCACGGTGTCGGCTCGTTATTCCGCCGACGGCCAGCTCTACGTCTGGGATGGCGCCAACATTCTCTACGAAACCACGCCCGGCGCCCGCCCGTTCACCATCCTCTCGCCCGGTGGCATCGGCAGCGGCAGCGCCGACACGGCGGCCATCAACTTCACCTCCGACGGCTCGACCGTCGTCGTCGGCAACGGGGCGGGCGGCCTGGCGGGCGCCATCGATCCATCGGACCCGAGCAACGGGCTGATCTTCACCATTCCCATCGGCGGCGGAACCAGCCATCAGAGCGCGGATGTCAACGATCATGTCGATTTCATTCCGCTGCCGTCCATCTCGACGCTGGCCAACGCGCACCAGAAGATGCTGGTGGACGAGGGAGCGCCCGGGCTGACGTCCGCGGTGTCGATCGTGGACCTGACGAGCGGCGCGAACACGGCGATCATCACCTCCATTCCGGGCGCGGGCACCTCGCTGGCCATGGACGGGGCCAATCGCCTCTATGTCGGCATCGGCTACGACGGCAAGACCACCGGCTCGCACCGCGGCGACATCCGCCGGTTTGACTGGACGGCCGTGGAAACGGCGTTCCTGAACCACACGCCGCTGGACTGGACCGCGGGACAACTGTTCAATTCCCCGACCAACAACAACAGCGGCGCCGGGATGTTCTTCGATTCGCGCGGGTACCTGTTCGTCGGCGGCAATGAAGGGGTGGCGGTGTTCGCCCCGGACGGCACGGGGCAGGTCTATGACCTCGGGCTGGGCTACGTCACGCTCACCTACAACCCGGCGGCAGATCAGTTCTTCGCCAAGCCCTTCAGCGGTGATACCTTGAATGTCTACAACGCGGCCGCATTCGTGCCGGAACCGGCGGCGCTGCTCCTGCCGGCGCTGGCAGCGCTGGGGCTGCTGCGCCGGCGGCGAGCCGGCGCAAGGAGGACGGCATGAAATCGGCAAACGCATGCCCGTTTGGGAGGAATGCGGAAATAACTCCGCTGTCTCCCGCAGTGGCGGCCCTTCGGGCCTCCGATGTTCTGGCCTTGATTTCCGTGGCCTCACGGCCACGGCTACCAAAGGTAACGGCCCTTCGGGCCTGCGGAGTTGATCTTGCACGGTCTCTTCGCTTCGCCGCGGCCGTCTCCCTAACGCTCTCCTCGCTTTCAGTGCAGGCCGACCAGTTCTTCGCGACGCAGGTCATCAACACGGTCGTCGGCGCCGCACAGCCCGCGTATTTCAGCGATCCCGCGCGGGCGCTGGGTGGCCCGCAAGGTGGCGGCGCAACCGTCGGCGGCACCGACGTGTACACCCTCGGGGTCGGCGGTTCGCTGACGCTGGGCTTCGACAACGGGCCGGCTCCCCGCGTCATCCGCGACCAGCCCGGCCCTGACTTCATCGTTTTCGAGAATCCCTTCTATGCGGGCGGGGACCCCGCGTCGTGTTTCTCTGAACTGATGTACGTGGAGGTTTCTTCAAATGGCGTGGATTTCGCCCGGTTTCCGGTGGTCTCGAACACGCCGGGACCGGTGCCGGCGTACGGGACCATCAACCCCGCGGACGTATCCGGCTTCGGCGGCGTGCATCCGGTCCTGGCGAACGTCAAGACCAACAACATCAACCCGTTCGATCCAGCCGTGGCCGGCGGCGATGCCTTCGACCTGGCCGACCTTCGCAACAATCCGCTGGTGGCTTCCGGCAACGTGAACCTCAACGCCATCCGGCAGGTGCGTCTGGTCGACGTCATCGGCGACGGCAGGGACTCCGACAGCAACGGCCATCCGATCTACGACCCCACCGGTCCCGGCAACAACGGCGCCGATGTCGACGCCATCGCCGTCATCAACGGCGGTCCGCTGACGGTCTCGGCCAAGCTGATCGGCGCGGCCAGCGGGAGTTTCAACGATGCGTCGCGCTGGGATACCGCTTCCGTTCCCAATGGCGCAGGCGCATCGGCCGACATCGGTGTACTGGGCGCCGGCGCGGCGTTGGGCATCGCCCAGGCCATCCGCCTGGGCCGGCTCGATTTCGGCGCCAACAGCAACACGCTTGCAGGGCCGGAGATGCTCAGCCTCGACGGCGGCGGGGCCCCGGCCGGGATCTTCGGCACGGGCGGCGTCCATACCATTGCCGCGCCGGTGGAATTCTCGGGCGAGGTCGTGCTTTCGGCCGGCGGGGGCACGCTCGTGTTCACCGGGCCGCTCACCTACGACAGCAACACCACGATCACCATTTCAGACGGGACCGTTGATTTCTACGTACAGCAGGGGCCCGTGCATGTCGGCGACAACGTGGCCATCAACATCATGGGTGGATCGACGCTGGGAGTCGGCGGCAGCGTCAACCCCTTGAGCGACTCGACTACCGGGCAGGCCATGGCCATGTCGTACGTCGCCGTGCCCGAGCCGGGGGCCTTGTCGTGCCTTTGCCTGCTGGGCGGCGTGCTGCTGCGGCGCAGGGCGCGACCTTCTTTCGGGAGGGCCGCAGTCCCCTGCGGCTGTTTCGCGGAGCGACCATTCCGGCCGTGCAGGAGCACGGCCGTCCCGTATTCGTGTATGCGCTCGTCGCGGGAGACAGGCGAATGAGGTTCGGGAACCGTCCATCTTCGTCCTCTTCGTGCCTCCGTGCCTCCGTGCCTTCGTGCCTTCCGACGGCCTTCACTCTCGTCGAACTCCTGGTGGTCATCGGCATCATCGCCCTGCTCGTAGCCATTCTCCTGCCGGCCCTGGCGGTGGCCAGGCAGTCGGCGCTGACCACCGTTTGTGCCAGCAACATCCGGCAACTGGCCGCATGTTCCATGGCATACGCGTCCGACAACCGCGGCGTCTACCCGCCCGCCCACTTCGATTTTCTGATGCAGAACCTGCACCGCTGGCACGGCACGCGCGCGACCCTGTCCGACCCGTTCGACTTTTCCGGCTCGCCGTTGCGGCGATACATGCAGGCGGCGGCCATTCGCAAATGCCCCGAGTTCGAGCCCGCAACCGCCGGTTTCGAGGCTTCGGCAGGGGGGTACGGCTACAACAACCATTACCTGGGCAGCAGCACCGAGGACATGAACTGGGCCGAGGGTTCCGACAACATCCCGGCGCGCGACTGTATGGTGCGCGACCCCGCCCGGAAGATCATGTTCGCCGACGCCGCGATGGCGGTGAAGTCGGGAAAGGGGTTTGTCCTCATCGAGTATTCGTTCGTGGAGCCCCCGACGACGATCTACGGCCCGTCATCGCCGTCGATCCACTTCCGGCACCGCGGCAAGGCCAACATCGCCTGGGCCGATGGCCATGTCACCGCCTGCGGCATGGATTGGACCTATCCGAAGAATGCCTACGGCGCGGACAACGGCGCGATGCGGCTCGGCTTCTGCGGGCCGCAGGACAATTCGTGGTTCACGCGGGAGTGATGAACGGCTATTCTTCCCTGGTCAGGTCGAGGCCCTGGGTCGACAGTTTCTTGGTGGCCGCATTGAGCGTGAATGTCCGCTTGGCCTCTTCCGGGGCAATTGCAGAGCCATCGCGGGACTTCTCCAGGACGATGGTGACAGTCTCGCCCTCGACGGTCCAGCGCCCGTCAGCGATCTTCTCGGCCTTGCTGCCCGGTCTACCCGCGTTATGTGTCGTGCGGGTGAAGGTCGCGGTTCCGTCGGCTTTCAGTTCCATCACCTGGACGATCGCGAGTGTCCGTCCGGCGGGATCGCCCATTTTCGAGACGTACCGTCCGGCAGGAGAAGCGGCGGCGTCGGGTGCCTTGATTTCAGGCGTGGGCGTCGCGGGCGTACTGGGCGTGGTCGGCGTGGCGGGTGTCTTGGTCCCGCCCCCATCCTTCTTCTTCATCCCCGGGATGATGTTGGTGAGTCCGCTCAAGTCGGGCAGGCCGATCCCGACGCCGGGTATGGCGGGTATGGCCGGGCCGGGTGTGGTCGGGGTTGGCGGAGTTGGCGCCGTGCCATCGGGCGTTGCAGGTGTTTTGTCGGGCGTACGCGGAATAACCGTTGTCGGGGGGGCCTGTCCCACCGGTCCGGTGCGTTTATTCTTGCCGGTCTGAAGCACGGCCTCGAGCTGCGCCGGGAAACGCGGTATGGGCAGGCCGGTATTCGCAAAGTCCTCAAGTGCCCTCTGGGCCGTCTGCAGGTTTGGCGCGCTCTTGAAATCCTTCAGGGCGTAGAGGGCATACTGGGAGGCTACCCGGAGCATTCTCGATTCTTTCGCCAGGGCCGGGATGTTACTCTCCATCGCCGGCGCGAACACGCCATCGGCATCGTTCAGCAGCGCCTCCGCCTGTTTCCTGGAATCGGCCAACTGCGACGTGAGATCCGACGTCATCAAATCGGCCGGGGCCATCAGTTTGGCATCGAGCAGTATGGGCTTGAGGTCCTTCTCCAGGAGCAGGTTCTGCCGATCCAGAAGCTGCACCAGGTTCAGGCTCAACATTCCCTTGGCCAGCACCGCCTTGGCTTCCAGCATCAAATACCAATTGGGGTCGTGGGTATTGGCTTCCGACTGTCTGGCCGCCATGCTCGGGTTCTGGGCGTTGGCCGCGTCGTTCCATTTCAGAAAATCGCTCTGCAGGGTGCCGGCGTCCTTGCGGGCGTCCCGGTACGCGGCGATCGTCTTGTCCAGCCGCTGTTCGATCTCCTTGCGGACCTTGGCGGCCTCCTTCATGGCGTCGGCGAATTGCTTTGCCTGCGGCGCGATCTGCGACTCCATGATGTTCTTGTTTTCGTCGTTGCGGGCGGCGATGGCCTTCTGCGTCTCGGTCCAGGCCACCGCCGTCTGCTCGAGGCTCTTCTGCGTGGCGACGACGCTGGCGTCGGCGGTCTGCTGCGCCGCCGCTGCCTCGGCGGCCGTCCGCTGCAGGCGCGAGAGTTCCAACTGCTGCTGCGCCAACTCGTGCGACGTCTTCTGCACCGTCTGCCGCACCGCGATGGCCTTGTTATAGAGATCGACCGACTCCTGTCCCCTGGCCAGTTCCGATTTCTGGAACAGTTGGTTCATCTCGTCGGTGGCGGCCGCCAGCTTGCTCTGGGTCTCCTTGATCCGGGCTTCCCTGGCGGCGGCGTCGCCCTGGGTCTTCTTGAGGAGTTCCGCGGAAGCCGCGGACTGGGCGGCCTGCTCGGCCTTGGCCTTCTCCATCGCCTTGCCAACCTCGGCGGGATCCGCCGCCGCGAGGATCTTGATCTGAACGTTGTTGCGGGCAATGGCATCGGCCGCGCTCTGGATCGTCCGCAGCGCCAGCGTGGCCGCCGACTCGGAGTCGTCGAGGTCGCCGAGCATGGCGACAGCCCGGTTGTAGTTGTCCCCGGCGACGAACATCTTGGCGTCGATCGAACTGGCCAGCGACGCGCCCTGCACCTTGGCGGCCGCCTCGTGAAATGCGGCGGCCTGGACGGCGGCCTGGGCGGCGGCCTGAGTCGTCGGGCCCTTCTCCGCCAGGGTCTGCTGGGCCTTCCTGATGTTTTCCTTGATTTCCTTGTCCCGCTGTGTTTGCGGCCCGTCGCATCCGACGAAAGCCACGGACACGGCGGCCAAGGTAAGAACGGTGAGCCGGTTGGCGCGCTGACGCATGCGACTTCTCCTCTAACGACGCTGCAGGTCAATGATGCATCGCAATCCATGAATTGTGTCAGCGGTTGCCGCGAATGTCAAACGGCGATTTGCTCTGGCCAGCCGGGCCGGGGTCGGGTATCGTACACATCCCGGTTTACTGTGAGTATCAGCGGTATGAGCACTCTCCCGGCCAGTCGGCACGACGATTTCGCGGTGGTGGCTCCGACGCCGCGGGCGATCGTCTCCCCGGCGCCGGCCAACGCTGATCCCGAGGAACAGCACCCGGCCAATCACGCTTCGGTCGGTCTGCCCGATCGCGTACACACGCCCGGCAACTGGCTGGACCGGCTCGAGGCGTTCTTTTCCTCCCTTTCCGTCCGGGACAATTTCTGGCACCGCATCTGCTCGTTCCTCTGGCTCCCTTACGCTTATTTCAGCGGGATTCGCATGACCCAGGTCGATGAACTGACCTACCAGGCGATTCTGCCCTTCAGCCGGTTCAACCGCAACTGGTATCGCGCCATGGCCGGCGCGGCCCTTCTGGGCAATTCCGAAATTGCCGGCGGCATGTACGTCTTCGGCGTCTGCGGCTCCGACTACACCGTCGTCTGCAAGCACCTCGAGTACAAGTTTCTCCGCCCGTGCCTCGGCCCGGCCATCTACAAGATGAAGCCCCGCGAGGACATCAAGGCCCTGATCGCCACCGGCGGCGAGTTCAACCTGACCCTCGACCTCGAGGTCCACCAGCAGGTTTACAAGCTCGGCGAAAAGGACCGCCGGGTCGGCAAGTGCGTCGTCACCTTCCACGTCACGCCCCGGCAGCAGCACAAGGACAACTACAAGCGTCTCAAACAGCAAACCCGCTGAGCCCCTCGTGACCGACACCTCCACGCGTCCAACCGACCGCTTCATGCCCTGGGCCGTGTTCCTGGGCATGTCTTGGACCTGGTGTATCGGCATGTTCCTGCCGGTGCTGCTGGTGCGCGACCTCGGTATCTCCGGCTGGCTCGTCTTCGCCATCCCCAATGTCCTGGGGGCGGCGGCCATGGGCTTCATCCTCCGCCGGCGCACCCAGAGCCGTCGCCTGGTCCGCACCCATCAGCCGATGCTGCGGCTCTTCTCGTGGGTCACCATCGCCTTCCACATCTTCTTCATCCAGTGGTTCGTCGGCGCCCGGCTCGGCATCGACGGCGCGATCCTGCTGCTGGCCGTGGCGAGTGTGCCGCTGGGCTGGGTGATGCTGCGTTTTCGCGGCGGCGAACTGGCGTTGGCGGTGATCGCATTCCTGACCTCCCTCGGCGTCATCGCGTTCGTCCTCGTCTTTGGCCGCCATCACACCATCCCGGCCATCGCGCCCGCGGCCGGCGGCAAGGCGGTCCTCGGCAGCCTGGAACTGCTGCCCGTCTGCCTGCTCGGTTTCGGTTTGTGTCCCTACCTCGATCTAACCTTCCATCGCGCCCGGCAGCATCTCAACTACGGCGCTTCCCGCCCCGCGTTCGCCCTCGGCTTCGGGCTGTTCTTCCTGGCGATGATCGTCTTCTCGCTGCACTATGCCCCCAACCTGGCGGCCCTCCTGAGGGGTGAAGTTTCGGTGCCGCGACCATGGGCCGTGGCCATCGCCGTGCATCTGCTGGTGCAATCAGCCACGACGATCCTGTTTCATTTCCGCGCGCTGTGGGACACGCAGCAGCGCCGCCCGCGCGGGAACTGGCCGGTCATCGTGGCGGTGCTGGTTCCGCTGCTGCTGGCCGAACTCTGCGGCGCGCGGGGGCCGGCGTTCGGCTTGGATTGTGGCGAGATCGTCTACCGGGTGTTCATGGGGTCTTATGGCCTGATCTTCCCGGCTTATGCATGCACGTGCATGATCCCGCTGTCTCGCCCGGGGCGGCCAGGCTGGGCCCGCGTGATGCTCTTCATTGTTGCGGTGATCGGCGCCATGCCGTTCTACTTCCGCGGATTCGTGATCGGCGATTTCGCCCGGCTGTTGCCGGGTGTCGGCGTGGTGCTGGCGGCGACGGTAATCGTCCGGCTGACGTGCGTTGGCGCCGGACCGGCCGGAAAATCGTGAACGGAGGGAATCAGGGATGTTGGCGTGCAAAATCGCGGCTACGGTTACTTATTGCGGAATCGGGCACACCCTTTGCAAGTTGCAAGTTGCGGCTTTTCTGTTTGATTGACTTTTCGGCTGGGTGCATTGACAATGGACGTAGGTAGCTGGCAGCATTGCACATAATTGGTGAGCCCGACGGGTGCCACTCAATCGCGGGGGGAGTGAAACGGGGACGTACCCAGAATCGACCCGCAACGGCGCAATTCCCGACCGCGGATAGCGCGGAGAACCCAGCGCGGCTTGGCCGCAAGCAAGAAAGAGTTGAATCCGCAGATTTCGCAGATTGACGCAGATTAAGAGAATCCTGTCTGGAATCCGCGCTAATCCGCGTCATCCGCGGTCAATCTTCTCCCTCTTCGCGACCCTTCGTGGGTCACGTCCTGGCAGCCGCGATGGGCCGTCGCGGCCCAGACCGCGATCGACGTTGTAGCCGCGATGGGTCATCGCGGGCGCAGAGCGCGATCAACGATCGCGGCTGGCAGTACGTTCGAGCGCCTCGCGCACTTTGTCGAGCAGCCGCTGGATCCGGAAGGGCTTGGCAAGGAAGACGTTTCCGTGCCGGCCGTCGGCGCCGCGGTTGAGAACCCCGTCCGCATACCCCGACATGAACAGCACCTTCATCCGCGGGCAGATCGGCGCCAGCCGGTCGTACAGTTCCGGACCGTTCATTTCCGGCATGATGACGTCGGTCAGCATCAGATCGATGGCACCCGTGTGTTCCGCCGCCAGCCGTTGGGCGTCGGCCGATCCCGCGGCTTTCAGGACGCGGTAGCCTGTATCGCTGAGGACCCGGAAGACCAGCTCGCGCAGGGTCGTTTCGTCTTCAACGAGGAGCACGGTTTCGCCGGCGGCGGCACTTGGAGCCGATGCGGCCGCGGGTTGCGGCGGCTCGCTCGTCAGTTCCGATTCCACGCGGGGCAGATAGACCCGGAACGTGGATCCCTTGCCGACCTCGCTTGACACCGCGATGTGCCCGCCGTGCTGGCGAATGATGCCGAAGGCCGTCGCCAGGCCCAGGCCGGTGCCTTTGCCGGGCGGCTTGGTCGTAAAGAACGGCTCGAAGAGGTGCGCCAGTGTCTGCCGGTCCATGCCGCATCCCGTATCGCTCACCGCGAGCACGACGTATCGCCCGGGCCGGACCTCGGCCGACGCGGCCGGATGCGTCTCGTCCAGGGTCACGTCGGCGGTTTCGATGGCCAGTCTGCCGCCCTCGGGCATTGCATCGCGCGCGTTTACCGCGAGGTTCAACAGCACCTGCTGAAGCTGTGAGGCATCGGCCCGGACGTTTCCCAGGCCCGGCGACAGCCGCGTACACACCTCGATGTCCTCGCCGATCAGGCGCCGGATCATGTCTTCAGTACACGGCAGCTCCGTGTTGAGGTTGATGACCTCCGTCTTGAGCATCTGTTTGCGGCCGAACGCGAGGATCTGCCGGATGAGGTCCCTTGCCCGCTCGCCGGCCGCGATGACATGGCCCAGCGGTTCCAGCATCGCATGCTCCGGCGGCAGGCCGGCGATGGCCATCTCGGCATAGCCGCAGATCACGGTGACAAGGTTGTTGAAATCGTGGGCGATTCCGCCGGCGAGCTGGCCGATGGCTTCCATCTTCTGGGACTGCCGGAGTTGCTGCTCGAGCCTGGATTGTTCCTGCTCCGCCCGTTTGCGTTCACTGATATCGCGGACCACCGCCAGCACGCGCCCGCGTCCGCCGATGCTGGTGCTCCGCAGGGCCACCTCCGTCCAGAAAAGTTCACCGTTCTTGCGGCGCGACCGCCATTCGAACACCTGCGGCCCTTCGTCGATGGCTTTGCGCAGCCACTCCATCGCATCGCCCCGCGAGTACGGTGGGATCCCCTCGCTCGAATCATCCGGCGCCAGCCGCATGGCCTCCTCCCGCGAGTAACCGAACATCGCCTGCATCGTATCATTGACGTCCAGGACGGTCCCGGCTTCGGCATCGTGGACGAAGATGGCGTCGTTGGCGGCGTTGAAGATCTCGCGGTAGCTCTGCTCGCTGGTGCGCACGGCGTCGGCGGCCCGCTTGTGCTCCGTGAGGTCGCGGGCCGTCGAGAGAATCGTCGGCTTCCCGTCCATCTCGAACAGATGGTTGCTGATCTCCACGGGGATCCGCCGCCCGTTCCGGGCCAGGTGTACGCCTTCCCACACCGCCCGCCGCTCCCGCGCCAGCCGCTCCATCATCCTGGGCACGTTCGGCAGCGTCTCGGGCGCGTCGATGTCCAGCGGGCACATCTTCAGGAACTGCTCGCGCGTATAGCCGAGTCTCTCGCACGCCACGTCGTTGACCTCCAGGAAGGCCCCGGGCAGGCCGTTGTGCGGTCCGCGATGCACGAACGCCGCGTCCATTCCGCTGTTGAACAGCAGCCGGTACCGTTCCTCGCTCTTGCGCAATGCCTCGTTCACGCGCACGCGCTCGGTGATGTCCCGCACGAACGCCTGGTAGGTGCCGTCCGGCATCATCTTCGAGTTCATCTCCACCGGCACCGTTGTCCCGTCCAGGCGCGTGAGGATCCGCTCCGTGGTGACGCTCAATCCCTGCTTGAGCAGGTCGTAGCGCAACGGCGCCCGCTGCAGCTCCGTTCCCGCAAACAGGCTGCCGATGTCGATCCCGAGCAGCTTCCCGGCGGGATAGCCCGTCAGCTCGCTGGCCCTGGTGTTTGCCCCGATGATCCGCCCCTGCGCGTCACCCAGGAGAATCCCATCGACGGCCAACTCGATGATCCCGCGATACCGTTCCTCGGAGAGCCTTGCCCGCGCCGCCTGTTCTTCCAGTTTCCTGTTGGCCGCCGCCAGTTCGGCTTCGTCGCGGCGGGATCGGGCCAGTTCCTGCCGAAGGTTGCGGGCCAGCAGACCGACCGCCAGCGAGGTCAGACCCAGGATGAGAATCGCGTCCATCAGGTTGCGCGGCGACGGCTGATACCCGGGCTTGCATACGACCAACCCGCTCCGCCCGGCCACGAACACCCCCGTCACGCAGAACATGGCCGCGATCGCGTAGGCGACGAACGGGCGTCCTCCCAGCAGCATCGCCCCCACGACCAGACTCGCCGGGTACACCATCACCGCCAGGTCATGGATGTTCTCGCGGGCCACGCACAGCAGCGCCGTGGTGCCGGCCAGCAGGAGGTAGCACAGCAGGCGCCGCGCCCACCCGGGCTTTCCATTGCGGTTGAGCCACCAGGCGGCCAGCAGACCCACGTCGCCGCCGGCCAAGACCCACACCGTTGGCCAGTTTCGCGCCAGCGCGTTGTGGACCATGGGCAGAATGCACGCCAGTGCCGTTGCCAGCGACAGAATTTGCATGAGCTGGCCGAGACGTGTCTCTTCGTCGTTCGAGAATGCCGGACCGGTCAGCAGTTTGGGGAGGCTTCTATGCATAGCCATGGCCTGTCGCGCAGGAAGTGTCCGGAAGCCCGGCCCCGACGGCTCGAGCTTGTTCCGCTCACGCACACCTCAGTAGCGGCTTCGGTGTGCTGTGTTGACTGATACAACATACCCTAAGCAGCCGGCAGATGCATGCTGTGCTCTAGCCGCGATCAATGATCGCGGTTCGCGGCCGCGATCGGCGATCGCGGCTACAGACAGGGCCCGCACGATCGCGGTGCGGTGTAAGCTATTGTGCGGTAGCGTGTTATGTTCGCCATCGGACCGCATTGACAATTCCTTCACGTTTCCCCAACGTTTACCGGACGCCGTGGTCTATAATAGTTGAGGGTGGGCCTCGTGCTGGAGGTGACACATGTTGCGTTGCTGCTCAATCATCGCGTTGCTGTTCATCGCCCTTCCGCAGGCCCTGGCGCAGGATCGTCGGCCGTCGCTCATGGTGCTTCCGTTCGTGCTCGAGGACGGTCAGGTGCCGCGCCTGTGGGCAGTCCAAGCCATTCAGGACAGTCTGGCGACCGAGGCCGGGCGGAAACAGATCGCGGTTGTGGTCGCCGCACCCGATCGTCTGGCACCTCCGCGCGACGCGCGCGATGCGCTGGCCGTTGCCCGCGACAACCGGGCCGACCTGGTTCTTTTCGGCGTCTGCTCGCTCGACGACCAGGCGATGCGCGTCTCGGCCCAGCTCTGTGACGTGGCCAGCGGCAAGGAGATCGGCAAACTTCAGGCATCCGGCGCCGTTCGCGACATCATCGACATCCAGGACGATCTCCACCGCCAACTCCGCGGCCTGGTGCTGAACGCTCCGGCGGTCGTGGCCGCAACGCCTGCGCCGGCGCCGGTTCCGGCGGCTGTTCCCGTGCCCGCTGTGCCGGCCGTGGCCACACCCGATCCGGGGCTGAGCTATCGGCCAACCTACGACTATTCCGGCGCCGATTTCGCGGCCACCGGCTACGGCTATTACCCGGCCTACATGCCGATGTACGTGTACCCGCCGGATTACCTTTATGCGTCGCCGTTCTGCGGCTTCTACTTCGGGTATTACAGTGGCCGATGGGACGATTTCGGACACCGTGGCCACCACGGCTGGCAGCCTTACGACCACCGCCAGGCGGCTGCGAACGATCGGAGCGCGCGCGTCCACGACGGGGCCACCACGCTGAGGTACGCGGCGACCGGGGCATCGTCGCGGATGGATGCGGCAGGGAGCGTGCCACAGGATGCGTCGTCGCGGATTCCCCGGTCGAGCTTGACTTTCCGCTCGGCGGATTGGCCGCGGACGGTCAGAACTGCGACGCCGAGCATCCCCGGGGATGCGGCGCAGTCGGCGCCCGCTCCGTCGATGGTGCGCGATGTCCCCCGGCCGGCACCGGCGGAAGCGCCCCGCATCTGGGGCAGCGAGCCGGATTCGCCCAAGGCGCCGCCGCCGGCCAGTGTCTCGCGAGGCGGTTCCGATTCGCCGCGGGCCTCGGCGCCTGCGCCCGCTCCGGCTCCGCGAGCGCCGGTGTCGTCATCCCCGCCGCGCGGAGGCGGCAGAGGGCGGTGAGATACGCTTGTAGCCGCGATGGTTCATCGCGGTTGCCGGGCGGAGGGGCGCGACCATTCTTCCGGGAGGGCCGCAGTCCTCTGCGGCCGTCTCCCGGCGCGACCATCCGGCCGTGCAGAAGCACGGCCCTCCCGAATCTGTGGGCACGCCCTTGGCGGAGAATCCGCGCGGCTCAAGGGACGACGCCTTTCTCCAGCGGCACCAGGGCGCGAACCACCATCCAGTGCAGTTGTCTGGGCGGGGCGCCGTTGCCGTACACCAGCTTCACATCCGATGCGGTCAGGACCGCCTCGGCATAGATGACGGCGTAGTCGCGATCCCCGGCGAGCAACGTGCCGATCCGTTCGTTGCACCGCGTGTGCATGTCGGCAGCGGCGCACTCAAATGTGAGTTGCTGCGGGCGGTTCGACTGCGCGTAGGCGTTGAACGGATATCCGCGCGGGAAACCCTGGTTCCGCGGGTATTCCGGCCAGCCGGCGGCCCGGGGATTGACGGGGATGTCGATCTCCATCGACTCGCCGGGGGCGATGGCGTCCGGGGCTTTCTCAAGCCGCGGAAGGTCGGGTGATTGCGCCTCCGCGGAAACCGCGCGGGAACGCGCCGACGGCTGGAACGTCCGTTGGGGCCTGGTCACGAGCAGTTCCCCGTGCCGCGTCTGGATGAAGATGTTCACCAGCGTGGCGGGCGACAGGTTCTTGATCTTGCCGCGGATGTATGACTGGCCGCTCAGTTGGAGGTCGGCCGACACGACCGCGGGCAATTGCGAAGCCGATTCGGCCTCGGCCTCGAATAACGCCAGGTCCCACACGGCCACGGGCAGCGTGCCGGCAGGTGTGCCGTCGGCGTTGTGATCGAGGGTGATACGCTGGCCGCGGCGGTCCTGCACCATGTCCACCATTTTCGTCGCGGCTCGGGGCTCGCGGTAGTAGCGGTATTCGTTTCGAAAGCCGACGGGGCTCCACCACCATTCCTCGGGTCCGATGAACCCGTAGTTCTGGGTCCGCGGCGAGTAGAGCCCCACGATGTCGGACGCGGCCACCACGTGGTTGCCGACCTGGTCGATCACGCGGACGGTCCGGTAGTGGACGTCGCCGGATCGAAAGACGTGGCCGAGGTACAGAACACCGGTGGTGACCAGAACGATCCAGCCGGTGGTGGTGGCCCAGGTCCACGGCGGGCATCGGGCCTGGCGGAGGATGAACCAGTCGATCGGCCCGACAACCACCGCGAATGCGAGCATCATCCAGGCGACATAGCTGAAGTCGAATGTGCCGATGCCCTGCACATCACCCAGCCGCTCGATCACCTGCTCGGCGGCCGCGTTACGCGATCCGCCGAAGATGCTTCCGGATCGCACGCGTACGCCGTCCGCAGGCACCACGCCAGCCACCTGTATCAGGATCGGACGCCAGAAACGGGCCGCGGCTTCTGTCGTGCCGAATGCCAGCCGGCCGAAATCGGCGGAGATCACGCCCACGCTGCCCAGGTCGATCGGGGCCATGGAGATTTCCGCCCTGCCGTCGAGCAGCGGCAACTTCGTGCAGTGTACGGCCGGCTCGAACGACCGCGCGGGGATCTTGTCAAACCGGGCCTCCACGCCGAGCCGCCGTTGGTCATCTGCGGAGAGCGGCACCGACGCAATAGAGCCGAAGGCGCCCGGCAGCAGGCGCAAGACCGGGCTGTTCTCGGGCAGCGGCGAGTCGCCCGGCCAGAGCAGCAGCCTGCCGCCGGCCCGGACCCAGCGGGCGATGGCTTCCTGTGCCGGCTCGGGGATGGCCGCGAGGTCGGGGCCGCTGAGCACCAGCAGGTCGAGGCATTCGTAGCCCTTGATCGAGTCGGGCAACCGCGATGCCTTCACTTGTCCGACGCGCAGCGGCACTTCGCGACGGGCGCGCTCGTCGGCCGAACGTTCGGGGGTCCAGTCGAACTGTCCGGCCAGGGCGGACAGATTCGACCGCTCGCCGCACAGACCGATCAGGAATCCGGCCGCTCCGTTGGCGGCCATGCCGTTGAGGCTGGGATTGTCGGGCGAAGGCGGCATCGGTCCGACGTGGCTGAAGTCCGCGCCGTCGAGCCGCCGGCCGCTGCGGGCATCACGGATGACCACGCTGTCGTTGTCGAGGAAGGGGTCGATGTGTACGTAGAAGATGTAGGTTGTCGGCCTGGCCGAGAGAGGGAGGATCTGGGCGACGCGCGTGGTGTAGGTTGATTCGAACGGCGTGGTGAACTCCACGGTGACGGCCCTGGGAGTGCCGATCGAGGGATCGCAGAGCGTGACGTAGACCGGATTGAACGCGGCCGGGCGGTAGGCGCCGCTCCAGCCGAGCGAGACGGACAGTTGCAGGTCCGCCCTCGCCGGCAGGGCCGCGCCAAGCAACAGAAGCAGCGCCGGAAGGCGATACATGGCGATATCAGACCGGTTGGGCGGCGCGGAGTCAATCGCCCGGGAGGGCCGTGCTTCTGCACGGCCGGAGTTGCCGCCCCGCGAACCGGCTGCGCGGAGTGCGGCCCGCCCGGGGCGCGACCATTTTTCCGGGAGGGCCGCAGTCCTCTGCGGCCGTTTCGCGGCGCGACCATCCCGGCCGTGCAGAAGCACGGCCCTCCCGAATCTGTGGGCACACCCCCCGCCCGATAGAATGGTCATGCCCGTGGAGCAAGAACCTCGATTCGGGTAATATTCCGTGCCGAGGGAGCGCGATTCTCCTTCGTACGTTGAAATCGTCTGCGACGATCCGACCATGGGAGCAGAAAGCATGAGCCAGAAGTCAGTTCGAAACGCGATGGTGGCGATCGTACTGGGTGTCTTTATTCCGGCCGTTTGCCTGGCGGATACGCTGGTCATCAATCGGCTGGAGTACAAGGACTGCCGGGTGAATGGCATCGAAGGAAACGCGATTCTCTTTGATTTCAGCGGCCGGGCACAGAAGAAGCCGATCTCGGAAGTGACCAAGATCATCATCGACAACGAGCCCGCGTTCAACAATGCCGAAGCGTTCTTTGCCCAGAAGCAGTGGGACAAGGCCACCGACGAGTATGAGAAGGCCGTGCGCGCGACGACCAAGCCCTGGATCAAGGAATGGTGCAGCGTTCGGCTGCTCGAAGCCGCCAAGATGGGCGGGCGGTTCGATGTGGTGGTGCGCAACTACATCGCCGTCGCCCTGAAGACGCCCGACACGGCCAAGGAGATCACTCTGAACCTCCCCAAGGCCGATTCCGCCTTCCTGCCCGAGGCCATCAAGGCCGCCCAAACCGCTTGCGACGCGGCCTCGGCCAATCCCAAGGCGCAAGAGGTGCTGGGCAAACTGCTGGTCGATCTCTACACGGCCAAAGGCGATGCCAAGGGTGCCGAGGTGGCCACCCAGCGTCTGGCCGAATTCAGCGCCCGGGCCAACCCCAACAGCCCCGAGACAATCAAGCTCTTGATGCGAGTGAAGCTGGCCAAGATCAACACGGAATTGGAGGCCGGGAAGTTCGATGAGGTGATCAAGGGGATCGAGGCCGAGGCGCCCAACATCATCGAGCCGGCCGACCAGATCAACATGCTCTGGGCGCTGGCCGAGGCCCGCAAGGGCAAACTCGGCGGCGCCGGCACCAAGGACGAGTGGAAGGAAATCGCCATCGCCTACATGCGTGTGGTCGCCAACGGGAAAGCGGCGGACCCAAAGGTGATCGACTCGCTGCTGAAGGTGGCCGAGATTCACGCGACCAAGCTCGGCGACAAACCCGCCGCCCAGGCGATGCTCAAGCGCATGATCGACGATGACTACAAAGGCATGGAAGCGGCCAAGGATGCGCAGAAGCTGCTGGAGAAGCTTAAGTAGGGTCCGCGCTGCGGACCATTGCTTGCGAACGCCAGCATCTTTCACCTGAACAGAAAATGGTCCGCAATGCGGACCCTACGGCTTCTGCCCTTTTTCCTTGGCCACCTGCACGGCGTCCGCCAGTGACACCGACCCTTCATAGAGCGAGCGGCCGACGATGACGCCCCAGACGGGCATCGTGGTCAGGCGCCGGATGTGTTCGATGCTGCCGACGCCGCCGGAGGCGATCACCGGCACGCGCCCGGCGCGGGCCAGGCGCTCGGTCTGCTCGAAATTCGGCCCGGTCATCATCCCGTCCTTGGCCACGTCCGTGTAAAGCAGCGCCGCAATCGGCCAGTCCGAGACATCGCGGGCGACATCGACCGCCTGCCGGCCGGAGGATTCGGTCCAGCCCTTGGTGGCGATCACGCCGTCCTTGGCATCGACCGCGAGGATGATCCGGTGGTGGAAATGCGGCTGGTACACAAGCTGCTGGAACCACGCCCAGTCTTCCATGGCCTTGGTGCCGATGACGACGCGCTTGGTCCCGGCGTCGATGAGCCGCTGGATATCGTCGGCCGTTCGCACGCCGCCGCCGACCTCGACCGACATGCCGGTGGAGCGGATGATCCGGGCGATGAGTTCCGTCTGCACCGGCCGGCCTTCCTTGGCGCCGTCGAGGTCGACGATGTGCATCCAGGTGGCCCCGGCCTCGTAGAACGACCGGGCGGTTTCGATGGGATCGACGTCGTAGTTGAGCTGCCGCGCGTAGTCGCCCTGCTTGAGGCGGACGACCTTGCCGTGGCGGAGATCGATGCTGGGGATGATGACGAGGGACACGAACGCTCCTGTGACTCGCCATGGCCGTGCGCCTGCGTCATCTGCGTAGGGTCCGCTTCAGCGGACGCGGGCATGGCCATGTAGAAAACTAATCTAACACGAAGACACGAAGACGCGAAGACGCGAAGGAGGGATGAGACGATCGGACGCCGCGACGCCATGGCTGATGTCCCGGCGCGCCGTAGCATCGATTCAGTTCAAATCCAGGGACTCCGACAAAAACCCCAGGACAAAGTCAATCGCTCGATACAGCCAGAGTGGTCGGGTAGCCGTGGGTTCTGGCCCATGCTTCAACGGTGCGTTTGAAAGAAGGATCTGCGGAGGCCACCGCAGCGCCGAGCGAGGCCGCCGTTGAGGCGACGTTGCTACGCCTGTGTCTTGCGTGAGCGCAACCAGTCCTGAAAGGCGAGCACAGCGCGGGACTGGTCACGGAGCGCCTGGGCGAGGAACCGGTTGAAGACGTCGAAGTCCAGGTCGGGGAGAACGTCGCTCCGAGCCTGGGCCTCGTATCGCCTGTCAGCGGTGAGGCGCATCGGCGTCAGTCGAGAGCCGTCAAAACGCCAGATTTCAGGTACGCCGATGGCGGCATAGATGGGTTGGCGCGGGATCGACGAACGGGCGATGTCAACTTCAATGGCGATATCGGGCGGGGGGTTGACGCCAAGGTCGAGTTCCTCCGCATCGGCCGGCGGGGCCGGGGTGGTGATGTAGTAGCACTCGTCGGGTTCCAGTCCCTTCTCCAAGTCTTCACGGCGGCAGGTGACGTTGCCGAACCCGGTGCAGCGGATACGCAATTCGAGCGTGTAGGTTTCGAGCAATCGGGCAACGGCCGTCTTGATGGCTTCGTGTCTCCGCGAAACGGTCATGAACTCCATCTTCCCGCGGTCGAAGTTGATGCGCACGGATCGCGTGCCCTGGCGATAGAGTTCCCAGAGGCTGGCCGTGTAGTAGGCCCAACTCGTGTTGTGGAGCAGGAATCCTGCCGGATCGTGCTCGGCGACCGCCGTAGTCATAAACACCTCTACCTGATTGTACCATGGTCTGACCGGCCGTGCCGTAAAACCGATACAGTTCAAATGATCTCGCACGAATCGCACCATCGCGGCCAGATCGGCTGGACGCTCAAGAACACCGGCCACCCGCTGGACCAGAAGACCGCCTATGGCTTGTGGGAGTGGGGCGTTCGGTGATGGGCTTGGCACCCATGTTCGAAGCCCACGAACGTTGCCGTGTTGCCATGACGTGCGCGCAGCCTCAATCCGGCGGATCAGGAGCACCACGGGTACGGCCGCGCAGCCGCGCCCTTTACTTCTTCTCCTGCAGCGTGCGGATGTAGATGACGACTTTCCATCGCTCGTCTTCCGGCAACTGCGTCTCAAACTCGGGCATGGGACGGCGGCCTTCGGAGATCTTCCAGAACAGCGCACCATCGGTCTGCTGCACGATGACCGGCTTGCTGAGGTCGCGCGGCACGATGCCGGAAGTGGCGGCGCTCGGGCCGTCGCCTTTGCCGGCCGGACCGTGGCAGGGCAGGCAATTGTGGGCGTACACGCCTTTGCCGGCGCCGATCGACGCGGCGTCGCTGGTGATGGGATTCTTCTTGCGCGCGGCGCGCTCGGGCGCCGTCCAGTCGTCCACCTTGGCTTGCGAGAAGGCGTACGAACCTCCCAGCAGGGTGGCCGCGGCGGCTGTCAACAGGCAGGCGATCGACATACGATGTTTCATGATAGAGTCTCCTTATCCGTAGGCGAGTTCCGGTGTTTGAATTCGTCGGCCGGGTCCGGTGCTCCCGTCCCCGTCAACAGCGCGTCGAGCCGGCCCACCACGTCTTTGACGGAGTTTGCCGTTGCGGCCAATTCCTCGCTGGCGCTGGATGATTGCTCCGCGCTGGCGGCGTTGGTCTGCGTCACCGTCTGCATCTGCGTCAAGGCCCCGTTCACCTGCGCGATGCCGTTGTTCTGCTGGAGCGAGGCCGAGGCAATCTCGGCGACCATCGCGTCGATCTTGCCCGAAAGGCCCGTGATCTGCTCCAGCGTGCTGGCAACTTGCGCACACGTGGCCACGCCACGCCGGGCACTCTCCGCGCTGGTTTCAATCAAGGCGGTCGAGTTCTGCACTGCCGTGGCGCTGCGGCGGGCAAGGCTGCGGACTTCGCTGGCGACCACGGCAAAACCCTTGCCGGACTCGCCGGCCCGGGCGGCTTCCACGGCGGCGTTGAGCGCCAGCAGGTTCGTCTGGAAGGCGATTTCATCGATGGTTCTGACGATCGTGGCCGTCTGCTGCGAACTCTGTTCGATCTGGTGGATTGCCTCGCTCATGCTCCGCATGGTCTGGTTGCCCTGCTCGGCCACCTCCCGGGCCTGCCGCGTCAGCGTGCTCGCCTGCTGGGCGGTATCGGTGTTCCGGTGCGTCAGCTCGCTCATTTCCTTCAATGCGGAGGTTGTTTCCTGCAGCGAAGAGGCCTGTCGGGTCGCTCCATCGGCGATGCTGCGGCTCGAGGCGGAGACCTGCCCGGCGGCGACGGAGGTCTGTCCAGCGCCCACGCGCAGAGCGTCTGCCAGCCGATTGATCGGCCGGGTGATGCCGCGCGAGATCAACGCCGCCAGCACGATGCCCGCGACCACGCTGACGGACAGTCCCGCGATCAGGGTGATCGACGCCGTTCTCAGCGATTTCACCGCCTGCTCGGCCGTCTGCGCCGTGTCCCGCATGCCCGTTTCGGCCGTCGAACGCGCCGCGCCCAGGACCGCATTCGCGAGTTCGTCACGCTTGACGTTCAGTTCCTCGCGGGCGAGCCAGTTGCCTGCAATCCGCTCCATGCACCCGCGATAGGCGCTGGTGGCGGCGCGGCACGCCGCGATCTGCTTGAGTTCCGCGTCCGAGGTCGTCAGCCCCTTCAGTTCGTCCAGTTGCGAGTCGGCCTCGTGCAGCCGCTTCTGGGTTTCCGCGAACAACGCGGGATTGCGCGTGGCGAATGCCTGCCAGGTGGCGATGCGGATCGAATTCCCCATGTCGATGATGTCCGTCACCAGCACCGTCTTTTTCTTCAGCAGCTTGATATCCGTCTCCAGCGCCTTCGCCGACGCGGTGTCGCCCCGGCCGGCCTGGAGGGCCAGCAGGCTTACCTTGTCCGCCAGTTGCTTGTTCTGGGCGTCCATGTACTGGCAGCACACGTCCACGTACGCATCGGCGGCTTGGGCACTGGCAGCCTTGTCCTCCTCCATCGCCCGCGTTGCCTGGGCCGTCAGCGCCAGCAGTTTCTCGTATTCCAGTACCGTGGTCTCGGCGGACTCGGCGTCGGCATGCAGGATGCGGTTGCCGCTTTGGGCGCTGTGTTCGCGGGCGCTGGCGATGTGCCGCCGGACGTCCGCCAGCGTATGGGCGGCCTGGTCCAGGAACTTGCCGTCGCCGGTGAACGCATAGCCGCGCACGGCGTACAGCGTCTGCTGCGCGGCCCGTTCCAATTCGTTGGCAATGCGGATTTCGGGGACATTGCGGGTCTGCAGCGGTCCGGCCGCAGTGCGTATCTCCTGCATCTTCCACAGAGCCGTGCCGCCGAGGCCGACCGTGATCGCAATCAGTGCCCCGAAACCAACGCTGATTCTGTAGGATAGTTTCATGTCTGAATCCGACGAAGATCGACGCCATGGCTCCAGCCCGGCAGATAGCAGCCGTGCAGTAACCACATCGGGCCATTGGCGAAGGGGTTTAAGCGAGATGAACGCGATAACCCGACGGGGACGCAGACCCGGCTCGCCCGGATGATGAGCGTGCAATCGGGATATCATTGCGGCGTCATTAATGTCTTCGGGCCGGTCAACGCCGGTACCGCCATGCGCGCGGCACGCACTGGGAACTCTTGTCGCCTATTTCCGGCCATGCACCCACTTCTTCAATTCTTTGATCCCGTCGTGTTGCGATGACTTGACCGCGATCCCCATCCAGCGGTTGAACTCGTTTACGGGCAACGCGGGAAACGCGATGCTTGCATACTCTTGATCCGCTCGTGCAAATTGTTGGTAGTCACAATCTCCATCCTGCCGTCGTCAAAGGTGACGCGGACGTTCCGGCTCGGGCCGAGTTCGCGCAGGGTCTGCGTGTAGTAATCCCAACTGACGCCGTCCATGCTGACAGACGGCCCAACTCGTTCGATCTGCACGGTCATAGACACCTCTTGTGGATTGTACCATGGTCTGGCCAGCCATGTCGTATAATCCTCCACCAATGAACGACCGCCTCGAACAACTCTCCGAAAAGGCCAAGGGGTTGCCCAAGGCCCCCGGCGTCTACCTCATGAAGGACGACAAGGGGCGCGTCATCTACGTCGGCAAGGCGGCATCGCTCCGCGATCGCGTGGGGTCGTACTTTCTGCCGTCGACGAAACTCGAGCCCAGGAAAGTGGGGTTGCTCGATGACGTCGTCGACTTCGAAGTCATCCAGACGGAGTCGGAGGTCGAGGCGCTGCTGGCCGAGAATCGGCTCATCAAGGACATCCAGCCCAAGTTCAACGCCCGGCTGCTCGATGACAAGACCTACCCCTATCTCATGATTACCACGGGCGAAGACTATCCGGGAGTCTATGTGACGCGCGAGCCGCGGGCGGAGGGCACGCGTCTTTTCGGTCCGTTCACCGGCGCGTATCAACTCAAGGAGGCCGTGCAGTACCTCCAGCGGGCGTTCAAGTTCCGCACCTGCCATCTGGAGATACTCGAAAACGACGACCGCCGGCGGTTCTTCCGGCCGTGCCTCCTCTATGCCATCAACCAGTGTACAGCGCCCTGCGGCGACAAGATTGCCCGCGATGCCTACGCCGATGACATCCGCCAGCTCATCCGCTACCTTGAAGGCGACCGCAAGACTGTCCTCAAGGAACTCGAGAAGGAAATGCGGCAGGCGTCCGAGTCCTTGCAGTTTGAGCGCGCGGGCAAGCTGCGCGATCAAATCAAGGCCCTGACCAGCCTCTCGCAACGCGCCACCAGGGGCACCGAGCAGTTCTGGCAGCCCGAGGCGTTCGTCACCGATCCCCAGGAGAGCCTCACCAGGCTTCAGGAAATGCTCGAGCTCGGCGAGCCGCCGCGGATCGTCGAGGGGATCGACATCGCCCATTTGCAGGGCGGCGAGATGGTCGGGTCGAAGGTCTGCTTCATCGACGCCCGGCCGTTCAAGGATGGCTATCGCCGCTTCAAGATCAAGCACGAACAGGGCAACAACGACTTTCTCTCGATCCAGGAAGTGGTCTCCCGGCGCTACCGCGAGGCCGGGGCCAGCAACGAGCTATACCCGGACGTGATCCTCATCGACGGCGGACTCGGCCAGCTTCACGCGGCCATGGAGGTCTTCGCCGGAATGGAGGTCCGACCGCCCATGGTCATCTCACTGGCCAAGAAGGAGGAGCTTGTCTACAAACAGGGTCGAAGCGAACCGCTCCGTCTTCCGCGCAACCATGCGGGTCTGCGGTTGCTCCAGTATGTGCGCGATGAAGCACACCGCTTTGCCCAGCACTATCACCACCTGCTCCGCACCAAGGCCCAGATCGAAGAGCAGGTGAAGCAGGGCCGCCGCCCTCCGCGGAAACCACGATCCGGAGATTAGGACCGGCGAATCAACAGTTGTCGAGGTTTTTGTTCCGGGTGCCACGGCTTGTCTACTGCAAGCCGTGCTTCGCGGTCACGTTCGTAGTACCGCCTTCAGGCGGCTCTTCAGACCGCCTAAAGGCGGTACTACGAACAAGCCGTGGCACCCGCCGAATCGCGGCATCTGTTCCCGCTCGAATCCGTGACGAACCCCAGATCCGCTCAACCATCCCGCAGAATGGCTCGATAACAGGATGGACTGAGAGTTTACCGAGGCTTTCCATGCAGTTGTACGCCGAGCTATGGGCATCGCTGATCAGGAGCATCCGTTGGGAGCAGCGTAGAAGCCTGCCGGAGAAGCGAAAGAATCCACGCGTGCAGATCCGGGCAAGGATCACCATCACGCCCCTCGAAGGCGGCCAGCCTGCCGGGAGCGCTCTCGGTGTCTGGACCCGCGATGTTTCCAGCCAGGGACTCTCCTTCACGTCCGGCCAGCATTTCAGGGTCCAGCAGCAGTTCATGATCGAACTCCCCGGGCAGCGCGGGGCGCCCCTGCGTCTGCTGGCCTCCACCCGCCAGTGCCGCAAGCTGGCCGACAGGGTCTATTCGATCGGTCTGGTCTGCGAGTCGCTCGAGATGAGTCAACCTCAAGCCGCGTGACCACGGATTCGGGAGGGTCGTGCTTCCGCGCGACCGCGGCCGCACGGAGTGCGGCCCTCCCAAGCTCCCGCCCAAACATCGTTCGGAATATGTTCGCGTGGCCTTGCTCTATGCCCCGCCGGGACTATCCTTGTCCGCCTCACTCAAACCGAGGTGGAAGGATTCATGGCAGGAAAAATACCGCTGTCGCGGGTGCATCACAGCGAAACCATCGACCGGCGAATTCTCGAAGTCGTCAAGGCCGGCAGTTTCATTCTGGGCCCGGAGTGCAAGGCTTTTGAGAAGGAGCTGGCCGCATTTTTCGGCGTCAAGAACGTGGTTCTGTCCAGTTCCTGGACGGCCGCCGTGCATCTGCTGCACATTGCCCAGGGGCTCAAGCCGGGCGACGAGATTCTGGTGCCGTCGCTGACGGCATTCCCGTCCATCGAGCCGATGATTCACGCCGGGGCCAGGCCGGTATTCTGCGACATCGACGATACCTACACGATCTGCCCGGAGGACATGAAGAAGCGGATCACCGGGCGCACCGTGGGCATTCTGCCGGTGCATCTGTACGGCCGGTCCTGCAACATGGACGCGATCATGCAGATCGCCAAAGACAAGGGGCTGTGGATCATCGAGGACTGTGCCCAGTCCCACGGCGCCCGCTGGAAGGGCAAGCGCAGCGGCTCCCTGACCGAGCACGCGGCCTTCTCGTTTTATCCGTCGAAGAACCTGACCGTCTACGGCGACGGCGGCGCCATCGCCACCAGCGACGACGAGATCGCCCGCAAGGTGACCATGCTCCGCAACCACGGCCGCAAGGACAAATACCTGCACGAGAAGGTGGGCTACAACCTGCGCTTCAACGAGATCCAGGGCGCCATCGGGCGCGAGCAACTCAAGGTGTTGGATGACCTGAACGCCGGCCGTCGCCGAGCGGCCGACTGGTATCGCCGCGAACTCGCCGGCGTCAAGGGCCTGGTGCTGCCGCCGTCGGATAAGCCCGGCGAAACCGAGAGCGTCTACCACATGTTCGTCATTCGCCTGGACAGCAACGACATTCGCGAATCTCTCGGCAAGTTCCTCAAGGAGCAGGGAATCGAAACCGGCGTCCACTATCCCGTCCCCAACCACATGCAGCCGGCCATCACCGAACTTTACGGCGCGCCCCCGTCGCTGCCCAGGACCGAAGACTACACCCGGCGGATTCTGTCCCTGCCGATGTTCCCGTCGATCACGGAGGATGAGGTCAAGACCGTGGCCGGCGCGATCAAGCAGTATCTGGCCAGGTAAAGAACCGTGCAGCACCAGTTCCGCAGGCCCGAAGGGCCGTTACCCTTGGTAGCCGTGGCCGTAAGGCCACGGAGATCTATGAAGGACAGCCAGGACGTGGCCGATTGTGCGACTGAGCCAGCCCGGGACGGCGCGACCGTCGCTTCTCCCGGCCGACGGTCTCTGCTGCGCGTGCTGCTGCTTGCCGCGGTGCTTCTGGGCGCGATGGCGGTGGTCTACTGTTCTCCGGTTCGCCTCTGGATACAGGATGTCCCCCGTGTCCGCCAGACGATCGATGCTTTGGGCAACTGGCGTTATCCAGTATGTGCCCTGGCGGTGGCGATCCTGGTGAGTTGCGGTATACCCCGCTTGGTCTTCTGCGCGATCGGCGGAATGATTCTCGGTTTCTGGCCGGCCTTGATCATCGTTCAGATCGGCACGATGTTTGGCTATTACTCGGTCTTCCTCTTCGTCCGCTGGGGCGGACGCGACTGGGTCATGCACCACTTCCCCAAGTTGCGCAAGTGGTCGGATCTGATCCATGAGCAGGGAGTCGTCGGCGTCATGCTGGCGCGGCAGTTGCCCATCCACGGCACGCTGGTCAATCTCTGCCTGGGCCTGTCGCGGGTGAAGCACCGGCACTTTCTGTTGGGGACCGCCATCGGCGTCATCCCCGAGGCCGTCCCGTTTACGCTGGTCGGAGCAGGTCTCGTGAAAGGATCGGTCGCGGCGGCCGGCCGGTATCTGGCCATCGCCGCCATCACGCTCGGTATCGTGTGGATCGCCTGTCGCTATGCCCTGCGGGTCATACGCAAGAACGGGTCCACTCCCGTGCTCGCCGACGCCGAGGGGCAGGAATGAACCGTGATGGCCACCCCGACGCGGCCGGGCAGACGTTCCCGTCTGCCGTGGAGAACTCTGCTGACAAAGCGCCGCCCGTGCCCTCACTGGCGCAATCCAGTGGCGTCACCACGCGCCGCTATCCCCTGTGGACGCTCCTGGTAATCGTGGCCGCCGCCGCCACCTACCTCGCCGGCGGCGGCCGCGTCCACCTCTGGGACCGCGACGAAGCCTGGTATGCCCAGGCGTCCAAGCAAATGGTCGAGTCGGGCAACTGGGTGGTCACATACTTTCTCGACCAGCCGCGCTATTCCAAGCCCATCTTCGTCTATTGGTGTCAGGCACTGTGCATGAAACTGCTCGGCCCCACCGAGCGCGCCGCCCGGCTCCCCTCGGCCATCGCCATGACCATCACCCTGTCGATCCTCGCCTGGTCGATTGGCCGCGCCCTGGGCGCCCGCCGGGCGTTCCACACTGTGCTCATCTTCGCCAGCAGCCTCATGGTGATCGCGTCGGCCAAGATGTGCCTGACGGACAGCGTGCTGCTGACGTTCCTGACGACCGCGCAACTTTGCCTTTTCGCGATCTACTGGCGGGGCAACCAAAGTAGGGCCAGCGTCCGCGCTGGCCCGAACGGCCAGAATACCCGCGGCGTCTCAGGGCCAGCGAGGACGCTGGCCCCCCATGCGGCGACGACAGAAA
>JBIOJL010000007.1:0-38566 GCA_044450885.1 Tepidisphaerales bacterium
ATCTTCAGTTGTTCGTCCTCGGTGAGCGCGGGCTGGCCGACAGCCTGGCGTTGTTTGTCGATGGCGTCGGAGTACGCCATTCGCTGGCTCATGTGAATGCCCGGCAGCGTGACCAAGGTCCGAGTGTTCGGAAAGGCGGTGGCGATGCTGGAGACGAGTGCGCCCTCCGGTGTGCGCGCCAAGGGGTGCTGCCCTATCAACTGGATCATGCGGCGACTCCGTTTCCTGCATTGTAGCGGCATCGCGGAATGAACGGTATTCACAGTCCGATGGCCATTTTGCTCTGGGTGTGCCCGCCGATTTTGGCAATCGCCCCCTGTAGCCGCGATCGTTGATCGCGGTTCCCCGCCACCATGACCGTTGATCGCGGCAGACATGGCTTGGATCACTTGGCCGACAAAAGAAAACCCCGCCGGAAAGGCGGGGGTTTGATGGTCAGATGATTTGCAGTGGATTATTGCTTCTTCTGTTTCCGGAAGCGGCCGAGCAGCCCGACGCCCGACAGGGCGAGCAGGGCAATGGACGCCGGCTCCGGCACCTGCGGGGCGCTGAAGGAGCCACCCACTTGCGTGGATTCGAACTGCTGCAAAACGCCACCGCTCATTTCAACGACCGGGCTCACCGACAGAAGGCTCCAAGAGAGACTCCCATGCGTGGAGCCGCCCGCGGCGACCCAAGGCGCGAGCGCCACGCCTCCGGTGTACGTGACATCCGTGGACTGAATCGACGCCGAATCCTGGCCTTCAATGCCCACGAGGACCATGTTGTTGATGGTGCCCGTGAGAAGAGGCTGCTGATCGAGCGTGGGGTTGTTGTCTCTGTAGGTGCTGTACAGAGTGAAGCTGCCGCTTGTGAACAACTGAGACACAGTGGCGAAGGCGGGAATGTAGCCCGGATCGCCGGGGGCGCCAACGGCCGGAATGAGCACTGTCTCCTGGGCATTCCCCGAGGTCTTCAGACCATTCAGGATGAGAGTGGTATCGTAGAACCCGGTATTGCCGCCTGTCACCTGGCCACCGTAGTGATCGACGGTATATCCGGCGATCATGGCGATTGGCACGGTCAACTGGAGACTCAGACCACCGGGGCCGGTTTGATTGCCGAGCCCCTGCGACCCGGTGGCCGTCGGGGCTGCGTCAAGCTGCCGAGGCGCCGCAGTGTTCTCCAAGACTAGTCCAGGCATTGTTGCGGAAATCTGGTCTTCCCAGAACGTCACCAGCGGCGCGGCCTGTGCCGATGTGCCCAGCGATAACGCCAAAGCCGCTCCAACCAGAATTCCCCGTGTACTCCGTCGCATGATGAGTTGAATGTTCACGACCCTCTCCAGTGTATGAAAAAATCCGTTCGTTCTTTTGCCGTCGCCATCCGTTGCCTCCGTCGACTCCCGACGAACAAGCGGATACGTTGCTCATTGGCCAGTCAACGCAACGGCCTGAAATCCGGGCACAGGACAAGCCAATAAAACAGGCACGAAACTTTGCTCACTACCGCAGGAACACGAACCATACGTGCGCCGGTTCCTGCGAACCTATTCAGGCTCCATAAGTATGTCCCCGAAAGGGGCTCCGGTCAAGTGGAAAACGAATTTGCATCAGATTAATTCCGAGACGAGCCTTCAGGCCGCTTCACACCCGCAGCTCTCCGCCTTTCCCCAGACAAGACAAGTACTTATAGCGAATTCCGGCCACTACGGAATCGATAAACACGCCCACTTGTTCGCAAGCCCGACCAGTGAATCGGCGGGGGCTGAGAACTTGGGAAAAGTCAATTCCTGTCATTCTTGCGTCATTCCTCAGTCTTTGAATCAAATCGTTTTCCCGCCCGTTGGCCTTGACTTCCTCGGCTGCGGCCAAGCTGTGCCGACGAATCCGCTCATGCAAATCCTGCCGGTCGCCCCCCGCCTGGACGGCGGCCATGAGGATTTCCTCCGTCGCCATGAATGGCAATTCCGCCATCACCGCCGCCTCAATCGTCTTGGGGTAGACGACCAGGCCCCGGGCGACATTCACCACGATGTTCAGGCAGCCATCAAGGGCGAGGAATGCCTCCGCGATCGTCAGCCGCTTGTTGGAGGAATCGTCCAGCGTTCGTTCAAACCATTGTTCCGCCGCCGTCTGGAGCGCGGATGTAACCAGCGAGATGACGAACCTCGCCAGTCCCGTTGCCCGCTCACAGCGCATCGGATTTCGCTTGTAGGCCATCGCCGACGAGCCGATCTGTTCCTCCTCGAACGGCTCTTCGATCTGCTTCATCCCGGCCAATAACCGTATGTCGTTGCAGAACTTATGGACGGATGCGGCGCAACCGCCCAGCGAACCGATGACGGCGGCATCCACCTTCCGCGGGTAGGTTTGGCCGGTCACCGTGAAAGACGAGTCGAAGCCGAAGGCTGTGGTCACGCGCTGGTCGAGCTCGTCGCACTTCCCATGGTCCCCGTTGAACAGCGACAGAAACGACGCCTGGGTTCCGGTGGTCCCCTTGACGCCGCGGAACCGCAGGGACGAGATGCGGTACTCAAACTCCGCCAGGTCCAGTGCGAAGTCCTGGGCCCACAGCGTGGCGCGTTTGCCGACCGTCGTAAGCTGGGCCGGCTGGTAGTGGGTGTAGCCGAGCGTGGGCAGGTCCTTCCATTTTTCGGCAAAGGTGCCGAGGGCGTCCACGGCGTTTGCCAGGCGAATGCAGAGAAGTTTCAGCGCGTCACGCATGATCGTCAGGTCGGCGTTGTCCACGACGTACTGGCTGGTGGCCCCGAGGTGGATGATCCCTTTGGCGGCGGGGGCGCATTGTTCGAAGGTGTGGACGTGGGCCATCACGTCGTGCCGCAGCCGTTTCTCCCATTGGGCGGCGAGGTCGAAGTCAATGTTGTCCAGATTCGCGGCCATCTGGGCGAGGGCGTCGGCCGAAATGCGGGTGATGCCCAGGGCCTGTTCCTGCCGGGCCAGTTCCAGCCAGAGTCGTCGCCACAGGCCGAACTTGTGTTGGGCCGAAAACAGGCGGAGCATTTCCGGCGAGGCATTGCGTGAGGCCAGGGGAGATTCGTAAGTCTGATAGCGATCTGCTGTGCTCATGTCCGTGATTCAAACACAGGAAGGAAGAAAACGCAAAGTTCCTTGAATTTGCGACTTCCGGGCGGGTATGCTGTGATGTGGTGTAGTGCTCCGCCACGGTTGGGTCAATGCGCCAATGGCAGGGCAGGCCGGCACTCTCGTCGGGCTGTCGTGTCAACGGGCATTTGGCCGTGAGGGAGCAGAAGTGGGCAGTCCCCGCAGGTGGTTAATCAAGAGGAGACAAGCATGAAGCGTCTGTGCCCAGTTATCGTCGCAGCCGTTTGCGTTATTGGGGTTTACGTCGTGCAGGCGCAGGAACAGGTGCTGGCCGGAAAGGGGATGGTCAAGTCCGGCCTCATCTACGTCTTGGCCGGCGAGCAGGACTTGGCCGACAACGTGCGTGCCATCCGCATGGCGAAGGCCAAGTTCGACGCCGAGACCAAGGAACGTCAGCAATTGGAGCAGAAGGTCGCACAGGCCAAGTCGGCCGCCGCAAGCCTCGAGTACGATCGCAAGCGCATCACGGATTCCGGCCGGCCGAACCAGCAGGCGCTGGCGCGGATCGACGCGAATCTCGAGGAGATCGCCCGCTTCCGCGCCGACGTCGATGCGAAACTCAAGACGTTGGGCGAGCAGAGCCGCACCGACTTCATCAACAAGGTCGTCGCAGGCGCCGCCACGGCGGAGAACCTGTCGGAACAGTACGAGCAACTGGCGGCCGACGATGCCGTCAAGCAGGCGATCGACAAGCTCAACGAGGCCGGGCGGCTCAAGTTCCGTCTCGGTCCATCGCCCGACTTCGTCACCAATGCCAACTTCGTGAAGAAACTGCGCGGGGACGTGAACTCCGCGGTCATCCCCCTGCGGATGCACGGCCGGGTGCCCACCACGGATGTGATCCTCAACGGGAAACTGACGCGCGAGTTCGTAGTCGACTCGGGCTCTTCGTCCGTGGTGCTGCCGGGCGAAATGGCCGAGGAACTCGGGCTGATCCCGACGGACAAGGACCCGACCGTGCGCATGCAGCTTGCCGACGGCAAGATGATCGAGGGCAAGCAGATGATCTTGCAGTCGGTGAAGGTCGGCATCTTCACGGTCGAGGACGTCGAGTGCGCGGTGATGCCCAAGAACCTGATCGCCGTCTCGCCGCTGCTGGGCGGGTCGTTCCTGCACAACTTCGTGTACAAGCTGGACCCCGAGCAGGCGCAACTGCATCTCTCCCAGATTCCCGGCAAGGAGTCCAAGGTCCGGGTCGGCGATGTGCCCAAGGTCGTCCCGGGCAAGACGCCGGGGCCAACGCTCGGTCCCCGGCCGGCGCCGCGCGTGGGCGAACCGCCCAAAGATCCCCTGGCGAGCAACACGCCGCCGGTCACCCCGAATCTGCCGGATAAACCGCCTGTGCCTGACAAGCCGCCGGTCGACCCGTCCACCCCGTCCGTCGCGCCGGTTAAGCCGGAGCCTGGCAAGGAGCCCGGCGGAATTTCCGCGCAGACCAAGCGGGTCGTGGAGTACCTCGACCGCGAATACAAGCACAAACTGGAATCCGTCGACTGGCGGCAGAGGGGCCTGGCCGTGATCTGCCTGGCGCGGTTGCCGCAGGCCGAGGTCACCGACAAGCTCATCTCGCTGATCGATGGCGACAAGCACGACGTCGTCCGCCTGCTGGCCTGGGAAGCCGTGCTGGCGCGGGCGCCCGAGCTTGCCGCCAGGGACTTCCAGAGGTTCTACGCCGCGACGCTGAACCTCGCCGAGAAGGGGGCGTTCCACGGCTCGCTGCGGGCGCCCATGCTCGACGTGCTGGCCACCGTGCCGATGAACCCGCGCTCGCGAAAAGTTTTCGAGCGGACCCTGACCGAGTGCAGCGCGTGGGAGGTGCAGGATATCCCGGCCCTCCGGGGTCTGGGGCGGTGCCTGGGAGCGTGGAAGAGCGGGCAGCTCGCCGAGGCTCTCGTGCGCTCCTTCGCGGACCAGAACATGGCCTATCGGAGCGAATATGTGCTCCAGGCTGCCGGAGTGGCCTCCCGCGTTGCCCGCGACTATGTTCCCGCCTCGGTGTTCGACGGCAGGTCGAAGGACCGGATCCACATGGGTTCCGACGAGCTGTGGGCGGCGGTCGAGCGCGACTACCTCCAGTGGCTGCAGAAGAACCGCAAGGACTGGTCGGAGGCGCGGCCCGCGGCGGATGCCTACAAATCGTTGCGCCCGCTCTACATCGTCCCGCCGGTGACGCTCGAGGAACTCGACCGCGATCCGTCGCTGTGGAAGCCCGATCTGGAACTCGGATCGGCCAATATCAAGGGGTTCGAGGTCTGTTTCGTGGTCGACGCCACGGGCTCGATGGGCGAGGTGCTCGACTGGCTTTCCCGCGACATCAAGAAGATGATGATGGCCTTGGGCACGCTGTCGCTGGAGCCGCGGCTGGGGCTGACCTTCTACCGCGATTACGACGACGACTTCATCACCAAGAGCCTTCCTCTGGGCAGCACCGCGCAGCAAATCTCCGACTTGATCACCGCCACCGGCGCCGACGGCGGCGGCGACATTCCCGAGGCGGTCATGTCCGGAATGCGCGAGGCGATCAACAAGAACCGCTGGTCCAACCGCCAGGACGGCGGAAAAGTCCTGGTCATCATCGGCGACGCCCCGCCCCACCCCAACGAGGCGCAGGCGTGTTTCGACATGGCCACTGAGGCCAGGAAAAACGGCTTCAAGATCTATGCGGCGAAGGTCACCACCGACGAGGGCGCCAACGACCTGACCACCTTCGAGCAAATCGCCCAGGCCGGCGGCGGCGCCACCGTCGACGTCCTCTTTGGCCGGATGGGCACGACGCGGTTCGTCGACCCGCGCACCAAAAAGGAGATTCCGCTCAAGACGATCGCCCGGCCGGAGGCCCAGTTCAACATTGCCCCCTCGCCCGTCGACGATCAGCCCGGCGAGAAGATCCTGGAGATGATCCTCGCCGACGCCGTGAACCCGGCCTATCGCAAGCGGCTTGGCCCGCTGGTGAGAACGCTGCTCGCCGCGTGTGAGCCGGCCAGCCCTCCCGAGAAGCGGATGCGTTTTGTCGCCAACACGCCGCCGTTGGAGGAGGGCAAGCTGGACGTGCAGGGCAAGAACAAGTAATTCCTTTTGCCTTGGCATCGGGGTTTACCCGATCAGCACCGTCATCCGCTCCCGTCGCGCCGCCAGCCACCACAGCAGCCCCAGCGGCAGCAGGCGCCCGGCGAGCATCGCCGCCGTCAGCACGTCCAGACCCGGCCAGACGAGCATGATGCGGTCGAACGACAGACCCGCGTTGCCCACCGCGCTGGTTGTCTCGAACAGCAACACGTCCGCCCGCACGTCCGCGTTCGTGTACAGCAGCGCTCCGAAGAAGGTGGCCACGAACAGCAGGTAGACCGCGCACCAGGCTGCCGCCAGACCGAACGCGGTTCCCGGATTCTCGCCTCGGATGGCCGCGCGCAGCCCGCGCCCCAGCCGGTCGAGCGTCGTCAGGCCCAGCCCGCCGGCCGTTCCCGCCGGTCCCGCCCCGGCCAGCATGAACAGCATCACCAGCCATTGCATCAGCCGGGGAAAGGCCTGGGCGTACTCCCAGCCAAAGCCGGCCGACCGGCTGTTGATCGCCGCGGTCGATGCCTTAACCACGGCCATGCCGAAGGTCGCTTCCGTTCCCAGACGCATCGCCGCCATGGCGACCAGCCCGCCAAGGTACACGATGGCGCTGGCTCCCAGCACGCGGCGCGTGTGCTCCGACATCGTACGCCGGCGCCACGGCAATAGGGGCAGCTCCATCAGCACCGGCAGCCCCAGCCCCCCGAGCACGGCCAGCGGAAGCAGGATGAACTGCGTCTTCCAGCTTGCCATGCCTGGCAGACCGCCCAGGTTCAAGCCGCTGTTGCCGAAGGCACTGAGGCTCAGCATCCACGCGCGCAGCGGATCGGTCCGCGCATCCAGCAGCGGCAGCGAACAGAGCAGGGGCAGGGCGATCGTGACCCCCAGCGCGCCGTTCACGATCTGCCCGTCCGAGACGGCCAGATCGAGAATCCGCGCCGCGGCCAGGCCGCCGAGCGTGAGGACAAATGCCGTGCCCAGCAGCGTCAGCGCAAACAGGACCAGCGAGCAGGGCATGGGCATGTTGCCCGTGTCGATATTTCCCTGAAAACCCGTCAGCGTGACGGCGTTGACCACCATGAAGCGGATGCGGTCCTGGGTCACTTCCTGCCCGCGCGGCAGGGAGAAGCCCCAGGTCAGGACCAGCCCCGCGATCGGCAGAATCAGAATGTAGGCACAGATGGCCCAAACGAAGACAGTGGACAGATCCCACCTCCGGAGCAGCGGCGGCTCCGGGGTCTGGGGCGAGCGGTAGTCGAGCTTGCGTGTGTTGGCGGCCACGGTTTTTCACCCGGCGAACGACCGCTACTTCTTATACACCGCATCCGGATCGAACGCCTTCTTCGCGCTGATCTTCCACTCCGTGCCGGCCGGGTCAAATTGCCGGAAGAAGCAACTCCGGTATCCCTCGTGGCAGGCGGCCACATCCTGCACGCACTTGAACAGGAGCACGTCCCGGTCGCAGTCGGTGATGACTTCCTTGACGTGTTGGAAGTGCCGGCTCGATTCGCCCTTGAGTGCCAGCCGCCCGCGGCTGCGGCTGTAGGTGTGGATCTTGTTGGTCTTGAGCGTCAGTTCCACCGCCTCGCGGTTCATCCAGGCCATCATCAGGATCTGCCCGTTCTCGATATCCTGGACGATGATCGGGATCAGGCCGTTGGCGTCGAACTTGAGCTGGTCCAATTGTGGATTCATGGGGCTATTTTTCGGGGATGCCGGGGGGAATGTCAAATGGGCTTCCCTGTCGCCGCGATCGCTGATCGCTATTCCCTGCTGCGAGGCGCCCTCCCACTCTTCATCCAGGATCTCGTCAACTCCGGCCGCGCCGACGACGCCCCGCAGTACATTCTCGTTTCCGATTTCGCCCGCTTCGCCCTGCACGACCTCGAGGCCCCTTCGTGCCTCCGTGCCTTCGTGCCTCAATCCCTGTCATTCCCGATCCCGGATCGTCCCGTCAAATCCGCAAGATTCCTGAAAGCCCGCACCCCCGCGTCGTTTAAGATGTGGAAATCCATGCCGGGCTCATCGCCGGAAAGGTTCGAGGACGTGTTTTCGCGGTACGCCGGGAAGCTGGCGCTGTACGCGCGACAATGGGTTGATGCGCAGACGGCCGAGGACGTCGTGCAGGAGGTGTTCGTGAGCCTGGCCGGGATGCCCCGGCCGCCGGAACTGGTGGGGGCGTGGCTGTACCGGTGCGTGCGGAATGCGTCCATCAGCCAGGTGCGGTCGGAGGCGCGGCGACGCCGGCGCGAAGAGGCGGCGCGGCCGGCCGAGTGGTTTGTGGCGCAGGCGGACGATCCGATCGATGCGCAGGCGGCGCAGGAGGCGCTGGCGCGGCTGGCGATCCAGCAGCGGGAGATCGTGGTGCTGCGGATCTGGGGCGAGCTGACGTTTGCGCAGATCGCGGAACTGATCGAGCGGCCGCTGGCGTCGGTGTTCGTGGAATATCGCGCAGCGCTGGCGGCGCTGCGGGAAAGACTGGAGTCGCCATGTCGGAAGAAAACAGACTGAATCCGGATGAGCAGGCGATGGAGGCCGCGCTGTCGCAGCTTCGGCCGGCGGGAGTGACGTTCGATGCGGCCAGCGTGCGCCTGGAAGCCCGGTTGCGGCGGATGAGCCGGCAGGTGTGGTTGTGGCGCGCGGCGGCGGTGCTGGCCGTGGTGACGGGGGTGGCAGGGATGATGGTGCAACGCAAAGCAGCGCAACGGAGTGTTCCGCTCGCCGAGCGGCCGGGAATTTCGGCGGGCGTCGAAGGCAGCCTGGCGGGCGGGCCGGGTGGTGGTACGCCGGCCGGGCTCGCGGTGTCGAAGGAGAATTATTTTGCCTTGCGGCAGCGGGTGTTGATGGTGGGGCTGTCGGCGCTGGATGACGCGCCGGCAAAACGAGGGCCCGAGCGTCCGGAGCCGAAGCGGGACGTTCCGTCGTGGAATCCCTTTAACCGGGAGCAGCTATGAAACGCACGGAGACTTCTGATGGCCCACTAAGATACACGAAGCGACACCAAGAATGTGACAGACAAGAATGTCTGTCCTACTGGCGGACCCACCGGTGCCACGGGCTGATCGCCATCGTGCTGGGTCTGGGCGCGTTTGCCGCGATGGGGCAGGCGGTTGACGGACCCAAGCCGGCGCCCGTCAAGCCGGATGCGCCGGTAATTCTGACACTCTCACCCAGGGCATCCGAGCGGCCCGCGCTGCGGTATCGGCTCACGCCGTTTGTCGGCGACCAGATTCCGGGGAACGCGGCCCCGATCTACCTGATCGCCATCGTGCAGTTGTCGAAGGTGCCCGACAATCGCACGGATGCCGACCAGGTGGCGGCAATGCTGGAGACTCCCATCGAAAAGTTCGACCGCGAGGCGGCCGCGAAACTGCTTGGCAAGTATCAGGGCTGCCTGCATTCCCTGGAGCAGGCGTCGCTGCGGGAGTCATGCGAGTGGGGCCTGCCGATCCGTGAGGACGGAATTCGCGCGCTGCTTCCGCACCTCGCCGACATGCGGCAATTGTCGTCGATCCTCTGCCTGCGGGTGCGGCTGGATGTTGTCGATCGCAACTACGACCAGGCCGTCCGCTGGCTGCGCGTCGGATTTGCGCTGTCACGGCATCTGAACTGCCAGGCCGTGCTGATCCAGGGGTTGGTCTCGGCGGCCGTCGCCGGGCGGCTGAACAATGTTCTGCGCGATTTCGTGCAGGCGCCGGACGCCCCCAATCTGGCCTGGCCGCTGGCGAATCTGCCTCGTCCGTTCCTGGATGTCGGCAAGATGCTGGAATGGGAACGGGCCTGGCTGTATTTCACCTTTCCCACGCTCAAGGAAATCCGCGGCAACCCGATGACCCCGGAGCAGTGGCAGAGCCTGGTGGGCGAACTCGCGGGCATGATGGACGGATCCGCTCCGAAAGACCCGCTGCTGCGCGGGCTTGGCGCGACCGCCCTGGGCATGTGGAGCCATGCCGCCGCCAAAGACTACCTGCTCAGGCACGGCTACACCCAGAAGCAACTGGACGTCATGCCGCCGACCCACGCGATCGGCATCTTCTATGTCGACTCGTACGAAGGATGGTGCGACGAGTTGTTCAAATGGGCGGCCGTGCCCTACTGGCAGGCACGCCTGGAGATTCCGCGGGTGCAGGCGGCCATCGACAAGGAGGGCAGTCACGGCAATATCTTCATGCAGACACTGCCGGCGGTGTCCAGAGCGGTCGGGCGGATAGCATCGCTGGATCGCGACCTGGCGGCCATGTACACGATCGAGTGCATCCGCGGCTATGCCGGCCAGCATGGCGGCAAGCTGCCGGCCACGCTGGCGGAACTGAAGGACCCGCCTCCGCCGGTGGATCCGTTCACCGGCAAACTGCTGGACTGGGAGGTGGATGACGTCGTGGGCGTGCTGTCGGCCCCGGTCATGCCGGACGATACCAAGCGAGTGCTGCGGTTTGAGATCCACATGCGGCCGGCAGCCAAATGATCGCCGCGAGAGCCCGGCGAATTCCGGCTACACACCACTGCCCTCATGCGGCCTGAAGGCGCGTGGCGTTTTCGGCGGACGCATTGATCGGCCCGAAGGGCCGTGACATTTGGTAGCCGTGGCCGTCAGGCCACGGGTTTAGCGCCCAACCCGCCTTCTGAGGCCCGAAGGGCCGACACCGCCAATGCAGTATCGGCCCGTCTGGCCTCAAATACGTTGGCGTTGCGGTCCGTGGCCTCACGGCCACGGCTACCGTCGGTGTCGGCCCTTCGGGCCGCAGAGCTTCCCCCGCCCGGAATGTCATGCACCCGTGCCCTGCGGAGAACTGATCGCCGATTTGTCTTTCCTCCCCGTTTGCCGTAACTTCTCAGCCGTCATGCGAACTACTTACGACGCCAGGGACGTGGCCCGCGTGGTTGAAGAACTCACCGGGCGTATCGCCGCGGCATTTCCGCCGGACAAACCGCTGAACATCATCGGCATCCGCACCCGCGGGGAAAACCTGGCCCAGCGCCTGGTGGACGGCCTGCGCGCCCGGGGCTACGCACAACTCGGGTTCGGCACGCTCGATGTCACCCTCTACCGCGACGATCTGTCGGCCATCGGCACCAGCCATGTCGTCCGGCCGACCGACATCCTCATCGACCTGGCCGGCAAGCCGCTGCTGCTGGTGGACGATGTCCTGCACACCGGCCGCTCGGTCCGGGCGGCGCTGAACGCCCTGAACGACTTCGGCCGCCCCAGCGTGGTGCGGCTGGCGGTGCTGGCGGATCGCGGCGGGCGCGAGTTGCCGATCGCGGCCGACTTCGTGGGGATTCGCCTCAAGGAAGTGCCGGAGGACCACCGGGTGAACGTGCGCTTCGCCGATACGGACGGCCGGGACGAGATCGTGGTTGAGCCCAGGAGTTGAGCATGCCGCACACCCACAGCTATCGCTGGACACACAAGCATCTGCTGACGATCGAGGAACTGTCGGTGGAGGACATCCGCTTCGCCCTGGACACGGCGGATTCGTTCAAGGAGGTCTCCACCCGCTCGGTCAAGAAGATTCCGGCCCTGCGCGGCAAGGTCGTCGTGAACCTGTTCTTCGAGGACTCGACGCGCACGCGCACGAGTTTCACGCTGGCGGCGTCGCGCCTGTCGGCCGACATCGTCGATTTCTCCGTCAAGACCAGTTCGGTGAGCAAGGGCGAGACGCTGATCGACACGGCCCGGAACATCGAGGCCATGGGCGTCGACATCATCATCATCCGCCATCCCGCCTCGGGTGCGGCGCAACTGCTCTCGCGCAGTGTCGAATGCTCGGTGGTCAACGCCGGCGACGGCGCCCACGAGCATCCCTCGCAGGGCCTGCTCGATCTCTACACCATCCGCGAGCGCTTCGGCCGGATTGCCGGGCTGAAGGTCGCCATCGTCGGCGACATCGCCAACTCGCGCGTGGCCCGGAGCAACCTCTGGGCGCTGAAGAAGATGGGGGCGGAAGTGATCTTCGTCGGCCCGCCGACCCTGTTGCCCAAGTCGTTCGCGCAGCTTGGCGCCAAGGTGTACTACAACCTCGACGAGGTGATCGGCGAGGTGGACGTGGTCAACATGCTGCGGGTGCAGTTCGAGCGCATCAAGAGCAGCCAGTTCCCATCCGTGCGAGAGTTCACACAGCTCTACGGACTGACAAGCGAGCGGTTTTCGCGGTGCAAGAAGGACGTGTTCGTGATGCACCCCGGCCCGATGAACCGGGGAATCGAGATTTCCTCGCACATCGCCGACGGGCCCAACAGCGGCATCCTCACCCAGGTGAGCAACGGCCTCGCCGTGCGCATGGCGGCCCTCTTCCTGGTGGCCCAGGCCGGCGCGGCGGCGGACAACACTGGTGCCGGTACAGTCACCGGCAATGCCAAAGTGGCACCGGTGCCCTGATGACGACGTCGGTCATTCCGAGCGTAGTGAGGAATCTCTGCGTTTGGCCGCAGTATCCGTGCGAATTCGGCACACGCTGTATTCGGGAACAGAGATGCTTCGCTTCGCTCTGCACGACGAACCCGAGGGCGTCGGCAGCACTGTCACTTCTTGACGACGATCTTCCCCTTTTCCCGCGGATGCAGGGCGCAGGCGTATGTGAACGTTCCCGCCTTGGTGAACTTGAAGGTGTAGGTCTCGCCGGGCTTGATCTTGCCGGAGTCGAACGAGCCGTCGTCGGCCACGATGCGGTGGTCGCGGTTGTCGTCATTCGTCCATTCGACGCTGTCGTTGACGGAGATATTGACGGTCGCCGGATTGAACTTGCCGTCCTTGATGCTCACGTCCTCGCGGCTGGCTTTGAGAAAACCCAGCGCCGCCGGCGAGCCGATCAGCACCAAAACCAGGGTTGTCCACAGCGTCTTTCGCATGGTCTTCCTATAACTGGACACCTCACGGACCGACAGGCTTGTCATCGGCATTATAACGTGCCGGGTGTTGCGACCAACCCCGGCGGCCGATAAAGCGGCCAAGTGGGCAGGGCGATCGCGAGTAGCCACAATTCGGTAGGATAGGCATTCTTGCCTGTCATTGGATGGCCGAGCGGGGGACATTCTTGTCCCCCCGAGGCCATCCAAGTTCTTCGATGCCCCGACACGCAATTGCCTTGGCCAAGTGGGGCCGACGCTCTTCGGCCGCGCCATTCAGCAAAGGTGGGGCGGTTTCGCCGAAACCGCCGGTGTTGGGGCGGACACGCACGGCTCGGCGAGCCGTCCCCAGTGACATTGGCAACCGCCCGAGGCAATGCCACACCATGGAATTGCCGGTGAGGGCACCGGCACCACTTCTTCAGATCCATGGTAGACTGGAGCCGCGAGGAAGCCACCCATGACCACACCAGCGCCCGACACTCCCGCCCAGGTCGACCGGTTCCTCAGCCAGGCCGTGCAGTTGTGTGCCTCCGATCTCCACGTCGAGCCCACCGCCACCGGTTACGAAATCCGCCTCCGCGTCGACGGGCAACTCCGCCCGGTCGCGTCGCTCGACGTGCTGGCCGGCCGGGCCATCGTCAACCGCTTCATGGTGCTGGCACAACTGCTGACGTATCGCCTCGATGTGCCCCAGGAGGGGAAGTTCGCATTTCACCCACCCGAAGCGGCCGCGTCACTCGATCTTCGACTGGCCGTCATTCCCACGGTCCACGGCCTGCGCGCCGCCGTGCGCCTGCCGGCCGATCTGGCTACGCCCCACACCCTCGACACCCTCGGGCTGCCCGAGCACGCCCTGCGCGGCCTGCTCGGATTCACCCGCGCCGAAGCCGGAATGCTCATCCTCACCGGCCCGGCCGGCTCCGGTAAGACGACCACCATCTATGCCCTGCTCCAGCGCATCCAGCAGGACCAGCCCGGCCTCAGCATCATCACCCTGGAAGACCCGGTCGAACGACGGCTGGCGGGCATCACCCAGATCGAAGTCTCCCCCTTCGGCCAACTCACCTACGAGAAGGCGCTGCGGTCGATCCTGCGCCAGGACCCGCAGGTGCTGATGCTTGGAGAGATCCGCGACGCCGCCACCGCGTCCCTGGCCATCCAGGCAGCGCTTTCCGGACACCGCCTGGTCTGCACGCTCCACGCCGCCCACCCCGCCGGCGCCATCGCCCGCCTTTTGGAAATGGGCCTCGAGCCGTACCAGATCACCAGTTCGCTCTTCGGCGTGCTCACGCAACGGATGTTGCCACTAAAGACTTCAAGTAGGGCCAGCGTCCCCGCTGGCCCGTTCGTAGTACCGCCTTCAGGCGGTCTGTCAGAACCGCCTGAAGGCGGTACTACAAGCACGCCGGGGACGCTGGCCCCACTGGGATCCGGCCGCGTCCCCATCGCCGAGTTCGTCGCCCTCAATTCCGCACTGCGCCAGTGCATTTTGCGCCGCGGGGATGTCGATTCGTTGAAAGAAAGCTACACATCGACCCCCGGTTATGTTAGTCTACGCCAGTCGGCCGAGCGGCTTGTGAAAGATGGAATCGTCGAAGGTTCGGTTGGAATCGTGTAGGGTCCGCATCAGCGGACGCGGCTGGGTGAGTTACGCCATACCGCTGAAGCGGACCCTACATACTTTGCATTCGGAGCCCCAAGCCGCGTTCGCTGAAGCGGACCCTACATACGGAATCACCTTGGATTGGCACCCATGAATCAGTCCTTCTCCTACCGGGCACAAACGCGGATGGGCGAGGCGCTCTCCGGCAACCTCGATGCCGACAGCGCCGTGGATGCACAGCGAAAGCTCGACCTTCTGCAACTGCACGTCCTCGAACTCAAGCCCGCCGACAAACCTCGCGCCGGCGGCGGCACGCTTTCCGCCGATGACCTCGTCGCCTTCAACCAGCAACTGATCCACCTGACTTCGGCCGGTCTGCCACTGGAACGCGGCCTGCGCCTGGTGGCCCAGGAGATGCGCCGGGGGCGGCTGGCATCGGCGATTCGCGAACTGGCGGCTGACCTCGAAGCCGGCACGCCGATCGAGAAAGCCCTCGAAAAGCGCCGCGGCGTCTTCCCCGCATCCTACGCCCGCCTGCTCGAAGCCGGCGTGAAATCCGGAAGTCTGGCCGGCGTCCTGCTGAACCTCTCCCGCCATCTCGAACTCATGCGCCGCCTGCGGGCGGCGCTTTGGCGGACGCTCGCCTATCCGCTGGTCGTGCTTACGGCGCTGTGCGGCGTGCTGCTATTCCTCTCCATGGCCGTGATCCCGGGTTTTGAGAAGATCTTTCATGATTTCAAAGTCGACCTTCCGGGTCTGACACAGTTCATCATGGGGATGGGCAGTTGGCTGCCGCCGGTGATGATCGGCGTCCTCGCTCTGGTCCTGCTCGGCGGGCCCATACTCTACCTGCTTCGGCGATTCGGCCTGGACCGGGGCCTGACCGACGCCGCCGTCATGTCCGTTCCGCTGGTCGGCGCGGTCATGAGCCGCAGCCTGATTGCGGGCTGGTGCGATGCCGTGCGCGTCGGTGTCGAGGCAGCCATGGACCTGCCGGCCGCGGTGCTGCTGGCCGGCACCATCTCTCCCTCGCAGCGCCTGGGCCGCGACAGCGAAACTCTCGTGGCCGTGCTCTCGGCCGGCCAGACGCTCGACGCCGCTCCCCCCTTGAAGGTGCTGCCCCCGACGGTCGGCGTGTCGATGGCCCACGGCGCCCGCGTGGGCGACCTGCCGGGCACGCTGCGCAGCCTGGTCGATCTCTACCAGCAGCAGGCCGACATCCGCGTGCAGGCGCTGCCGGCAATTCTCACGCCGATTTTGCTGGTGGTTATTGGTCTGACGGTCGGCCTGGTGATCATTGCCATGATGATGCCGTTGATCAGCATTGTCGGCGCCGTCAGCGGAAGCGGGAAACTATGAACCCTCCCATCCTGGAATATCAGGCGAGGCAGTCCCGCTTCAGCGACTATGTCCAGCGGGCACGCCATTCCGTCTCCCTCGCGCGCAACGCCGCCATCACGCTCGGCTGGCTGGCGGTTGCGGCGGTGATCTTCGGCTGCGGCATGGGCGGCACGATCGTGCCGTGCCTGCTCATCGTGCTGGCCACGGCGCTCATCCTGCGGTCCGTGCGCCGCCGTCGCGGGCTGGCCGTGCTCGGGTATCTCGATCAGGCCATGCGGATGAACCAGCCTTTGCCCGAATCGCTTTCCGCGGCCGCCGCGGGCGAACGCGGCTTTCTGCGCCGACGGCTCTACTCCGTGCGCGATGCACTGGTGGGCGGAGTACCGGTGGGAGTGGCGCTGGAGGTTTGTGTGCCGGAGGTTCCGCTGGTGACCGCCCGGCTCATCGCCTCGGCCGAATCGCTCGGGGCGGTCCGGACGGTGCTTAGGTCCATCGTTCACAACGAACAGACCAAAGGCGAGCGCCGCGGAGACGACTGGTTCTTCGCCCGCTTTTACCCTCTGGTGTTCGCCTCGCTGGCCGCGTTCATCGTGTTCATGCTGATGGTCTTCATCGTGCCCAAGTTCGAGAGAATATTCAGGGACTTCAAGATAGCGCCGGGACCGTGGTTCGACGGGTTGGTCTTCTTCGCCCGCAATCTCGGTTTCCTGGTGCTGATTCCGCTGGGCGGCTACATCTGGCTCTACGTGGCGCTGCGGCTGTGGGAGATCTTCCTCCCCCGCGACCGGCAGACGGTCTGGCGGAGGGTGTTCGACTGGGTCGCCTGGCACACACCGGTCGTCGCCGCCAACACGCGCCTCGCCTGTCTGGCCAACGCCATGCAGATTCTTGCCGCGGGGGTTGAAGCCGGCTTCGCGCTGCCGGATGCGCTGCTGCAGACGATGCAACTGCGCCAGAACGGGTATTTCACGCAGCGGCTCGAGACCTGGCATCGGGCCATGCTCGGCGGGGCTGCTCCGGCCGCTGCCGCCCGCCAGGCACGCATGCCCGGACTCGTTGCGGGAATGCTCACTTGTTCCGGCACCGACCTCGCCAACACGCTGCGGTTTCTTTCCATGCACTACGCCGAGCACTACAGCCGGGCGGCCGCCGTCATCCGTGCCGCCGTCATCCCCGGCATGACGCTGGCATTTGGCGCGATCGTGTTCTGGGTCGCCATGGCGCTCTTCGATCCGCTGATGCACCTGATCAAGGCCGTCTTGCCGATGGGAGGATTCAACCTGTGACACGCCATCGACGCGGCATCTTCGACGTGGACGCGATCGTGGGGCTGATCATCATCGCCGCCCTGGCGACGGCCATCGCGGTTGCGTTGACCCAGTATCAACGGGCTGCCCGGCGCTTGTCCGACACCCGCGCGGCCGAGCGGCTGTGCGAGCGGACGCTGGCCGACCTGTCGGCCGGTGCCAAACCCGCGGCCGATGCCCGTGTCCACTGGAAGCCGGTGCCGTTGAAGGATGTGCCGCCGGGATACGAATGGGTCGAGGTTTCCGCCCGTTGTGAAACCGGCGGGGCGACGCTGCTGGGTCTTGTGCCGGCACCACCCGTGGAGGGTAAACCATGACCAGACGACGCCACCGCCATGGCTTTACGCTGCTGTCCCTGCTGATCGCCCTGGTGCTGCTGGGTGTCTTCGCCCTGGTCGCAGGCGAGGTCTTCAACAATACCATGCGGGCCGTTCGTACCAGCGCCGACATCCACAACCAGCTCAACAGCTTCGAAGGACTGCTGGCCCGTCTGCGCGAGGATGCCTGGGCGGCCAGAAGCGTGCAAGTGGAGAACCCGCAGACGGCCGTGCTCGTCGATTCAGCCGCGCAGAAGATAGTCTGGAGCATCGCCGGCACGGGCGAATTCACGCGAACGGCCGGGGCCGACGTCTGCCGCTGGAACAAGTTCGACGTGCCGCTGGTTTTCGCCGCCCATCCGTCCGGTTTGCTGCTCCAGCAGGGAACACGGGCCGATGAGTCGATCATCCTCCAAAGCCAGTTCCTGGCAATGGAAAGGAGCCGGCCATGAATCGCCCCCTCATGACTCGGGGAACAAGTGCTGCCGGTGTCCTCACCGGCGGTTGCCAAGCGTCTGCCCGCGCAAGCAGACCGCCAGTGCGGACACTGGCCGTGAAGAGCGTGTCCACAGTGTCAGGAACAAGTGCCGCCGGTGTCCTCACCGGCGGTTGCCAAGCGTCTGCCCACGCAAGCAGCCCGCCAGTGCGGACACTGCCAGCACGCCGTAACACCCGAGCCTTCGCGACGATGACGGCCATCCTGCTGATGACCGTGGTCGCCGTGGCCGTGCTGTCGCTGACGTCATTGACCGCCGCCCAATTCAAGCGCACCCGCCGCGAGGTTTCCGGCGGGCAACTTCGGCAGGTGCTCCTGGCCGCGACGGCCGACATTTCCGCGCGCCTGTCCACGGGTGCGACCATGAAGCCCAACGACGAAATCGTGCTGGCCCTCCCGGCGCAGCTTGCCGATGTGAAGCTGACCACGCGTGTCGACTCGGCCGACGTCACGAGAGTCGTGGCAACGATGCACGCCCGCAACGATGTCATGCAGGTCGGCCAGCGCGTGACCTTCGCGAAGCAGGATGGCAAATGGAAGCTGAGCGGGGTGGAGTGGCGGTGAGTTGGGAGTACCGCCTTCAGGCGGTCTGAAAACCCGCCTGAAGGCGGCACTACGAACGCGCCGGCACTCCCCGATCACACCCCGGCGCCGGGCGGCAACGGCGGTGGAACCAGCGGGCTGCGCCGCAGGAATAATGGCAGCACCAGCAGAGCCAATCCGCCCACTCCGATCATGGCAAGCAAGCCGGCCATCGGCAGAGCGTACTTGGTCGGCCGGAGTTCAACTTCGGCCGCCTGCTCGCGAATCGGCTTATCACCCAACTTGGCGGGCAACGAACCGGCGTCGAGCGTGTTCACCATGTACTGGATTTCGGCATCGGAGAAATTTCCGGTGATGATGCCGCTGCCCTCGACGCGGCTGTTGAGGTTCGGAGCGGAGATGATCCGGTCATCGAGCGCGATGGCCAGTGCCTTGCCGATGTTCGAGCCGGAGAGGTCGCCGAAGAGCATGCCGCCCTGGGGGTCGAACTCGAAGCCCACTGTCGCCGCGTTGGTGCGGCTGTCGAAGGTGCGGTAGGCGCTCCTCAGACGCCATGGTTTGGTCGTGCCATTGTGGACCATCGACTTGTCGGGCGTGATCCAGGCCAGCGCCCACTGCTTGCCGCCGTAGGACACCGTGGAGCGGTGGAAGTCCTGGGCCTTGTCCACCTCGAACCACCGCGAGATGTCGTCGTTTTTGGGCGTGGGGCCCTCGGCCTTGAGCCGTTCGTTCATCCGCGAGAGTTCGCCGGGGTCGTCGACCATGATGTGGAACGTCAGCACGCCGTTGCCGCGGAGCATGCGCTTGAGATCGTCAATCTGCTGGCCGTTGCGGCCCTCTTTGGTCGGCGCCTGCACTTCAATGGTCCCATCACGCTGTGACCTGATGGTGATGCCGGATGTTCCGTGAGGATCAACTCTCCGGGTAAGGGCACGGGCCATGTCCTCGGCAAGTTCCCGGCCGGATGCCCCGGGCGGCGCGTTCACTTCGTACACGAGTCTCACACCGGGCTCGGTGCCGCGCGCCAAGCCCAGATTCTTCCACAAGATGGAGAACGAGCCGATGGCGATGAGAAGCAGAACAACACCCGCAACCTGCATAACTCTTGCGACGCTGTCTCCCATAACGACCCCGCTCGTTGAACCTGAGAACGTTCCGGCGTGCCACGGTTGGTCATGGCCGGCGCACGAGCTTACTCCATTTCCAGGTTTTCGCCATCCGCCCCGCGAGGTAGAATTGTTCGCATGACACGACGCAAGTTCATGATACCACGCGGGAACGGATTACGTTCGCATCCGTTTCGACTTGCGTGGATCACTCTGTGAGGGTTCCCAAATGGTGAACTACGACGAGTACATGAACGGCCCGGTGTGGAACGAGATCCGTCGAGCGGTTCTCGATCGAGCCCGCGGCCAATGCGAGCGTTGCGGCCAGCGTGCGCGTCTGGAAGTCCATCACAAGCACTACGACAGCCTGGGGAACGAGGACCTGGACGATTTGGAGGCTCTCTGCCCCGTCTGTCATCCCAATGCGGACCAGGAACGGGAGGCCGAAACCGAGGAACAATCGGGCGGCGCAGAAGCGGACTACAAACGGATGGAGCGACGGTTCCAGACCTGGGCCGAGGCTGTCTACGGACATGATTGGGAGGCCGGGCATGACGAAGAAAAGTTGCGGGAACGGTTCGAACGGATCATCGAGACGCAAGACTGACTTCGCACTTCGCCCCGCTCATTTCTGCCTGCTCATGATCAGCAGCGCAATCGTCAGCGTCTGCAGGGCGATGGCGAAGAGCAGGTACGTCTGCACGCCGGGGGCGGTGCGGTTGACGTAGGCCAGCAGCAACGTGGCCAGGGCGACGGACTGGACGGCGTAGGTCAGGATGTTGGTGATCGAGAATTCACCCTGGGGCGCCTCGCGATGCTGCTTCAACTCGAGCAGGATCTGCTCGAGAAGTTTCTCGGTGCGGGAAGCAGGCTGGGCGGCGACGGTGGGCATCGGAGGAAGGTCGGCGTCGGAGTCGGCAGGCGGAGGGGAATGCGGCCCGGCAACCGGACCCTCACCAGACCGGCCCTCTCCCGGAGTACCGGGCGAGGGAGGTAATGCGGCCGGCGCCGCGAGAGCAGACGTTGATGCCCTGGATGTTCCAGGCGATCGCGAAGATGCGCTTGAGGCGCCGGACGATGGGGCGCCGGCCGCGGGCTTCGGCGCGGCTTTGATGAACACCTCGCGGGCGATGATGTCCAACGCCTGCTTCAGCGAATCGGCCGTGAACTCGGGCTGCACGTCCGACGGCTTGGAGGTTTCCGGCGAGGCGGGAAGCCCGGGTGCGGTGAAGAGGATCGTGCGACATCCCGCGGCTTTCCCCGCCTCGATGTCGCGGAGCGCATCGCCGATGAGCCAGCAACGCGTCAGGTCGAGTTTCAACTCCGCGGCCGCCTTGAGCAACATGCCGGGCTTCGGCTTCCGCAGGTCGCTGTCCTGGCGATATTGCTCGACCGCGGCCTCGGGATGGAAAGGGCAGTATTCGTGTCGGTCGATGATCGCGTTCTGGTTCTTGCCGCGCAGGAGTTCCTCCATGCGGGTGTTGACGGCCTGCACGTCGGCCTCGGTGAACATGCCGCGGGCCACGCCCGACTGGTTGGAAACGGTGACGACCTTGAAACCGTACTGGCGGGCCTTGGCGACCGCATCGGCCGCCCCGTCAGTGAGCACAACCTTTTCGGGGTCGCCGAGGTAGCCATCGCTGGCGATGAGTGTGTTGTCCCGATCGAAAAAAACGGCAACGCGTTTCATGGAAATCCTTTTCGTGCGCTGGCCATCCTGCCGGCGGAGAATTATCCGCGCCCGCGGTCCCCGTGCAATGATTCCCGCGGATTTGACAGCATTCCCAATCTTTTCTATACTGGCTGGCCTTTTATCCTGTTCGCTGGATTGACGGCCGGCGATGAACCTGTTGGTTTGAACAAGAGGGAAAAACGTGGCCAAGACGATCGCGAAGAAGGTCGCAAAGAGCAAGGCCCCAGCAGCAAAGAAAGGCCCTGTGAAGAAGAACTCCGCGAAGGTTGTAAAGAAGGTCGCGCCCGCAAAGGCCAGACCGGCGGCGCCGCCGGCCAGGCCGGCGCCGGCAGCCAGGCCGGCAAAGGTGACCACGAGCGCATCCCGCGGTCCGGTGTTGGACAAGCCCGGCTCGTCGGGCGGGACGGATCTCGCCGAGGCGGCGGCGCGCGGAGCCAGGGGTGTTTCGCCGCTCAAGCCCAAGGACATCGAGGCCTTCCGCGACCTGCTGCTCCTCAAGCGCCGGGAACTGCTCGGCGACGTGCAGTCGATGGAGGACGAGGCGCTGCAGGGCACGGCCGGATCCAACCTCTCCAACCTGCCCATGCACATGGCCGACATGGGCACGGACAACTACGAGCAGGAATTCACGCTGGGCCTGGTGGAAAAGGACCGGCAGATGTTGCGCGAGATCAACATCGCTCTGGACAAGATCAAGAAGGGCACCTTCGGCATCTGCGAGGGCACCGGCCGGCCGATCTCCAAGGCCAGGCTCGAGGCCAAGCCCTGGGCCCGCTACTCGCTCGAACACACGCTCAAAGTCGAGAAGGGACTGGTACGGCGCTGAACCGTGCTGAAACTTCCCCGGGAAAACTTCCTTCGGCCGTGGGCGCTGGTGCGATTCTTCGGCACCACGATCGTGGGGGTCTTGCTGGACCTGTGGAGTAAGCAGGCGGCGTATGAGAAGCTGGCCTTGTGGATGGATGGGCGCTTTAACGGTTCCCGGAACGCCGTGCAGTTCATCCCCGGCTGGCTCCATTTCGAAGTGACGAAAAACGAAGGGGCGGTCTTTGGACTGGGGCAGGGGCACCGGATGGTCTTCCTGACTGTTTCGGTCGGGGCAATCACCTTCCTGACATATCTGTTCGCGAACAGTCGGCGGCAGCGGGTGTATGAGTTCGTGCTGGGCATGCTGCTGGCCGGCGTGCTCGGAAACATGTACGACCGCATCGTCTTCGGATACGTGCGCGACATGATCCACGCCCTGCCGCAGTGGCCCACGCTGTTTCCATGGATTTTCAACGTGGCCGACGTGCTCCTGTGTACGGGCGTCGGCCTGATGCTGGTGTTGAGTCTGTATTCGCCGAAGGAAGGCGGCCGGGGATTCGAGGTGGTGCCCGCGGCCGAAACAAAACGGTGAGCCATGGCAAGCACTGCCGACCACGCATTCATGCGTCGGGCGATCCAACTGGCGATGCGCGGCCGGGGCGGCGTCGAGCCGAACCCGATGGTGGGATGCGTGCTGGCAAACGGGGACAGGATCATTGCCGAATCCTGGCACCAGTTTTTCGGCGGCCCGCATGCCGAGCCGCTGGCGCTGCAAACCGCCGGGGATGCGGCCAGGGGCGCCACCGCCTACGTGACGCTCGAGCCCTGCTGCCATGAACGGAAGAAGACGCCGCCGTGCGTGCCGGCGCTGATCCGCGCCGGCGTGGCGCGCGTCGTCGCGGGGTGCATGGACCCGAACCCCATGGTCAATGGCCATGGGCTGGCTCTGCTGCAACAGGCCGGAATCGTGGTGGAAGCGGGCATTCTCGAAGACGCCTGCCGGCAGTTGCTGGCCCCGTTCATCGCGCGGACGACCTATCGCCGGCCGTATGTGACGCTGAAATGGGCGCAGACGGCCGACGGGAAAATGGCCGGCCCGATGGGGCGGCGGATGGCCATCAGCAACGCGACCTCGACCCGGCTCGTACACGAACTGCGGTCTCGATGCGACGCGATCGTGGTTGGCGTGAAGACGGCGATCAACGATGATCCGCTGCTGACCGCGCGGCCGAGGCCGGAATGGCTGGCCGCCAGGAATGATGAAGTAGTGCCGGTGCCCTCACCGGCATCTCCGAACGGCGTTTCCACATCGTTCCGGCGGCGGCCGCTGCTGCGCGTGGTGTTGGATCCGCAACGGCGCCTGCCCGGCACGTGCCAGTTGGCCCGCACGGCATCGCCCCAAGAGCCCGTGCTGGTCTCTGCCTGGCCGAACATGGCGCCTTGCCGGGAATCGGCCCGGGCGTGGAAATCGTGCCGGTCGATGCCGATCCGCTGCGGCGGGACCATCTCCACCTGCGAAGCGTGCTGGAGCGGCTGGCCGAACGAGGCGCAACCCACGTCCTGGTGGAACCGGGGCCGGGAATGATCCGCGCATTCTGCGCGGCCAATCTGGCGGATCGGATCTGGGTGATCCGATCTCCGGAGCGCCTGGAGTCCGACTCGGCCCCCGCCGCGCCAGTTGTGGACTGGCCCGCCGCGGCCGAACTGGAACTTGCCGGCGACCGGCTTACCGAGTATCTCAATCCGCGCGGCCAGGTCTATTTCGCGCCCAAAGAGTCGGCGGACATGATGCTGGCCGCACAAGGAAAAAGGTGAAAGGTAAAAGGTAAAAGGTAAAAGGAAGAAGGAAGGGGGCAACGAAGCGAATAAAGCGAACCGTCTTTCCCTTTTTCCTTTTTCCCTTTACCTTTTTCCTTCTCCGCGAGGTTTTCATGCACCTGATGCAATCCCCCCCTTCGCCGGCGTGCCTGATCGACGGGCGGGAGATGCTGTATTTTGTGGGGACGGGGTATCACTGTCTCCAGGGCCATCCCGCCGTACTCAACGCGGCGGGCAACGCCCTGCGGCAGTACGGCATGGGAAGCGGCACCTCGCGCGGACGGTTCGGCACCACGCCCCCCCTGCTCGACGTGGAGGCCGCCGCCGCGGAGTTCTTCGGCATGGAGCAGTCGTTCTACCTGCCGTCGGGGTACGTGTCGGCCGGCCTGATCGCGCGGTCGCTGTGCGACCGGTTCGACCGCGTGTTCTTCGATGAGCGGACCCACTATGCCGTGATCGACGCGGCGAGGGCGTGCGGCCGGCCATGCGAGCCGTTCGCCCACCGCGATCCGGCGGCGCTGAAACAGCAGATCAGGCGCCGGATCAGGGCCAAAGAGAAGGTGCTGGTGGCGACGGACGGCGTCTTTCCCGTGCTGGGAACGCTGGCCCCGCTGCGCGAATATGCCGAGATCGCCCGGCGCCACCCGGGGTCGGCCGTGCTGGTGGACGATGCCCATGCCATTGGCGTGCTGGGCGAGAACGGGCGGGGAACCCTCGAACACCTGGGACTGTGGGATGCGGCGGTGAACACCGACCCGGAACGCTCCACGGTGCTTCTCTGCGGAACCTTGAGCAAAGCCGTCGGCGGCTTCGGAGGAATCATCCCGGGTTCGCGCACTTTCGTGGACATGATGCGCCGGAGCGAGCTGTTCAACGGCGCATCGGCGCTGCCGCCGGCGGTCGCGGCCGGCACGGCCGAAGGGTTGCGCGTGCTGATGGTACACCCGGAACTGCGCCGCCGGCTGCTGGAGAACGCGGCCATGCTCAAGGGCCGGCTGGGCGCGATGGGACTGGCGATCGAGCCCTCACCGTCGCCGATCGCGTGGCTGGTCGTCGGCGATGCGGCCAACATGCAGCGGATCCAGCAGGCGCTGTGGGACCGCCGCATCGCCATCGACTACATCCCGCACTATGCCGGCACGGGCATGCACGGGGGTTTGCGGATCGCCGTCTTCTCCAGGCACACGCAGGAGATGATCGGGCGGTTGGTCACCGAGTTGGGACAGGTGCTGTAGCCGCCGGAGATATCTGGCTACATGAGCGCCCGGCGGGTACGATGGCCCCGGCCCATCAGGATACCGGACCACCGTATGCCAAGCGAAGGGCAGAAGATCAGCGAATATGTACTCGAGCAGCAACTCGGGGCCGGGGTCTTCGGCGTGGTCTGGCGGGCGCATCACGTGGCTTGTTCGACGCAACTGGTCGCCATCAAGATCCCCACCGAGCCAGCCTACATCCGCAACCTGCGCGCCGAAGGCCGCCTGCTGCCGCAACTGCACCACCCGGCCATCGTGTCCGCCGTGGGTTTCGATCCGTTCGCCGACCCGCCCTACCTCGTAATGGAATACGTCCCCGGCGCCAACCTGCGGACGCTGATCGACCGCGGACCACATCCGGCGGACCAGGTCGTGGCCATCCTCAGCCAGGTCCTGCACGGCCTGTCGTATGCACACCGCAAGGGCGTGATCCACCGGGATCTCAAGCCGGAAAACATCCTCATCCACGCCGGCGCCCTCGAGCCCGGCGACGGTGCGGCAAAGCTCAACGAGCAAGGCATGGTCAAGATCACGGATTTCGGCCTGGGCCGGGCCGCCAGCATCGGCCGCGAGTCCATGGAGTTTTCCGCCTCGATGCCCGCGGATGCGGCGCGGATCGTCGGATCACTGGACTACATGGCCCCCGAGCAGCGGGGCAACCCCGATAGGGTCGATGCCCGCGCCGATCTCTACGCCTGCGGCGTGATTCTTTTCGAGATGCTCACCGGACGCCGCCCCGTGGGACTTCAGTTGCCCAGCGAACTGATCCCGGCCACGCCCCGGCGTCTGGATGAAGCCTTCCGCCGCGCCTGGGCCCGTCCCGAGCAGCGCTTCGCGTCGGCCGAGGAGTTTCTGCGGGCCATCTCCGACGAGCCGCTCCGGCAGGACCGGTTCACCAATTCCGTCGGCATGCGCTTTGTCCGCATCGACCGCGGCGAGTTTGTCATGGGATCGCCCGTCGACGAGCCCGGCCGCTACGACGACGAGCGACAGCATCCGGTGAAAATCACCCGCCCGTTCTACATGCAGACCACAGCCGTGACCCAAGGGCACTGGAAGGCCGTCATGGGCGAGAACCCCAGCTATTTCAAGGCCCGCTGGCGGACGATGGCGCTCTTCCGCAGGCTGCCCGACGATCTGCCGGTGGAGCGCGTGTCGGCGGCCGATGCCGCGCGCTTCTGCGCGCGGCTGCAGGTGCTGTGTGGCGAGAAGACCCGCTATCGTCTGCCGACCGAGGCCGAATGGGAGTACGCCTGCCGGGCCGGCTCCACGGGGCCTTACGCCGGGACGGGCAATGTGGACGACATGGCCTGGCACGCCGGGAATTCCAGCAAGATGACCCATCCGGTGGCCACCAAGGCGCCCAACGACTGGGGCCTGTTCGACATACACGGCAACGTCTGGGAGTGGTGCTCGGATTTCTACGCGGACTACGGCCACCTCCCGGCCGTGAACCCCCGCGGCCCGCGCGACGGCGGCTCGTGCGTCCTTCGCGGCGGCGCCTGGGACAGCAACCCGCGCCTCTGCCGCTCGGCCCTGCGCAACCGCTATACCGAGGACCTGCGCGACAAGAACGTGGGCTTCCGCGTCGTGGCCGACGCCGAGTGAGGAACGCAGCCGGAGCAACTCCCCCAGGTTCTTCGATTGGCTGGCCGGGTGCCACGGCTTGTCTACTGCAAGCCGTGTCTGCGAATCTTCTGTGGCCGCCCGGCCCAACTCAACGAACTGCCTCACCGCCCACCATCTGGCTCCGCATCGCCTCAAACAACTCAAGCCACGACAGCGAAATCGCATCCGGCATGCTCAACCGCCCGCTCTGCTTCATCTCCTCCAGTTCCTTGCGGGTTTTGCCGAGATAGTGTCCGATCCACCCACATGCGATGCCTCGCGAGTCCAGCAGGAACCGGCGCAGCTCGTCCGCCGAACAGCTCAGCGGGAACGTCTCCTCAATCACCAGCGGCTTGCCGGCCACAACGAACTGCCTGAGTATCCGCATCGCCTCGGCCGGGTCCTCGTGCGTCGGATAGATGTGGACGCTGATGAAGTCCACTTCCGGCGCCAGCGTCGCCGGGACAAATCCGAAGAAGTACGTCCCCTTGAGCGTCGGCAGCAAACCCACCGTGACCAGGTGCTTTCCGTCTTCCTTTCGGATGGCGGCGACCAGCGTCCGGGCCCAGTCGCGGGCGATCGCATCCCGCGCCCGAGAGCCCTGCGCCAGCGCAATCCATTGCAGGTAGTCAAAGCCGCCGAAAAGCGTCCCGGAATACCACTGCCCCGGCTTGCGTCCGTCGCCGCCCGGCGACACCGGCTCGTTCATCAGGTCATAGCAGAAGACGGCCGGGCTGGAGGCGCACCGCCGGGCAACTTCCTGCCAGAACCGCGCCTGCGCCGCCCAGCGCTGTTGCTCGTCGAGCGCATCGTACCACGGCTGATTGTCGGCCGGCGTGTAGCAGGCCAGGCCGGTGATGTCGAGATACAGCCCATTCGTCTCGGCCAGTTTGAGAAACCGCCCAAGCTGCTCAAACGCATGTCCCTTGAGTTGCTCCGGGCCCGCCATGAACCGGTTGAACTGGAGATGGATCCGCAGCACATTGGCGCCAAGCCGCTTCAGTTCAATCAGATCGCGCTCGACGCCCGGCCAGTCCTTGTCCCAGCGGTCCTCGATGTCGTTGGACGAGTAGTTCATCCCCCACGGCGTGAACGGCTTGCCCGATGGATGCAGCACGAAGCCCCGCCCGTCGCCGGAAATACGAACGCTCTCCATGGCCGGCCCGGAACAGGCCGAAAGAACCGGCAACAGACACGCCAGCAGAAGCAGTCGAGGAGACATGGTTCGATCATTCTCGGTCTGCGCTTCGAGCCGTCAACCCGCGCCCGCGCGCCGGGTCCACGACCGTTGTTGCCAGGGGCTGACGCGGCTCCAGCCCCGTAGGGGCGATAGATACTAGCCCACGACGTAAGTCGTGGGTGAAGAAGGGCAAGACACAAACCCAGCCCCGTAGGGGCGACACAATCGTTCTGTCGCCCCTACGGGGCTGGCATCAACTGAGGGCCCTTCCCGCCTTACCCCCATGGCTTGCGCCATGGGCTAACATGTTTCGCCCCTTCCGGGGCTGATGCAGCGCGTCCAAGCCACGTCAACGACAGTCGTGGACCCACCCGCGCCCCCACGCCCGCGATCATCCCTCTTCAATCATCATCTGAATCTCCGTCAGGTACTTCCGAGGATTGCCTTTGAAAATCATCCCCGGACCCTTGATGTAGATCTCGCGGGACGGAATGGTGATCTTGTAGCCCTTCTCGTGAACGTACCGGGTGATCTTCTCATACGAGCGCCGGAGCTCGTCGTAAGGCCCCTGGTGCATCAGGCACACGCACCGCCCGCCCGGAAGCTCGCGGATGGTCATTCCCTCGACCGCCTTCGCCCCGGCCCGGATCGGCATGGCCGCCTCGAAGTCGGCATCGTTCTCGCGATACTCGGTGCTGAAGTGCAGCAGCAGCGGCTTGCCGGCGAGGTATCGTCCGAAGCTGCGGCCGATCTTGCCGAACCCCTTGCCGCAGTCGCAGTACTTGCCCCGCATGCGGATTCCAGCGATCTGCATGGGCGGCACCGTCTTCTCCTCAATTTCGTGGGTGGTCTGGGACATGGTTCTGGCCTGCCTTTCCCGAAAGAGGAATTGCCACAGTTGCCGGGATGTATCGTAAAGCGCCCGACGGGGGAGGGCAAAGAAGAAAACCGCCGGAACATCGTCGTCATTGCCTCCGGGCAGCGTCCGCGCGCGGTCCGGGTGTGTTCCTTCGCAAACTGGCTGACTGGCTGGGAATTTGCTGGAAATGTGCGTGTCAGCAAATGAAAATGTCCATTCCGGCGGCTCTGCTGCCCGGAAAAGGTGCGGACCATGAACCCACGCCGAACCACCACGCGTGCTTTGTATCTGGCCCTCATATTGCTCTCTTGCGGCGTCCGCCATGTCGCCGCCGATGCGGCGGGCGGGGAAGGCGTCAAAGAATGGCTCAAGACCGCCGCGTTCGGCAACGAGTGGCCAATGTCAACCGGCATGCGCGACGGGGTGCTTCCAGAAATCAGGTTCGACGCCATCCCGCTCGCCGACGTCGTGGATTTCATGCGGGATGTCACGAGCATCAAAGTCGTCGTCGACTGGGCCGCGCTCCAGGAAGCGGGCGTCACCAAGGCCACGCCCGTGACCATAAAGCTGCGTGATGCCTCGATTGGCGCGGTGCTGAGCGCGATCCTCAAGTCGATCGAAACCCGGGAACCGCTCGATTTCACCCTCGAAGAGAAGCTCATCCGCATCACCACCGCCGCCCACCTGCACCGGGAACTGGTTGCCCGGGCATACGATGTGCGCGATTTGCTGGCGGGCAGCAGTGACGCCCGCGCCGAGGACAAGCCGCGCCGGGCGAAGGCGCTCACGGACCTGATCGAATCGACCGTGGCGCCCGCCGCGTGGACAAAGGGAAGCACCATCCGCGAGATTGACGGCCGGCTGGCCGTCGTGGCCTCGCTGCCAACACATCGGCAGCTCGCCGGCCTGCTGGACGAGCTGCGGAATTCCCTGGCCATCCGGGTAGAGGTGGGGGTCAAGGTCGCAACGGTCACGCGCGCCATGCTGAAGCGCAACGGCGCCCCGTGGCATCTGGATGTCCCACGGGCGGGAACGGCATCGACGATGACGATCGGAGAATCCGCGGCGGCATCGACTCTGGACGCGCTCAAGTCCGAAGGCGTGCCCGTGGAGACAACGACATTTCGGCAGTTTCGCAGCGGGCAGGCCGCGACATGTTATGGAAATCTGTGGCAGGATGGCACTGCCGACCCCACCCGGTCCCCACGGCGTGCCGCGGCAGGCCAGAGCATTCCCGTGCTGGAAATCACGCCCGCCGTCGGTGCCGACCGGCAGACGATCGTCCTGCGCGTGCGCCCGCGCGTCCTGTTTCAGGCCGAACCCAAGGGGCGGCTGCTTGGGGATATGCGAGTGATCGTAACGCTGCCGCACGCCGGTTTTGCCGTGATCGCGCTGCCGGAAGACCCGGAGCGGCCGCTGCCGCCGCAGAATGATGACCATTTCTTTCTGTTCATCGTGCATGCCGCGCTCGGCACGGCACCCGCGGAAGCACGCTGATTGGTGAGGTCTCGATGCGAAACTGCCTTGTGATAGCTTCGATCGTGTGCCTGCTCGCTCCCGCGCTGACATACCGCGGCGAGCAGTTGACGGAAGAGGAATGGGCAAAGAATTACGACTTCGCGATCGACCCCGACGAACCGCTGCTGGGCATGCCGCCCGAAATCAGATTCGACGAGGCAAGCCTCACAGACGCAGTCGAATTCATGCGCGATGTGAGCGGCCTCAATATCGTCGTGGATTGGCCGGCGCTGCGCGACGCGGGCGTCGAGGCGGATGCCCCGCTCCACCTCAAACCGCTCGCGGCCCCGACGATCGTGACGGCGCTGGACGCGGTCCTCGGCTCGGCCGGGAGCAAAGAACCGCCGGGCCTGGTCTTTGACAGCGAGTTCATCCGCATCTCCGCGGCTGCCCAATTGGAGCGGGAACGCGTGGTGCGCGTCTACGAGGTGGCCGATCTGCTCGCCAATGCGCCCGAGGCGCCGAAGGATGCCCGCATCGGCAGTGCTGGAGAATTGAGAAACCTGATCCAGTCCAAGGTCGCTCCGGCCGCGTGGAAAGCGGGCGGGGTGATCCGCGAGTTTGACGGGCGGCTGGTCATCTCGGCGTCCGAGTTGACTCACCGCCGTGTCGCGGAGTTCCTGGAACAGCTTCGCGAGACGGTCCTGGGGCGTGTGCCCGTGCGGGTGGCGGTCAAGGTCGCGCCCGTCAATCGGGCCATGCTGGCCGACAAGGACATCAAGGCATGTCTCGGCCAGCCCCTGCCCGGGACGGCGGCCACTGGCGTCATGAGCGAGGACCAGGTCGTCCACGTTTTGCGATTATTACGGGCCAATCGCGCGGCAATGTGGACGACTCCGCTTCAACATGTGTACAGCGGGGACGCCGTAGCGCTGCTGGGCGATGGATCTTCGGAGTTCCCATTGCCGGTCGCGGGCAAGCCCGGCAAGAGCAATCCCATCCTTGACCTCAAGCCGACCGTCGCCGAGGACCGACAGAGCGTTCAACTCCGCATCTGGCCGCGTGTGCGGCGTATGGGCACGCCGCAGGACCGGATTGTGGGGGACTCGGAGGCGACCGTGACGCTGCCGCGATCGGGCTTTGTGCTGGTGGCCATGCCTGAGGCCCCGGAGAAGCCTGGCCCGGCCGGGGACGATGACACGTTCTATCTGTTCGTTGTCCGCGCTCAGATCACAACAGCCCGCGTCCCTCACTTTCAGTTGCGGAATGGGATGCAAATCCCCATCGACCCCTGAAATATCGGACCGCCGCGCCCAAAGCTGCGCCGGATGCTGAAGTCCCCGCACGTTTGAGCCGACACCCGGTGTGGAGTGTCGTGACGTGCATCAATATTCGGCCCATCATGTGACCGGCCGGTTGACCCGGTATGCCTGCATTCTGGCCATAGGCTGGACCGCGCTCGCCGGCGGCATGCTCGCCTGGACGCTCAACTCGCACGGCCAGGCGGACATCGAGAACGCGAAGATCCAGGCCCGGACGGCGTTCGAGAAGGACGTCCTCTTCCGTCGCTGGAACGCCCTGCGCGGCGGGGTCTATGTCGCGGCGGGCGAACTCACGCCGCCCAATCCATATCTGGCGGCGCCAAACCGCGACATCAGCCTGGCGGACGGACGGCGCCTGACCCTGGTCAATCCCGCCTACATGACGCGCCAGGTCCACGAACTCCAGCAGAAAAACAGCAACATCGTCGGACACATCACCAGCCTGCGTCCGTTGAACCCCGGCAACGCGCCGGACGAGTGGGAACGGCGGGCCTTGCAGGCGTTCGAACAAGGCGCTGCCGAGTGCAGCGGGGAGGAAGAACTGGGCGGCAGAGCGCACTTCCGGCTGATGCGGCCGCTCATTGTCGAGCAACCGTGCCTGAAGTGCCACGCGGTCCAGGGCTACAAGGAGGGCGACGTCCGCGGCGGGATCAGCGTGGGAATCCCCATGGAGCCGATCCGCGCCCTGACCTGGCACCATCGCTGGCAGGCTCTGATCCAATACGGCGGACTGTGGGGCGTGGGCATGGCCGGCCTCCTCTTTGCTTATCGGGGTCTGCGCCGGCAGATCATCCAGCTTGCAACCGCGCGCGAGGCCGCCGACGCCGCCAGTTGCGCCAAGAGCGAGTTCCTCGCCAACATGAGCCATGAGATCCGCACCCCCATGACTGCCATCCTCGGTTTCGCCGATCTGCTGCCCGACTCGGATCAAACGCCCTCCGGCCGCGCCGATTGCATCCAGACCATTCGCCGCAACGGACAGCATCTGCTGACCATCATCAACGACACGCTCGACCTCTCCAAGATCGAGGCCGGCAAGATGATGGTGGAGCGGATTGCCTGTTCCCCGTGCCAGGTCGCCGCCGACGTCGCCGCCCTGTTGCGTCCCCGGGCCGCCGAGCGCGGTCTTTCGCTGGATGTCGACTATGCCTTTCCCATTCCCGGCACGATTCTCTCCGACCCGGGGCGCCTCCGGCAAATTCTCACCAACCTCGTCGGCAACGCCGTGAAATTCACCGAGCGGGGAGGCGTGAAGATCCTCCTCGGCCTCGACCGGCCGGCGCAGGCCCCGCCCTGCCTGAAGTTCCAGGTCGTCGACACCGGCATCGGCATCCAGCCGGACCAGATCGCCCGGCTCTTTCAACCGTTTACGCAGGCGGACAGTTCCACGACCCGCAAATTCGGCGGCACCGGGCTCGGGCTGACCATCTCCCGCCGCCTCGCGCAACTGCTCGGAGGAGATCTGACCGCCGAAAGCACGCCCGGCGCCGGCAGCCGCTTCGTGCTCACCCTGCCGGCCGAAACGCCCGCGGATGCACGGATGATCCAGAACGCCGCCCAGCTTCTTCCCTCCGGCCGTCCGCAGGAGAGCCAGGCCGATCTCAAGCTCAAGGCCCGCATCCTGCTCGCGGAAGACGGCCCGGACAACCAGCGGTTGATCGCCTTTCATCTTCGCCGGGCCGGGGCCGAAGTCATCATCGTCGAGAACGGGGAACTGGCAATCGACCACGCTCTGGACGCCCAGGCCGCCGGCACGCCCTTTGACATCATCCTCATGGACATGCAGATGCCCGTCATCGACGGATACCAGGCCACTCGCACCCTGCGCCAGCGTGGCTACACCCGGCCGATCATCGCCCTCACCGCCCACGCCATGACCAGCGCCCGCGAAGAATGTCTTGTCGCCGGCTGTGACGAGTACCTCAGCAAGCCGATCGACCGATCGGCCATGTTGATGGTGCTCGCTGGGTATCTGGATGGATCACGCGCAGAATCTTCATCCCCTGTGCCACAACCCGTCGATTCCTTTGCAGCGTGAGAAGATTTCTGCCACCTCTTGCCTACGCCGGCCCTTTCTTCCACTTCGTGCCTCCGTGCCTTCGTGCCTCAATCCCTTTGGTTGCGGCGAAGCCGCGCTGCGGTTCTCGCCGCCCATGCGGGCTGATCTCCGTCTTGCCGTCAGGAGCAGCGCACCAGCGCCGACGCCGGCAGCGCCAGCCGGAACACGGTCCCGCCCTCCGCCGAAGTCTCAAAGTCCACCGTCCCGCCCAGGTACTGCTCGCCAAACAACTTCATCGAGTAGGTCCCCAGCCCCCGGCCCGCCTGCCGTTTGGTGCTGAAGTTCCGCTGGAAAATACGCCGCGTGACCTCGGGCGCGATCTCCTGCCGGTTCCAGACGCACAGCCGCACGCCGTCCTTGAACGGCTCGACGTACACCCGCACCTCGTCCCCTGCCGCCGTCGCCTCCAGCGCGTTGACCACCATGTTCCCCAGCACCCGCAGGAGCATCGCCAGATCCGTCTTGAGCTTGAGGTCGGCGGCAACCGGCGCCAACGACAGCCGCCTGCCCTCGGCCGCCGGATGCGACTCGAAACCCAGCCGCAGCTCCTCGAACAGCTCGGTGATCAGCACCTCGTCCTTCAGGGACGCCTGCAACGCCCCCTTCGGATCCGTCAGCCGCCGCTGGATGCGCAGCTCCCGGCCCAGCCGCTGCGACAGCGAGCGGATCGGCTGCGCCAGTTCCTCCGCGTTCTTCCGCGGATCGCGGGCCAGCAGCGCCCCGGCCGTCTCCAGGCTCATGACGATGTTCGCCAGATCGTGAAAGAACACCCGTTCAATGGCGGCCGCGTGCTGCTGCCGCGTGACATCCTGGAGAAACAACACCACGAACCGCGATCCGCCGAAACGCACCGGCGTGGATCGGACGTGCAGGAAGAGATCTTCCGGCTTTCCGTTGTGCTTGACGGTGAGGGCACAGTCCTCCTCGGCGGACACACCGTTGATCAGGCTGGACACGATCGCAATCGCCGCCCCGCACGTCGAGCAAGCCGGCGAAGTCCCGCAACCACCCTGGCACTCAGAGGCGTAAATGCACCCGACCGCCTCCCCCGGCCGCAGCCCGATCACCTTCGCTGCATCCTTCACGCCCAGCCAGCGCAGGAAGCCGTCGTTGACGGCAATGATCTGCCGCCGCTCGTTCAGCACCGCCAGCACTCCGCCCGCCAGGTTCAGCAGCGCATCCACGACGGGATTCTTGCTGACCATGGCGATCTCGAGCCGCAGCTCGTCTTCGCTCGATCGTTCGGCTGGCGCAAAATGGCTGATCACTTCCGAATACCTCCGAATAGCAAGAGTCGTACCCGAAACCATCAGATTTCGTAATCTCATAGTAACCTGCCGCAGGCAACGGTGCCAGTCGGAAAGCCGGAGCCGGGAAATTGATATTTGATATTGGTTAGCAGGCATTTATCAGTTCTGTCTGATCCGTATCCGTGCCATCCGCGAAATCCGCGGTTATTCTCTTGTCTGCTCTGGGACGCGACCACAACGCGACTCGCTCGCCACCGCCATACCCCGCTTCGTGCCTTCGTGTTCTTCGTGTTTAATCTTCTCCGCCTCCCGGGAACTCTCCGCCCCCTCCCGCGTCCAAACCTGCTGGTCGAACTCTATCCCGGAGGTCCTCATGATCGCCCTTCGCCTGCTCTGCGTGCTCGTTGCGTTCGTCGCGCTTCTCGCCGTGGCCGCCCGGGCCGCCGATGCCCCGCCCAAGCCGGCCGACTACACCATCACCGGCCCGTTCGTCCACGACAACCTCACCCTGTTCCTGATCCATGGCCCGGATCGCATCAAAGGCAAGGTCTACCTCACGCTCCAGGAAGCCATGGAGCAGAAGAAGGTCATCGTCCACGAGACCGGCGAGGTGAACCAGTTGTCGATCGAGAACGTCTCCAACGACGATGTGTACATTCAGTCCGGCGACATCGTCAAAGGCGGCCGCCAGGACCGCACCATCAAGTACGACCTGATCTGCTCGGCCCATTCCGGCAAGATGCCCCTCGATTCCTTCTGCGTCGAGTCCGGCCGCTGGCAGCAGCGCGGCGGCGAGGCGGCCGGATATTTCGCCAATTCCAACAACAACCTCTCCTCCAAGTCGCTCAAGATCGCCGCCAAAGGCGCCGGCGACCAGTCGGCCGTCTGGCAGGAAGTGGCCGTAGCCCAGGCGAAACTCAGCTCCAACGCCGGCGGCTCGGTCAACAGTGCCGAATCCGCGACCAGCCTGCAACTGTCGCTGGAGAACAAGAAAGTCCAGGAGGCCATCGACGCCACCCAGAAGGCCCTGGTCCAGTTGCCCGAGGGCAAGTCCGTCATCGGCTACGCCTTCGCCATCAACGGCAAGCTCAACAGCGTCGACATCTACGTCTCCAGCGCCATGTTCATGAAGATGTGGCCCAAGAACCTGCAGGCCGCCGGCACCGAGGCTTTCGCCGAGTTCAAGAAGGATGCGAAGTTCGAGCCGGTGAAAGCCGAGGTCGTGAGGACCTGTCTCGACGACGCCTCCAAAGGCAAGCAGACCAGCCAGGACCTGAACCAGCGCATCCGCCTGGTGACGCGCGAGAGCAAGGACAACTGGCAGTACGAAACCTACGACGCCAAGACCGCCGCCCCCGCGCACATCAACATCATCACCCGCGACCCCGAGGCCGAGCGGATCATGCAGCGCCGCCAGGAAGCCCCCCAGCGACAGCAGCAGTTCGACAACAACAACAACCAGCGGCCCAATCCCCAGCCGCAGCAACCGAACCCCGCGCCGCGTCAGCCGTGACTACAAAAGAAGAAGATTAAACACGAAGACACGAAGGCACGAAGCGGGATTTGGTGTTGGCAACCATCAGAAATCTTAAGTATTTTTTTTGTTGTCTATTATCGGAGTTGTGGTGCCGGGGAACCACAGCGGTCCGATCAGCCAAGAACAGTTTCATGCCTTCGCGTCTTCCAGGCAAAGAGGAAGTGTCGGAGTACCGACAGCATGGGCGAGACGCCCATGCCACCAACTTCGCGCGGCCGCAGGCGCTTCCCGGAGGAATGGGCACGCACGTCCCCGCTCCCTTTTTCCTTCTTCCTTTTTCCTTTTACCTTTTACCTTTTGCTGCCTACGGCACCTTCACATCCCCCAGCCGGGCCACCACCACATGCATGTCCTGCGGCCGTTTCAGCGCATCCGAGCGTACGCACTCCATCACCAGTTCCGACAGCGACGCCGGCACCTCGGAGTTCAGCTCGGCCGGCGTGGGGAACCGTCCCCTGATGACCACGTCGCGGTCCGATTTCTCCACCGTGAACAGCGTCGGCACCGGCCGGCCGGTCAACGCCCAGTAGAGCGAAGCGCCGTAGCAGTAAATGTCCGTGCGGATGGTTACGGGCCGCAGCCGCACCTGCTCGGGCGAGATGAAATCCGGCGTGCCCTGCACGCGTTCCTTGATCGTATTGCTGCGGCAACACTGGCCGAAGTCGATCAGTTTCACCTTGCCGTCCGGCTGCACCATGATGTTGTTGGGCTTGAAATCGCAATGCACGTACAGAAGGTAATGCACCGCCGACAGCGCCCGGGCCGCCTGCATGAAGACGTCGACCGTGCTCTTGAGCGGCATCGGCGCATGCTTGTCCAGCGGGACGCCGTCGACCAGTTCCAGCACCAGCGCCGCCTCGGTGATCCGGCGGAACAGCGACTTGTTCACCTTGTAGTCGATCGCCCGCCGCAACAGGCCGTTGCGGAACTGCCGCGCCACCTGGAACTCGTTCTCGAGCTGCGCCACGTAGCGCATATCCTTGTCCGTCTTGGGGACGACGTGCTTGAGCGCAAAGAGCTGGCCCGTCGAAGGCTGGTTGACGGCGTAAACCCACGCGCCGGCGCCTTCGCCGATGCGATCGATCACCTCGTAGCCAAACAGGCTCGAGGGTATCGGAGGGGGGGAATTGTCCTGTTCGTTGCTGGCCATTGGCTCCGGTCGTGCAAGGCTGTACAACATAATCATGTTTCCTGCAACCCGCCACATCCCGCGATTCCTGTTTCACGCCCTCGTCATTGTATGCGCCTCCACGGCCTGCCGGGCGGCCGACACGCCACTGGTCAACCTCGACGCCCGTTTCGACGCCAGGACCATACACGCCACAGACGCCACGGTCTCGCTCGCCGTTACCGCCAACCGCGCCGCCCTGCACGTGGTCACCGGCCACGCCAAGCCCTGGCCGGGCATCACCATTCCCGCACCCCAGGGCCATTGGGATCTCACAGCATTCGAGTTCGTTGCCGCCGAAATCCGCAACGCCAGTGGCGAGCCGATTACCGTCACTTGCCGCGTGGACAACCCCGGCGCCGACGGCACCTCCAACTGTCTCAACGGCCACATCGACCTCCGCCCCGGCGAGACCGGCACGCTGACCGTCAACCTCATCCGCCCCTCAACCCTCAAGTCCAAACTCTTCGGCATGCGCGGCTATCCCTACGGCTCGGCGGGAAACCCCATTGATCCCGCCAATATCACGCAGATCCTCTTCTTCGTCACCAACCCCAAGGCCGATCACGCCTGGGAAGTCTCCGCCCTCCGCGCCGGCGGCAACTACCAGCCTCCGCCGGACAACTTCTTCCCCTTCATCGACACCTTCGGCCAGTACATGCACCGCGACTGGCCGGGCAAGGTCCACTCCCTCGACGAGCTCCGCCAGCGAATTCAGCAGGAAGAGCGCGAACTCGCCGCCAACCCCGGCCCGGCCGACTGGGATGCCTGGGGCGGCTACGCGGCCGGCCCGACGCTCAAGGCCACCGGCTTCTTCCGCGTCGAGAA